>JBCBPD010000024.1:0-41807 GCA_039820925.1 Bacteroidota bacterium | reverse complement strand
CGCGAAACGTTTTGAAGAAACCGATTGGAAAAATATTCTTCAATTGTACGACTACCAGTTGAAGCAGCAATTTTCACCCATGATTGCGCTCAATCGGATTGTTCCCTTTGAAAAAGTCCATGGTGCAGAAAAAGCTTTGAAAGCCTTGAATGAACTCACCAAAAAGACGGACTTTACCGATACCAGCCTGTTTTACGCTATCAAAGCAGACCTGCTCAAAACCTTACAAAAGACCTCTTACGAAAGTACTCTGCAAAAAGCCATTGATTTGACCGAAAACGAATTGGTCAAACAGTATCTTCAAACGAAGTTGAATTAGAGCCTAACCCAATTCCCAACCAGGGCGATATTCACGGGTAACCCACTCGTTTGCCTTGTCATAGTTAGTGATTTTCATGTTTTCACCATCCCAAAGCAATTTTCGTCTTCCCGGATAATCATAAGGTGCCCAATCTCCGATTTGCTTGCCTTCTTGCAATACTTTGTATTGATAAGCTTTCACGGCTAGATTCCCCATAAGTACGGTCTCGGTCAAAGGACCGGAACGTGCGAAATCTGAAGAGGTCGTACCGCCGTTAATACAGCAATCCACAAAGTTGGCAATGTGTCCATCCATAGCTCCCGGGACACGCGGATATTTCGGAGCAGGCGATTTATACAATTCCATTACCTCTGACGGAATCAAACGCGCATTTCTGGAATACGTATCACAAATTAGGGTTCCTTTATCACCGTAGATGATAGAACCGCCACCCGTATCTCCGATGGTTTCATCATCTTTCAGTTCATCTGGGAGGTTGGGTTTGATACCGCCGTCGAACCAATTCAAAGCGATGTCTCCATGTTCAGGATGCTCGAATTTCAAATGGATTTTAGACGAAGGAGGACAAGAAGGGCTGTAATCTGCTTCGATGAAGTCACCTACCCAAACGGTCGTACAACTGGCCTCTGCTTCGGTAGGATACCCTAAATCCAAAACGCTAAAAGGGGTTTCCATAATATGGCAGCCCATATCACCTAGAGCACCGGTACCAAAATCCCACCAACCTCTCCATTTAAAAGGTAAGTAGGCGGCATTGTAATCTCTCATTTTGGCCGGGCCCAACCATAAATCCCAATCCAATCCTTTAGGAACTCTTTCCTTTTTTACCGGAACAGGCACGCCTTGCGGCCAAACAGGACGGTTGGTCCAACAATCCACGGTATGTACTTTTCCAATAATTCCAGATTCTACCCATTCTCGTGCGATGCGGCTATCATCACTGGAAGCTCCTTGATTACCCATTTGGGTCACAATGCCATTTTCCTTGGCGACTTTCGTCATCAAACGGGCTTCGTGAATGTTATGGGTCAAAGGTTTTTCAACGTAAGCATGTTTTTTGGCACGCATGAAGGGCAACGCGATGGAAGCATGGGTATGGTCTGGTGTTGCCACCATCACAGCATCAATATCAGAAAGATGCTGGTCATACACTTTTCTAAAATCCTTGAATTGTTTTACACCTGGATACGCCTCGTAGGTAGTTGCTGCGCGGCGTTCATCTACATCACAAAACGCAACGAATTTCACTTTTTGAGTGCCGGCAAGGCCATCAATAACACCTCGTCCCCTTCCTCCAACACCAAAAGCGGCTACGTATAAAGTGTCACTGGGGGCAGTGTGTTGTTTGCCTAGCACAAAGCTAGGTACGATACTAAAAGCAGTTGTGGCTTTTGCCGTATTTTTCAAAAATGTTCTCCGTTGCATGTGAATTGGTTTAGCAGTCTTTGAAGATACGAAAAACGGCGTAAGTTGCTCCTAGTCCTCGCTATCCCATTCTGCATAAAACTGGTCCAAAAAAGAAAGCATGTAATCATGGCGTTTGGCTGCGATTTTTTTTGCGGTTGCCGTATGCATTTGATCCTTCAACAACAGGAGCTTTTCGTAAAAGTGATTAATCGTTGGGGCGTTGGACTTTTTATATTCCGCCTTGCTCATATTTAGGTTCGGCGGAATATCAGGATCATACATGGACCGGTTTTTAAAGCCACCGTAATTGAAGGTTCGGGCAATTCCAATAGCCCCGATAGCATCCAAACGGTCGGCATCTTGAACGACACGAAGTTCGTTAGAATCCAATGGAGCCTTGCCATCCAAAGAATTTTTGAAAGACATGTGCCGGATAATATCGCAAACATGGGTTATGATGGCCTCATCGACCTGTTTTTCCGCTAAAAAGCCTGCTGCGATTTTCGGCCCTAGGGTTTCGTCCCCATTATGAAATTTTGCGTCAGCAATATCGTGTAGTAGGGCAGCGAGTTGTACCACTACTTCATCTGCTTTTTCTTCTTTGGCCAAACGATGTGCCAAACGATACACCCGTTGCGTATGAAACCAATCGTGTCCACCCTCGGCACCAGACAAGGTTTCTTTGACAAATTTTTTCGTGGCTTCAATAAGCTGTTCCGAAGATGGGGTCATGTTTGCTGTACGCCTTTATGGATTATGGTCTGTAAATCAGAAATAAGCTGTTCGGCATCCCCTGAATTGGGGATTGGCTCATGTACTTTGAATTTTAAATGTGCTCCCACGCCCATGGGAAACTTGCCATATTTCAATAATTTCCATGAGTTGTTTATGCTTATAGGGACAATTAGAGCGTTTGGCGCTTCTGCCAACAATACTTTCAGTCCGGTAGTGTAGAATTTCTTGGGTTCCCCGGTTCGGCTTCGGGTACCTTCCGGAAATATAACCGCAGAGCGGTTGTGCTCTTGGATGTAGTTGCCCAATTTTTTGAGTTGTTCTATGGATTGTTTCGGGTCTTTTCTATCAATAAGTACCGAACCGCCATGCCTGAGGTTGTACGAAACACTGGGAAGGCCTTTCCCTAACTCTATTTTACTCACGAATTTCGGATGGTGCTTTTGCATGTACCAGATGATGGGGGGAATGTCGTACATGCTTTGATGGTTCGAAACAATAATCAGCGGAACGTTG
The DNA here is from genome assembly GCA_039820925.1 of Bacteroidota bacterium. GTDB lineage: Bacteria > Bacteroidota > Bacteroidia > Flavobacteriales > Flavobacteriaceae > Flagellimonas. The sequence goes on along the minus strand of JBCBPD010000024.1, from coordinate 38,830 downwards.
GTTGGAATATCGTGGGTGTTGGTAAAGGTGTATCGCGTTCCCAAAAAATTGGTACATCTCAAGATACTCCAGTTGAGCCAATCCACACTTTTTTTATGGGCTTGGTATCCGAAAACATTGAACAAAAACCACTGTATGGGATGAAACACCAGCAAGGTCAATCCGAAAACAATAAAAAAGAGGATGGTAAGGGGGTATGCAAGTATTTTGGTCACGGTCAAAAAAACTGAACAAAGGGTTTGGGTAAAAATAAAAAAACCACCGAAAGGGTGGTTTTATCTTTTTCGATTTTATCGATGTCTAACAGTGTTCGTTGTATGCTTCCATCAAGTTTTCAGCGATTAGCTCTGCTGGTCTTCCTTCGATATGATGGCGTTCAATCATGTGAACCAACTCTCCATCTTTGAAAAGGGCCATACTTGGCGAAGAAGGAGGAAAAGGAACCATATGGTTTCTGGCTACATCTACTGCTTCCGTATCAACTCCGGCAAAAACGGTCACCAAATGGTTCGGAGTTTTGCTGTTTTGCAGGCTTAACTTCGCTCCAGGGCGCGCATTGGCTGCAGCACAACCGCAAACTGAATTCACTACGACCAAGGTCGTACCTTCTTTTTTAAGGGCATCTTCAACCGCCGCTCCAGTATATAGTTCTTCGAATCCAGCTGTTGCCAAATCCGCTCTCATAGGTTTTACTAATTCTTCGGGATACATAGTCATTCTTTATTTAGATGCCAAAGATACTGCTTTTGTCTCTTTTTTTTAGACTCAAACCTGACCGAAAGATTATGGCTGTTAATGGATTATCTTTGTTTTCTTTTTTCTATGATTAAATGGTTTGCCGCCTTTTTGGGTTATCTGTTTTTGCGACTACCGGGTGCACTCTTGGGTTTTGTTGTAGGCAGCTTGGTTGATGGTTATCGGGAAAGTGGCTCTTCAGGGAGAACCATTTTTCGCGACTTAGGGCGGCAAGAAGTTTCCCCAGCAGATTTTGAGCTAAATCTTTTGTCCCTCTGTTCCATTGTTATCAAGGCGGATGGTCAGGTGAGTCAAAGAGAACTTGATTACGTACGGCAGTATTTTTTGTCAACCTATGGCAAAGAAAGGGCTAATGCTATTTTTCGAACGTTCAATGATGTCATTAAGAAAAGAGAGATTTCAGCGGCTCGCATTTCTACTTTTATGGCGCAGCGTACGCGATATGAAGTTCGCTTGCAGTTGCTGCACTTTTTGTTTGGAATTGCTCAGGCAGATGGCCAAGTAAGCCAAGCGGAAACCAGTAAACTTCGAGAAATTGCGGGGTACTTGCGGATATCCAAAAGTGACTTTGACAGCATCATGGCGATGTTCGTCAAATCTGCCGACAATGCCTATAAAATTTTGGAAGTTGAAAAATCTGCTTCAAATGATGAGATAAAAAAAGCCTATCGTACTATGGCAAAGAAGTATCATCCAGACCGCGTCATAACTGAAAACGAAGCCATCAAAAAAGGAGCAGAAGAAAAGTTTAAAGAAGTGCAAAAGGCGTATGAAACCATCCAAAAGGAGCGCGGGATTCCGTAACTTGAGCTTCTTCACCTAACCTATTGATATATGGAGCAGTTTTGGTTCTACCTTGAACTGGGTTTAAAGCATGTACTCGACCCCAACGCTTATGACCATATTCTTTTTTTAGCCGCGCTGGCCATTCCGTTTTCCTTTAAGGAATGGAAAAGTGTTTTGGTGCTGGCGACCATTTTTACCGTAGCACATTGCCTGTCGTTGGCCTTATCCGTCTATGAGGTATTTACCGTTGATGTAGGATTGATTGAATTCTTGATTCCAGTAACCATTTTATTGACCGCGCTTTTCAATGGCATTTATGTCAAAAAGGGTTCAATGCATACTAGCCTTTACCTTCACGGACTAGCCACTGCTTTTTTCGGATTTGTTCACGGCTTTGGATTTTCCAACTATTTTAAAATGATGATGGCCGAGGAAGAGGACAAGATTATACCCCTTTTGGGTTTCGCAGCTGGCATTGAAGTCTCTCAAGTAACGGTGATTTTGGCACTATTGGCCTTGTCGTTTGTGTTGACAAAGGTTTTGAAGTTAAAACCATCCTACGTGATACTTGGACTTTCCGCTTTGGTCATTATCATCACAATACCCTTACTGATTGATACGTTTCCCAATTAGGGACTACGTTAAATTTCATCGAATAAGGTTGTAGGATACCACCAAAGCAGGTATCTTAGATTATGTACAATAGCCCCAAGGCATGAACGGAACAAAACAGGAGAAATACGATCGAGCCTATTTACGAATGGCTCGGGAGTGGGGTAAGCTTTCCCATTGCAAACGAAAACAAGTTGGTGCTATCATCGTGAAAGACCGAATGATCATCTCAGACGGTTATAACGGAACCCCTACTGGTTTTGAAAATTATTGCGAAGATGAGGAAGGCTACACCAAATGGTATGTGCTCCATGCCGAAGCCAATGCCATCCTGAAAGTAGCTTCTTCCACCCAATCTTGCGAAGGGGCCACCCTATATATTACCTTATCTCCTTGCCGGGAATGCAGTAAACTGATTCACCAGTCTGGCATAAAACGTGTTGTATACCAAACGCCCTACAAAGACGACTCAGGACTTCGTTTTTTGGAACGCGCTGGAGTGGAGATTGAACATCTCCCAATTTTGGAAGAAATGGTATGACGAACAAAGTTCATGGATAAGAAGTACAACTACATATGGCCGACACTTCTTGCCCTTGCGGTAGCAGTTGGGATTTTTATTGGTGGCAAGCTGCATTTTGATGACACGCCCGAGAAGCTCTTTTCCACGAATTCCAAAAAAGATAAGCTCAATCGGCTTATTGATTATATCGACTACGAATATGTTGATGAAATAGATACCGATAGCATCGTAGATGTTACCGTAAACAACATTTTGGGGAAACTTGACCCCCACTCGGTTTACATTCCCAAAAGTGAGATGGAAGAAGTTTCCGAGAGCATGAAAGGGGATTTCGTGGGTATTGGCATCAGCTTTTACATGTATCGCGACACCATAACCGTGATAAGGACCATCAAAAACGGCCCTAGCCATATTGCTGGAATCAAACCTGGGGATAGAATTCTCGCAGCAAACAAGGATACACTTTTCGGAAAACGAATTCCAAATAGTGAGGTGGTTTCAAAATTGAAAGGAAAATCTGGAACCAAAGTGGAACTGAACGTGTACCGTAAATCCGAAAATAGAAGGTTTCGAGTTTCGGTTCGACGCGATAAAGTACCCATCAAAAGTGTTGAAGCCTATTATATGTTGACCCGTGATATGGGTTATATCAAAATCAATCGCTTTGCGGAATCAACTTTTAAAGAATTCAAAGACGCCATTCGGAAACTAAAATTAAGGGGTGCTGCAAAGTTGGTGCTGGACCTTAGAGATAATCCTGGAGGGTATTTGGGAATTGCTGAAAAGCTGGCAGATGAATTCTTGGAAGAAGACAAATTGATTCTCTACACGAAAAACAAAAAGGGAAGAATCAAGAAAGCATATGCTACGGATAAGGGTGATTTTGAAGACAAACCTGTGTACGTGCTTATCAACGAGCGTTCTGCATCGGCGAGTGAAATCATTGCCGGGGCATTGCAAGACAACGATATTGGCACCATAGTGGGAAGACGTTCCTTTGGAAAAGGTTTGGTACAACGTGAAATGGATTTAGGAGATGGCTCTGCCGTGCGGCTGACGGTTTCCCGTTACTATACTCCTACAGGACGTTCCATTCAAAAATCCTATAAAAAAGGCCATAAAGATTACTACCATGAATTCATGAATCGCTACAGTAGCGGGGAGTTGGTTTCGGTGGACAGTATTAAAGTTGCGGACTCTTTAAAATTCAGAACCCCGAAAGGGAAAGTGGTCTATGGTGGTGGCGGAATTATTCCGGATGTTTTTGTGCCTATCGGAAGTAATGAGGAGGAAGCCATAGAAAGTATGGATGACACCTATGAATTTTTCTCACGGTTCGCTTTCGAACATCTTGAAAAGGACCGCAAACAATACGCGCGCTATTCAAAAAACGAATTCTTGGACAATTTTGTGGCGGATGATATTTTATTTGATGAGTTCATCCAGTTTGTGTTGAACCGCAAAATAAAGTTGGACTTCTATGCCTTTGAGGAGAAAATCAAAGACTACATCAAAGCCAATATTGCAGAGCAATTGTTCTCACCCAATCTAGCGGCCCAGATTAAAGGCAAACACGATACCATGCTCTCTAAAGTGTTGGAATTGGATACGGCTGAATCGCTTTACGATGAGGATGCCGATGCCATTGGCCTAAAGGACTAATCCTCTTTCTCTAGTTTATCCTTTATTTTTTTAGACGTCATAAAAATCAGGAGGAGAATTATGGCACAAAGGGATGCCACAATACCAATAAGGGCAATGGTGCTATCGCCCTGAAAAGGGTTGTCAAAGTCTACCATGGTGACATTGTAGGCGATGAGCGCAAGCGCAAAAACAATGAGGACTATCGTGAAAGACTTGTTCATGACTTCTATACAAGTGGAATTACAAAAGCTGGTTGATGTTGGTTGCAAACAACTTTACGGCAATGGCCAACAAAATCACTCCGAATACTTTGCGAATGATTCCCAATCCATTCTTGCCCAGTAATTTTTCAATCCGGGCGCTGGACTTTAACACCAGATACACAAAGATAATGTTTAGGATAATGGCGACCACAATGTTTTCCACCGCATACTCTGCACGGAGGGATAGGATAGAGGTCATCGTTCCTGCACCAGCAATCAAAGGAAAAGCAATGGGTACAACAGAGGCGCTTTCCGGTTCATCATCGCGATAAAGGCTAATGCCTAAAATCATTTCAATGGCCAAAAAGAAAATCACAAATGCACCTGCAACCGCGAAAGAATTCACGTCAATACCGATAAGCTTGAGAATGCTTTCGCCCACAAACAAAAACGCGACCATCAAACTGGCAGCGACAATCGAGGCCTTTTCGGACTGAATGTGTCCAACCTTTTGTCGTAAACCTATAATTATCGGGATACTTCCTAAGATGTCGATTACCGCAAAAAGCACCATGGTGGCGGTGATAATTTCTTTTACGTTAAAGCTCATTTTCCATTTCGATTTTAGCGCCGCAAATGTACATCCAAATTGTGCTCTTCTGCAACGGTAAAAACATTCCAAAGCACCAAAATGTTGAAGGATAAGTTATTTTTGTGTTATAAGTTTTGAATAGATGTTCCAAATAGGCAAAACCATTGTTTCTGAAGATGTGCTCGACCATGATTTCGTATGCAATTTGACCGCTTGCAAAGGCGCATGTTGTGTGGAAGGGGCGTATGGAGCCCCCTTGGAAGAGGAAGAGACAACGATTTTGGATAGCATTTTGGACAAGGTGAAACCTTACCTAAGACCTGAAGGGGTTGCTGCCCTAGAAGCGCAAGGTGCTTTTGTGAAGGGTGAAGATGGTGAGTGGGAAACCCCTTTAGTCAATGGTGCGGAATGTGCATACACGATTTTTGAAAAGGATGGCACTGCCAAATGTGGTATTGAAAAGGCCTACAATGAAGGTGCCGTAAATTGGAAAAAGCCTGTTTCTTGTCATCTGTATCCGGTACGCACAAGAGCCTATTCTGAATTTACCGCGGTCAATTATCATGAGTGGGAGATTTGCGACCCTGCTTGTTCTTTGGGAAAAGAACTGAAAGTTCCGGTATATCGTTTTGTAAAGGAGGCGTTGATTCGGAAGTTCGGAGAAGCATGGTACGCTGAACTGGAAGAGGTTGCCGAAAACAAGCCTAAATCGTAGGAATTTCCAAAATAACCTTAGTCCCACGAGGTGAACCATTGTCATCAAATAGGTCCACAATGTGCACATCAAAATTATGGTGGTAGTCTTTGGCGAAATTGGCCAATCGCTCTTTGGTAATTCGAATGCCCACAGACTTTCTTTTTAGCACCCTATTTTCTTTGTTGGTTTCCGCTGCAGTACGTCCTACACCATTATCTACGATTTCAATATTAATATGACTGTCCGTTTTCTTTATGATGTTTACTTGGATTTCCTTTTGGCCTTCCTTGGGCGATAAACCATGCCACAAAGAATTCTCCAAAAAGGGCTGTAGGGTTAGGGAAGGTACCTTGATGTTTTCAGGATTTACCTCCGGGTCAAGCGATATGGCAAAATCGATTTCGTTGGAAAACCGAATGTTTTCAATATTCATATATAGTTCCACCGTCTCAAGTTCTTCGGCCAAAGTAATTTCCCGAACGGAGGAAGCTTCTAAAATTTTGCGAATCAACTTCGAAAACTTGTTGAGGTAGTGAACTGCATTTTTCTGCTCGTTATTGATGATGTACAGCTTGATGGAATTCAAGGAGTTGAACAAGAAGTGTGGGTTCATCTGGCTGCGCAACATGTTTTGCTCCAAAGACAAAACACGCCTTTCGTTTTTACTCTGGTATTGACGGTATAGAATGTACAGAATGGAAGAAATCAATCCTACAACCAGCGCACTTACCAATAAGGTCGTCTGGTTCTTTTTAAGGCGTAGCCGGACGATTTCGTTTTCTTTCGCCAAAACGGAAATCTGATTGGTCTTTTTCTCTGCCTCATACCGCACGATGATATCGGTCATGTACCGAAGGTTGGTCGCACTTGTAATTTCTTTATTGTAGGTATCCGCTTTTTGAAAGTGTTCATAAGCTGCTTTATAATTTCCTTGCACCCGCTCAAAATCTGACAGTTTTTGATAACCATATACCAAGTTGCTCGGCATGTTGTGGGTACGGGCCATATCAATTCCCTTTTGGAAAAAAGGCTTCGCTTTTTTGTATTCGCCCAACTCTGTGTAGGCCCAACCGGTATTGATAAAAACCGAAGACGTCAAGAAATAATCGCCAAGTTTTTCCGACAGTTCTTGTAGAGGTTCCAATAGTACTAGCGCTGCATACGGCATTTCTTGTTTGAGATAGATTTGGGCCAAACTGTTTTTGCAGATAACGCGACCAAAATCCGAGTTGATTTCCTCATTGTAAGACAACGATTCACGGTAGTTGTCCAAGGCACCTTCCAAATCCCCTTTTTGCTCTAGACACTTTCCTATGTTTTGGTGATTAATGGCTAGGCCAAGCTTGTTGTCCAGTTCTTTTTCAAATTTTAATGCACGTCGAAACTGGGTGATGGCTAAGTCGTATTGTCCCAGTTTTTCATAAAGATTACCGATGGCATTCAATGAAATATTGACGTGTCTTTTGATGTGATGCGATGGGGACGTTACATTTTCGGCAAGTTCCAGTGCTCTTTGGTGGTGGTCCAAACCCGTTTTGATGGCATCGGTCCTCTGGTAAACCACGCCAAGCATATTGAGGCTTAGAACTTTGAATTCGGTATTGTTGATTTGCTCTGAAATAGCAAGCGCTTCGTTGTGTAAATCTGCGGCTTTTTTAAACTGTGAGGTATTGCGATATCGAGAACCAAGTTGGTTCAAAGCATACGCCAAGCCTTCCATATACTCTTCCTCCTTGCACTGGTCTGCAAAGTATCGGATGAGAGCGGTATCCCTTTTGTGGTTTTTAAGGTTACCATCAAGTGAGCTATAACTACGTGCCCGTAAGTTGATAACCTTTTCTACTTCATCTTTGAATTTTTCTGGAATTTCTTGCGCGGTTGTAAAAAAAGGTATGCAGCACAAAACCGCGATAGCACATAAAGCAGGTCGTAGGGAAATTTTGGTTTTGGTCAACAAAAATGTAAGCACGTTTTAACTACATATTACAGCATATCCAAAAAGTCGGATTTTTTTTGCCGTGAGACAGGTATTTTGTGATTTGATTCCAAAACAACGTACCCATCGGTTTTTAGAAACTCCTTAATCTTGTTGAGGTTGATGATATATGAATTGTGTATTCTGAAAAAACTGCGTTCCGGTAAAATAGCGTTGACTTCTTTCAACTTTTTGGTAAGCAATATTTTTTGCCCATCACTTAAAAACAACGTACTGTAATTACCGTCGGATTCTGCATATAAGATATCCTCATTATTTAAAAAGAGCAATTTGCCATCGGTGTTGATGGTTATTTTCTTTTTGGAGGATTCTGCATTGAAATTCAGAAGTATTTTTTCAAGTTTCTCCGCAGTATAGTTTTTGGCATTGAATTTTTTGATTTTCTCAATGGTCAATTCCAAGTCATCCGTATCAATAGGCTTAAGCAAATAATCAATAGCCTCGTTTTTCAGGGCTTGCAGGGCATATTGATTATAAGCTGTTGTGATTACCACGGGAAAATCCTTGTTTTTAAGATTCTTTATAAACTGAAAACCATCCATAGCCGGCATCTCTATATCCAGAAACAAACAGTCAGGCGTATTGGCCTCCAAATAACTCAGTGCTTCATGGGCATCGGTAAACGATGCAATGATATCCACCTCGTCACTTAAATTGGTCAATTCCCAACTGAGACTCTGCAGAGCTTTTACCTCATCGTCAACAATTACGGCTTCTAACATGTACGGGGTTATTACTATACTCAAAAGTATGATTATTTGCCAAATCCAATTAAAAAGATGTGTTGATGGCAAGATTAAGGGTACAAATGGCGAAAAACGTTGCATAGAGCGTTTTGTGACATTTTTCCTTAGTTGCGGCGTAATTTTCCCACACAATCTTTCTATTTTTCGCAATGGAAACCATTTATACAGTAAAAGATACCGATTACACATGGAGGGCGAGTTTCAAAAAAAGGGTTGATTAGTTTCACCTATGGAATACTGTATGTATGCATCCTCATCTGGAAAAAGTAGGGTGATGTATAGAGTTCCACTTCAAAAAAGTTCATCGAAAAGTTTGGATATAACCATAAACGTACGGCCAGAGCAACCAACCTCTATGTTTAGAAATCGCTTGCACAAACATTCTTGCTGTTCTATGGCGTCTTTGCGACTTTGGATTTTGGGGGAACTATCCAAGGACAAAATGTACCCAAAGGTATTGTAAGACGGCCGTACCGTTTAGGTTAGTTAATTTTGATTTCCTCGTCTATCATTTTATGCATTGATAGCTTTTTACACCATTTTTTTTCTTGTTTGATCAACGCTAAAAAGTCTAACGGAACAGAATCTTTCTTAGCCCCAATGATCATACCTTGCGAACCTAGATTTCAACAAGTTGTGTTAAAAACTTTGAGCTTGAAAAGCTGAAACAAACTTTAGTTTTCGCGTTCATTTTTGAATCTTTGTTAGCCCTATCCAAGGGTAACCATTTTTCCTTTTTAATTATCACACAACGAAACACTATGTCAGCAGCAGTAGAACCTATTTTAGCCGAAAATGAAGACCGATTTGTAATCTTTCCCATTCAACATCATGATTTATGGGATTGGTACAAGAAATGTGAAGCTTGCTTTTGGACTGCTGAGGAAATTGATTTACACCAGGATTTAACGGATTGGAACAACAAGTTGAGTGAAGATGAGCAATATTTCATCAAACATATTCTTGCTTTTTTTGCTGCTTCGGATGGTATTGTAAATGAGAATTTGGCAGAGAACTTTGTGAATGAAGTACAGTACTCTGAAGCCAAGTTCTTCTATGGTTTCCAGATTATGATGGAGAATATCCACTCTGAAACCTACTCTTTACTTATCGATACATATGTGAAGGATGAAAAAGAAAAAAATGTGCTTTTCAAGGCTATTGAAAACTTTCCGGCCATTAAGAAAAAAGCGGATTGGGCTTTAAAATGGATTGAATCCCCGAGTTTCGCAGAGCGATTGATTGCGTTCGCAGCGGTTGAAGGGATTTTCTTTTCCGGAGCGTTCTGTTCTATTTTCTGGTTGAAGAAAAGGGGTTTGATGCCAGGATTGACCTTCTCAAACGAGTTGATTTCAAGAGACGAAGGGATGCACTGTGACTATGCCGTGCACCTACACAACAATCACTTGATTAATAAAGTACCTAAAGAACGCATCACCGATATTATTGTTGATGCTCTTAATATTGAAAGAGAGTTCATCACAGAATCCTTACCGGTTAGTCTTATCGGGATGAACGCTAAATTGATGACCCAATACCTCGAATTTGTGACCGACAGACTTTTGGTTGAGCTGCAATGCGAAAAGGTATACAACGCCACGAACCCATTCGATTTTATGGATATGATTTCGCTACAAGGAAAAACCAACTTCTTTGAAAAGCGCGTGTCAGAGTACCAGAAAGCAGGCGTATTGAACAAGGAAAAAGATGCTGATTCCCAAAAAATCAGTTTCGACGCAGATTTTTAAATAACCCACCAACTAAACCCTCGTTGCCCCCGAGGGTTTCTGTGACCTTAACCTTAAATGTTAATTTTTTAACATTAAAAGCTATTGGTAAAGCCAGTAAAAAGTATCACTAAAAAGAAGAGTAGCAAATGTTCGTAGTAAAAAGAGATGGAAAAAAAGAGCCGGTGATGTTCGACAAAATCACCGCAAGGGTAAGAAAGTTGTGTTATGGCCTGAACGGGCTCGTTGATCCCGTAAAAGTGACCATGCGGGTCATTGAAGGATTGTATGATGGAGTAACTACTTCGGAGTTGGATAATCTGGCTGCGGAAATTGCGGCGACCATGACCACCACCCACCCTGACTATGCTAAGCTTGCGGCGCGCATCTCTATCTCGAACTTGCACAAAAACACCAAAAAGTCCTTCTCAGAAACCATGAAGGACCTCTACGAATATGTAAACCCACGCACTGGCAAAAAAGCTCCCTTGATTTCTGATGAGGTTTTTGAAGTCATCAGCAATAATGCTGAGATTTTGGATTCTACCATCATCTACAATCGTGATTTTGGCTACGATTACTTTGGGTTCAAAACTTTGGAACGTTCCTACTTATTAAAAATCAACGGAAACATCGCAGAGCGGCCCCAACACATGTTGATGCGTGTTGCCGTTGGAATCCACTTGAATGATATGGATGCGGCAGTAGAGACCTACGAGCTCATGTCTAAAAAGTACTTTACGCACGCTACGCCTACGCTTTTCAATTCAGGTACACCGAAACCGCAAATGTCTTCATGCTTCTTATTGGCGATGCGCGAGGATAGTATTGATGGTATCTACGACACCCTAAAACAAACTGCTAAAATCTCCCAATCCGCCGGGGGTATCGGACTTTCTATCCACAATGTGAGAGCTACCGGGTCTTATATTGCTGGAACCAATGGTACTTCCAATGGAATAGTACCCATGCTACGTGTATTCAATGATACTGCCCGTTACGTAGACCAAGGAGGAGGAAAGCGAAAAGGAAGTTTTGCGATTTATGTGGAGCCATGGCATGCCGATATCTACGACTTTTTGGACTTGAAAAAGAACCACGGAAAAGAAGAAATGCGTGCGCGTGATTTGTTCTATGCAATGTGGATTCCGGATTTGTTCATGAAACGTGTGGAAGCTGATGCTGAATGGACTTTGATGTGCCCTAATGAGTGTACAGGACTCTTTGATTCACACAGTGAAGAGTTTGAAGCGCTCTACACCAAGTACGAGGCTGAAGGGAAAGGAAGAAAAACCATTAAGGCAAGAGATCTTTGGGAGAAGATATTGGAATCCCAAATCGAGACTGGTACACCGTACATGTTGTACAAAGATGCGGCGAACCGAAAGAGTAATCAGAAAAACTTAGGTACCATTCGGTCATCTAACCTATGTACCGAGATTTTGGAGTACACCTCTCCTGACGAAATCGCGGTGTGTAATTTGGCGTCCATTGCATTACCTATGTTCGTGAAAAACGGAGCATTTGACCATAAAGAATTGTTTAAGGTCACCAAAAGAGTAACCAAGAATCTGAACCGTGTCATCGACCGAAACTATTACCCCGTAAAAGAGGCGGAAAACTCCAACATGCGTCACCGTCCAGTGGGCCTTGGGGTACAAGGTTTGGCTGACACCTTCATTATGTTGCGTTTGCCTTTCACTAGTGATGAGGCGAAAACACTGAACCAAGAGATTTTTGAAACCCTGTATTATGCTGCCGTAACCGCTTCCATGGAATTGGCCAAGGAAGAAGGGACTTATTCTACCTACAAAGGTTCTCCAATATCCAAAGGGGAATTCCAGCATAACCTCTGGGGCATTAAAGATGAAGAACTTTCAGGAAGATGGGATTGGCCCAAGCTTCGTAAAGACGTGAAGGCACATGGGGTACGTAATTCATTGTTGGTTGCACCGATGCCAACAGCTTCTACTTCGCAGATTCTAGGAAACAACGAGTGTTTTGAACCCTACACCTCAAACATCTATACCAGACGTGTGCTTTCTGGAGAATTCATCGTGGTAAACAAGCACCTTTTGGAAGATTTGGTTTCCCTAGGGTTATGGAACGAGAATATGAAACAAGAGTTGATGCGCGCCAATGGCTCCATTCAGCATATTGATATCATTCCAGAGGACATCAAAGAACTGTACAAAACGGTTTGGGAATTGAGCATGAAGGACATCATTGACATGAGTCGACACAGAGGTTACTTCATTGACCAAAGTCAATCCTTGAATTTGTTCATGGAAAATGCCAATTATTCCAAGTTGACCTCAATGCATTTCTATGCCTGGAAAAGTGGTTTGAAAACAGGTATGTACTATTTGAGAACAAAAGCCGCTGTGGATGCAATTAAATTCACCTTGGACAATACTAAAAAGAAGGAAGTTCCCGTTAGTATAGCAGCAGAGGCTGAAGTTACCGCTGCAGCACCCAAGGCAGCAGAAACACTTAATGTGGAAACGACTCCGGTAAGTCAACAAGAGGTTGACATCCAACCCATGACACCGGAAGAAATGAAAGAAATGATTGCACGCGCCAAAGAAGGCCAAGCAGACGACGACTGCTTGATGTGCGGCTCATAGTTTGTGCTGAACTTATCAGTATGTGATAGTGTTTATTGATTAGATACCCTGGAAAGGTTCATAAGCTTTTGAACATGTTCCAGGGTATTTTTATGACATAAAAAAGCCCTCTTATGAGGGCTTTTCCTTTTTTAGTATAATCTTTTTACAAAGACCAAGCTCTATTTTGGGTCAACGTTTCGACATCATCGCAGGCAACATATTGGCCCGGAATAGGCAAATAAGCCAAAACCTCTTCCCCAATGTATTCCGTGTTTTTATAAGACCAAACGGTCATGTCACGAAGGGAATTGGCAAACGCGAAACAAGCGATTTCATCATCCAAAACCGCACTACCTTGTTCTTCTACGGCCATGAAATAAGCCTCCATGGCTTCTCCATGTTCTTTTTCCACTTCTTTTGTGCGTTTCTTAAGGTAAGTGCTCAGAATAGGTGTAAAACCTTCTTCATCCACTTCTGCGAGCGTTTCTTTTTGCGTTTCAGTCAAAACTTTACCGAAGAACTTTTCCATGGTCATTTTCATGAAATCTTGATGTTCTTCCGGAAGTACTTCTTTGGCAAAACTGTCAATAAAAACATGTACGTTCATTTCCGTAGCCGAAGGAGTATCGGTTTTCGGCAAAATCATATCTACCAACGTATGAATGGCAGTACCTTGGTCCTTGGTCAAAAACTCAGGTGTCCAGTCCAATACCTTTTTGCTGCTACAGCTCTGTACCAGGTTCATTAAAGTAGGAGCGGCGACGGTATACCCGAAGGCCATCCCCATATTCTTTAGTGCTTTTCTTCTTTCCATTATACGTTTCCTTTTTTAAGTTCTTGTACCGCATGGTTTGCTGCTCTTGCGGTGAAAGCCATGTAAGTGAGGGAAGGATTCACACAACTTGCAGAAGTCATGAATGCTCCATCGGTCACATAAACATTTTTACAAGCATGTACTTGGTTGTATTCGTTTACCACGGAAGTTTTTGGGTCGCGGCCCATACGAGCCGTTCCCATTTCGTGGATACCCAATCCGATGGCGTAAGGTCTGTCGTAAGGTTCAATATCCCGAGCACCAGATTTCTCTAACATCTGAACCGCTTGGTCTTGCATATCCTTACGCATCTTGATTTCGTTATCCCTGATTTCAGCATCGAAAGTAACGGTTGGTAAGCCCCATTGGTCAAGCTTATCGTAATCCAACATCATTTTGTTGTCGTGGTACGGAAGAATTTCACCAAAAGCGAGCATATTCATGTTCCAGCCTCCAGGTTTCAACATTCCGTCTTTGAATTCTTTTCCAAAGGAAGCTTCTGCCACAAGATTTTCATAATCTCCTCGACCTGCACCACCTTGGTAACCGTATCCGCGTTTAAACTCTTTCATATCGCTGGCACCTCCCAGATTTCGGAAACGAGGGATATAAATACCATTAGGCTTTCTACCCTTATAATATTTATCATCAAAACCATCCATTTTTCCTTGGGCACCTACTAAAAAGTGGTGGTCCATGATATTGTGTCCCAGCTCACCACTATCATTTCCTAATCCGTTTTCAAAACGGTCAGACTTGGATTGCATCAAAATACTGGTAGATGCAACTGCCGAAGCACACAAGAAAATAACTTTAGCCTTGAATTCGAAAGTCTCTTTGGTTACCCTGTCGATTACCTTAACACCGGTAGCTTTTTTGGTGTCAGGGTCATACATGATTTCGTGGACAATGGAATCTGGACGCAGGGTCATATTTCCAGTAAGTTCTGCTGCAGGCAAAGTAGAAGAAACACTACTGAAATAGGCTCCAAAAGGACAACCTCTCACACAACGGTTTCTAAACTGGCAACGCACCCTTCCATCTCCTTCAAACTGTTTGTCACTATTAATGTGCGCCACACGTCCTGCAGTGATGATTCGTCCGTCAAAATGCTCGGCTACTTTTCCACGAACGTGGTCTTCCACGCAATTGAGTTCCATCATGGGCTCAAATTGGCCATCAGGTAATTGAGGAAGGCCCAAAAGCTCTCCAGAAACCCCGATATACGATTCCACTTTATCGTACCAAGGCGCAATGTCTTTATATCGAACGGGCCAATCAACCGCGATACCCTCTTTGGCATTGGCTGCAAAATCCATTTCACTCCAACGATAGCTGTGGCGTCCCCACATAATGGAACGTCCTCCTACATGATATCCTCGCATCCAATCAAAGCGTTTCACTTCGTTGTATGGGTGCTCGAGGTCATTTACGAACCAGTGTTTTGAAGGGGCCTTTACGGTGTATCCCGTTCTTGCCTGCTTTTCTTGTTTTTTCAAATCCTCTGCAGTAGGTTCTCCGGCATGTGGAAAATCCCAGGGGTCAAGATTTGCGGTTGGATAGTCTTCTCGGTGTTTCACCATACGTCCACGTTCCAACACCAAGGTCTTAAGACCATTCTCGCAAAGTTCCTTGGCCGCCCATCCACCACTGATGCCCGTACCCACTACGATAGCATCGTAAGATTCCTGCTCCTCGTTGTAATAAAACTTACTCATGTATTGTGTTTGTTTAATCACTAAATGTATTAATTATTAAATTAATTTTCTACATTTAAACCCTATGTTTGTTGAGAATTCCATACTATAACGTTATAGTTTTTTCCAACTCTTCATAATACGATAAAAACAACCTAAATGAGGCGACGACGATTTATCAATCGAGGAATCCAAGCAAGTGCGGCAATTACTATTCTCGGTGTGACTTCCTGTAAAGAGGGTAAGAAAGCACCTGAAACTACTTCCGAAACCATGGACCCAGAACCTGAACCCGCTCAAATGGCCATTAAATTGTCTTTGGCACAATGGTCCATTCATAGAATGATCAAAGAAGAAGGACTTGACCCTTATGCCTTCGCGGAAAAGGCAAAACAATGGGGGTTTTCCGGATTGGAATACGTGAGTCAACTTTATGAAAAAGAGCTCGCTGAAAAAGAGTATTCGCAAGAGGCTATGGATGAATTTGTCCAAAAGTCTTTAGAAGCTAGTCAAAAGCATGGTTTGGAAAATCTCATCATCATGGTGGACCATGAAGGGGATTTGTCCGCTGCGGATGAATCAGAAAGAAATGAAGCTGTAGAGCGACATCATAAATGGGTTGATGCCGCCAAGAAATTGGGATGTCATTCCATTCGCGTGAACCTTATGGGAACCAAAGTAGCAGAAGAGTGGACTCCCGCATCCATTGATGGATTGAAAAAGCTTTGTGCTTATGCCGCTCCTAAAAATATTGATGTCATTGTTGAGAATCACGGTGGATTTTCTTCCGACGGTCAAATGCTAGTTGAAGTAATGAAAGGCGTGGATATGGCCAACTGTGGTACACTGCCTGATTTTGGTAATTTCTGCGTACAACGTGCAGACGGGTCCTACTTTGAATCCGAATGTGTTAAGGAATATGACCGCTACCAGGGCATAACAGAGTTGATGCCGTATGCGAAAGCAGTAAGCGCCAAATCACATGACTTTGATGGTGAAGGCAATGAAATCCATACGGATTATACCAAAATGATGGATATCGTTCTTTCTGCTGGGTATAAAGGATACGTGGGTGTGGAATATGAAGGCAAAGAACTCAGTGAGGAAGCCGGTATTTTGGCCACGAAGGATTTGCTTTTGAAAGTTTTGGAAACCTCAGCGTAAACGTCCGTGCATGAAAGGATTTTTACATCAACTTTTTGATTACAACTTCTATTGCAACAAAAAGCTCATTGAACATTTTAACCAAATGGAAAATGTGCCGGAACGATGCAAGGTGCTTTTCAGCCATATTTTAAATGCGCATCACGTTTGGAACAGTAGAATATTACAAAAGCCTGCCAAACATAAAGTCTGGGATACCCATGATGTTTCCCTTTGGGAAAATATGCACTATGAAAACCAGCGCACCACATTTGAAATCGTAACCAACGCAGAAGATTTGAATCTAAGGATTGATTACGAAAATTCAGAAGGACGTCCGTATGGCAATGAGTTAAAGGATATGCTATTTCATGTGATTAATCATTCCACACACCATCGTGGGCAGATTTTGGCTGAGCTTCGTTCGCAAAAGCTTGAAAGCTTCCCGCTGGACTACATTTTTTACAAAAGATAAACTGACTAAATCAAATCCATGAATACAACAGTAAAATTCCAACTGTCTTTGATGATGTTTCTTGAATTCTTCATCTGGGGTGGTTGGTTTGTGACTATGGGCATCTATTTGCCCAATACACTGAATGCTTCAGGTGGTGAAATTGCCATGGCGTATTCCACTCAGTCTTGGGGTGCCATTATCGCCCCCTTCATTATTGGCCTTATTGCCGATAGGTTTTTCAACGCCGAAAGGATTCTGGGAATTTCCCATTTAATTGGGGCATTCTTAATGTATCAATTGGCCAATGCGGCTGATTTTGGTGCGTTTTATCCTTACGTTTTGGGCTACATGATAATTTATATGCCCACTTTGGCGCTTGTAAACTCTGTGGCGTTCAATCAAATGAAAGACCCTTCCAAGGAGTTTGCTTTTGTTCGGGTATTCGGTACTATAGGATGGATTATTGCCGGCTTGGCCATTAGCTTTTTCGGATGGGATAGCGAAGCCGGGGTGAAAGAAGGGCTTTTGAAAAATACATTTCTGATGGTTGCAGGTGCCTCTACCTTGTTGGGACTATTTAGTTTCACATTGCCTAAAACACCTCCGACAGGCGCTAAGGATGAAAAAATAAGTGTTTCGGATATTTTGGGATTGGATGCACTCAAACTTTTAAAGGACCGAAATTTCTTCATTTTCTTTTTGGCCTCAGTGCTTATCTGTATTCCACTGGCATTTTATTACCAACATGCCGGGCAATTTCTTGGTGAGATAGGGGTTTCCAATCCTGCTGGGAAGATGACTATCGGACAGATTTCCGAAGTATTGTTTATGCTCTTGCTTCCGGTATTCTTCAAACGTTTTGGATTCAAGAAAACGATTCTTGCGGGAATGCTCGCCTGGACGATACGCTATTTGTTGTTCGCTTACGGTAATTCGGGGGAACTGATTTTCATGTTGATTATCGGTATTGCGCTACATGGTATCTGTTATGATTTCTTTTTCGTATCCGGACAGATTTATACAGATTCCAAAGCAGGAGAAAAATACAAGAGTGCCGCGCAAGGATTGATTACACTTGCCACCTATGGTGTAGGAATGCTTATCGGATTCTGGGTGGCAGGAAAGATTACAGATTCTTATTTGGTTTCAGAAAATGTACATGAGTGGTCGAAAATCTGGACCTTCCCTGCTATTTTTGCTACTGGCGTACTCATCTTGTTCGTCATCCTGTTCAAAAACGAAAAAATAGAATACAAAGAATAACATCATGCCCAAAAAAATACGTCTTGGAATCTTCGGCGGCGGTGGCGACTCCCTTATTGGAGTATTGCACCGTGTGGCCTCCTACATTAACGACAACTATGAGATTGTTGGAGGGGTTTTTAATGCCCAGTACGAAGAAAGTTTGGCTTTCGCGAAAGAAATTGATATCCCAACGGATAGAATTTACAAGGATATTGATGATTTTGTCGCTTCTGAAAACGAATTGCCCGAAGAAGAACGCATCCAGGTTTGTTCGGTGTTGACCCCAAACTTTTTGCACTTTCCGATGGCGAAAAAGCTGTTGGAAAACGGTTTTCACGTCATTTGTGAAAAGCCTTTGACGACCAATTATGAGGAAGCTAAGATTCTCCAACAGACGTTACAAGACGCCCAAAAAGTATTTGCGGTCACGCATACCTACACCGGCTATCCCATGGTGCGCCAAATGCGTGAGATGATAAAAGAAGGGGTGCTCGGAAAAATTCACAAGGTCGATGCACAGTATTACCAAGGTTGGATTAACGGCATTATCCACGACAAAGAAAAACGTTCCACCGTATGGCGATTAGATCCTAAAAAGGCAGGAATCAGTTCTTGTATGGGAGATATCGGGGTGCATGCCTTTA
Source organism: Bacteroidota bacterium (assembly GCA_039820925.1). GTDB lineage: Bacteria > Bacteroidota > Bacteroidia > Flavobacteriales > Flavobacteriaceae > Flagellimonas. The sequence continues at coordinate 19,939 of JBCBPD010000024.1, read as the reverse complement.
ATATGATTGAGTTTACAACGGGACTAACGGTAAAATCCCTGTTGTGCGATTTCAATTACCTCTATGATGACAACCAAATGGATGTGGACGGTACTGTTTTAGTCCGTTTGGATAATCATGTAAAGGGTGTTATTCGTAGCAGTCAAGTAGCGACTGGCGAAGAGAATGGTTTGTCCATAGCCATTTATGGTGAAAAAGGTGCGTTTAAATGGGAACAGGAGAATCCTAACTACCTATATTGGTTGAGTGATACCCAACCGTTACAAGTATTGAAACCCGGTCATGCCTACAACTCAAAATTATCATTGGATGGTACCAAGCTTCCTCCAGGGCACCCTGAAGGTATTTTTGACGCCATGGCCAATATCTACCTAGGTGTTGCAAGGGCAATCCGTGGTGAAGATTACAATGACGGCGAGTTCCCGACAATGTTGGATGGCGTTCGAGGGCTCAACTTTATTGAGGGCACTGTCGCTTCCCACAAAGAAGGCAATGTTTGGGTAAACCTAGATAAATAGGGTTACAACTTAGAACTTAACGGGCGAACAATTTCTCAAACTGTTCGAATACTACAATCATGCTTTCGAGCGGAGCTTTCCCGTATTCTTGCAATTCGCGGGTATAATAATCCCAATGGGTTTTTTGCCAATGGGTAAGGGTTTTGTCACCTTCACCTTCCAGTTTGGCATGCTCCTCCCGAATAGCGAAATATGGAATCAGTTTCACTTGAACGGTACGAATAACACTTTGCGCATCACCCTTCCAATCCGTCACAATCGCAAAATCTCCAATTTTAGGCAACTTCTCATTCCGCATTTGAAGTCCAAGTAACGAATGGGAGGTAGCCCGTTTGATATTCTTTTTCACCAAATCGGCACAGACATCGGCGTCTTTTTGGTTATCACAAAAATGAATGACTTTAGGTGCGGGTTCGGAAGCGTACTCCAAATGTGCGTCTAAAAAATCACCCCAAAGATTTCGTGCTGAAGCGTTATCCATAATGTATCAGGAAAAGTTTTGATTTTTAAATGCCTGCGCAGCAAAGTTAGCGGCTCGCGCGGTAAAAGCCATGTAAGTTAGGGACGGATTCACACAACTGGCCGAGGTCATAAAAGCGCCATCGGTTACAAAAACGTTTTTGACATCGTGCAAACTATTGTTTCGGTCGACTACAGAAGTTTTTGGGTTGCTACCCATGCGAGCTCCTCCCATTTCGTGAATGCCCAAGCCCGGTCCCGTTGAATTCTCATAAGGCGTCACATTTTTGAATCCCGCTTTCGTAAACATGCTCACGGCTTCCTCTATAATTGCTTTCCGCATGTTGCGCTCATTCGTCTTGAATTCCACATCAAAGTTCAGTTGAGGGAGTCCCCATTTGTCTTTTTCGGTTGTACTTAGCGTAACCTTGTTTTCTGGGTGAGGCAACATTTCGCCAAATCCACTCATGCCAATTTCCCAATGGCCAGGTTTTAGAACGGATTCTTTAAACGATTTGCCATAGCCCATCTCTGCGATGGATTCTTGCCATCTACCTCGACCGGCGCCTCCTTGGTACCCAAAACCGCGAATAAAATCTTCTCGTTGCGATGAAGCATCCAAATTCACAAACCGTGGAATGTAAAACCCATTGGGTCTTCGTCCTTTATAATATTTGTCCAAGTGACCTTCAACCAAAGCTGAGGCACCAAGCTGGTAATGGTGGTCCATAATGTTTCGACCCAGTTGGTCATGGTTGTTTCCCATTCCATTGGGAAAACTATTGGATTTCGACTGGAGTAAAATGCCTACGGAGGCCATGGCTGAGGCACAGAGAAATACAATTTTACCTTTGAAGGTAATCTTCTCTTGGGTTTCAGCATCAATCACTTTAACTCCCGAAGCCAATTTCGAATGTTCATCATAAACCACTTCATGCACAATGCTGTTGGGTCTCAAAGTCAGGTTTCCAGTTCGCTCTGCGGCGGGCAGGGTAACAGCGTTACTGCTAAAGTAACCGCCGAAGGGGCAACCTCTCCAGCATCGATTTCGATATTGGCAGGTTCCTCTGCCTTCGAATTTGGTGGTTTTCTCAGTAATGTGGGCAACCCTTCCCGGTGTGAGTACACGTCCATCCTCAAATTCGGTTTCCATGGAACGGCGTAAATCATTTTCCACGCAGTTCAACGCCATTGGCGGCTGAAAAATTCCATCCGGAAGTTGTGACAAGCCTAGTTTTTCACCACTAACGCCAATATAAGACTCTACTTTATCGTACCAAGGTGCGATATCCTTGTAACGAACCGGCCAATCCACGGCGATGCCTTCTTTTTTGTTGGCTTCAAAATCAAGGTCGCTCCAACGATAGCTATGGCGTCCCCAAGTCAAACTTCTACCTCCTACATGATACCCTCGAATCCAATCGAAACGTTTGGTTTCTTGGTAGGGATGTTCCAGGTCGTTGACAAAAAAGTGTTTGACATCATCTTTTGGTGCCCAACCCAGTCGCGACTGCTTGGGGTATTTTTTCTTTTCCTCTCGGGTAAGCTCTCCTAAGAAGGGATAGTCCCAAGGGTCGTCATTCATGGTTTTATAGTCTTGAATGTGCTTTACCATTGGGCCTCGTTCCAGCACCAAGGTTTTTAAACCCTGTTCGCAGAGCTCTTTGGCGGCCCATCCTCCCGTGATTCCCGTACCTACAACGATTGCGTCGTAAATGATGTCTTTGTTTGCCATGGCTGGGCGCTTTTATTGTAAGCGAATTGCTATATTTATGGTTCTAGCTGAAACAGCTTCAGTTAAACTCTAACTATTAAATATAATAGATAAATCCTAATCCTTTGGGATTTGTGTATTTCAAAAAACATGTGAATGAAAACAATTAAGGGACCTGCGGTTTTCTTGGCGCAGTTCGTTGACAGTCAACCTCCATTCAACACCCTCGAAGGCTTATGCCAATGGGCTTCTGATTTAGGCTATAAGGGCATCCAAATTCCAACTTGGGAATCGTTTTTAATTGATTTGGATAAGGCAGCAGAAAGCCAAGATTATTGTGATGAATTAAAGGGAACCATCAATTCGTATGGTTTGGAAATCACGGAATTGTCTACCCACTTACAAGGTCAGCTTGTTGCGGTTCATCCGGCTTACGACATCATGTTCGATAATTTCGCGCCTGACGCATATAAGGGGAATCCTAAAGCCCGAACGGAATGGGCGGTTGAAACCGTAAAAAAAGCTGCTACTGCTAGCCGACGTTTGGGGATTTCTGCACATGCCACCTTTTCAGGTGCTTTGTTGTGGCATACCGCACACCCTTGGCCACAGCGTCCTGCGGGTCTAGTAGAAATGGGTTTTGCGGAGCTTGCCAAACGATGGATGCCTATTTTGGACCATTATGACAAAGAAGGCGTGGACGTTTGTTATGAAATACATCCCGGGGAGGATTTGCACGATGGGGATACGTTCGAACGTTTTTTGGAAGCTACCGGCAACCACAAACGTGTCAATATTTTGTATGACCCGAGTCACTTTGTTCTTCAGCAACTGGATTACATCACCTACATTGACCACTACCATGAGTTTATCAAAGCATTTCACGTAAAGGATTCGGAATTTAATCCTACTGGAAAAAAAGGTGCTTTTGGTGGGTACAATGACTGGGGTGACCGCGCGGGGCGGTACCGTTCGCTTGGGGATGGTCAAATTGATTTCAAGACCATCTTTTCCAAATTGACGCAGTACGGTTGTGATGTTTGGGCGGTAATGGAATGGGAATGCTGTATTAAAAGTCCGGAGCAAGGTGCAAGGGAAGGTGCTAAATTCATCCAAGACCATATCATAGAAGCTACAGAAAAAACCTTTGACGACTTTGCCGGTTCAGAAACGGATGAAGCTAAACTCAAAAGAATTTTAGGATTATGAAAAAATACATCGCATGCTTGGGCCTACTCTTGATTTTTGGGTGCAAGGAAAACAAGAAAACAGAAACGGAAGAAGAAACTTCCGTTGAAGAAGAGGTAGAGATGACCAAAACTGAAGCGGAATGGGAAGTATTGTTTGACGGCTCTTCCTTTGATGGATGGCACGTATATCCTGGAAAAGAAGTTCCGGATGCATGGGTTTTGGAAGATGGTGCTATGGTGCTAAAGACGACCGAGCATCGTACGGACGGAAACCGATTCAATATGGTTACTGACAATGAATATACCAGTTTTGTGCTTTCATTGGAATGGCGTGTTTCAGATGGTGCCAACAGCGGCATCATGTGGGGTGTGGTTGAAGATGAAAAATATCCTGAACCGTATTACACCGGTCCAGAGATTCAAGTTTTGGATAATGTTAGTCATCCGGATGCTAAAAATGGCACTTCTCATCAAGCAGGAGCACTCTACGATATGGTGTCTCCCTCAAAAGATGTGGTAAAACCCGTTGGGGAATGGAACCACTATGTGATAACCATCGACCATGAGTCCAATAAAGGGAGTGTGGTTTTGAATGATACTGAAATTGTAACTTTTCCTGTAAATGGGGAAGGATGGGACGCCATGGTTGCCGATTCAAAGTTTGCAGATTGGGAGGCCTTCGGAAAATCCCGAACGGGTAAAATCGCATTGCAAGACCATGGTGAAACTATTGAAATCGCGTACAAGAACATTAAGATAAAAGCACTGTAAGATGTTTTATAAAAACCATATCCTCATCGCGTTAGCGGTATTTTCATGGGTTTGTGTCCAGGGTCAAGAGAAGGAACCAACCAATCCGGAAGCTACGGAATTCTATGAACCGGTTCCACCTAAAGTAGTTCCAGGAATGCAAGGAAAACCACCTAGTGATGCTATTGTACTCTTTGATGGTTCTGGATTTGATGAGTGGGTTCAAGTTGCGGATAGTTCGGCTGTGAAATGGACCTTGAACAAGGATGGAAGCATGACGGTTAAAGACCGCACCGGAAACATTCAAACGAAACGCAATTTTGGAAGTATGCAATTGCATATGGAATGGAAATCGCCAGCTGAAATTCAACGCGAAGGACAAAACCGGGCCAACAGTGGGGTGTTCCTCCAAAAGCGCTACGAAGTACAGATTTTGGACAACAATGATAATCCTACCTACGTCAACGGGCAAGTAGGGGCGCTATATAAACAATCCGTCCCTTTGGCTATGGCCTCAGTGCCTAGTGGAGAATGGAATAGCTACGATATCATTTTTCATGCGCCAGAATTCACTAAGGGAGGGAACATTAAAACTCCAGCCACGATTACGGTTCTTCACAATGGTGTCTTGATTCAAGACCATTTCGAAATTGAAGGAACCATCAAATACATCGGTTGGCCTAAATACGAAGCGCATGGTAAAGCACCATTGATGTTGCAAGACCATATGGACAACAGCCGTGTGAGTTTCCGGAATATTTGGGTGAGAGAGCTGGGCGAATAGACCAGCACGCCCATTTTGTTACCTTTGTCAAAACTTTGAATACTGCATGATTCAATCCATGACTGGTTTTGGGAAGCAAGTAGTGCAATTGCCTTCCAAGAAAATAACCGTAGAAATCAAATCCCTCAACAGCAAAAACTTGGATATCAATGCGCGCATGCCGCAAGGGTATCGCGAAATGGAGCTGGAAATCAGAAAGCTGATTGCAGATGAGTTAGTGCGCGGCAAGGTTGATTTCGGATTGTACATTGAAATTACGGGAGAAGAAACCACCTCAGAAGTCAATAAAGGGTTGGTTTTGAATTATATGGAGCAGCTGCGGGAACTTGCTGATGGGGAATCCTTAAAACTTTTGGAATTGGCCTTGCGAATGCCTGACGCCATGAAAAGTGACAAAACTGATATCGAAGACGCAGAACGAAAAGCCGTTTTGGAAGCAACCCATACAGCCTTGTCTAAAATGATGGATTTTCGTTCGGAAGAAGGAGGTGTTCTCGAAAAAGACTTTGTGCAACGTTTGGCAACGTTACGAGCGCGATTGGAGGATATCAAAAAATTAGACCCTTCTCGTTTGGATACCATTCGCGAGCGTCTGGAACGCGCCGTGGCAGAACTCCGCGTTGAAATAGACGCCAACCGCTTTGAGCAAGAACTCATCTACTATTTGGAGAAATACGACATCACCGAAGAGAAAGTTCGTTTGGCCAATCACCTTGATTATTTTGAAACCACTTTGAACACCGAAGATTCCAACGGAAAAAAACTTGGGTTTATCACCCAGGAAATCGGACGGGAAATCAATACCATTGGCTCCAAAGCAAATTTTGCACCCATGCAGCAATTAGTGGTGCAAATGAAAGATGAGTTGGAGAAAATCAAGGAACAAATGCTCAACGTGCTATGAGCGAAGGGGGGAAACTAATTATTTTTTCAGCGCCTTCCGGAAGTGGGAAAACGACCATCGTCCGGCATCTTTTGGAGCAACCTGAACTAAATCTCGCTTTTTCAGTTTCGGCCACTTCAAGACCTCCCCGAGGAGAAGAAAAAGACGGAATCAACTATTATTTTATCTCTACGAAGGAGTTCAAACAGCACATCAAAAATGATGATTTTTTGGAGTGGGAAGAAGTGTATCGGGATAACTTCTATGGTACCCTAAAAAGTGAAGTAGAGCGTCTATGGGCCGAGGGTAAAAATGTGATTTTTGATATTGATGTGGTTGGCGGCCTTCGGATTAAGAAGAAGTTTCCTAAGGAGACTTTGGCTGTTTTTGTGAAACCGCCTAGTGTGGACGAACTCAAAATCAGACTAAAAAAGAGAAGCACGGAAAGCGAAGATAAAATCAATATGCGGGTGGCAAAGGCATCGGTAGAATTGGCAACGGCACCGCAGTTTGATGAGGTCATAAAGAATTACGACTTGGAAGTAGCCCTGAAAGAGGCACACCAGCTGGTCGCTGATTTTGTGGGAGTCAATCCGAAAATCGATTCGTGAGGTAGCGCCATGAAGAAAATTGGTTTGTTTTTTGGCACCTTCAATCCCATTCATATCGGGCATTTGGCCATAGCGAACCATATGGCAGAGTTTTCGACTTTGGATGAGGTTTGGTTTGTCATTACGCCTCAAAGTCCTTTCAAAACCCAAAAATCCTTGTTGGCGAATCACCATCGCTATCAAATGGTGTATGAGGTAGTTCAAGATTATCCTAAAATCAAGCCCAGTAAAATTGAGTTTGACTTACCTCAACCAAACTACACCGTGAATACTTTGGTTCACTTGCACGAGCGCTACGCCTCAGACGATTATCACTTTTCTTTGATTATGGGAGAAGACAATCTCAAAGGGTTTCATAAATGGAAAAACTATGAAACCATTTTAGAGAATCATGAGCTTTATGTGTATCCCCGGATTTCGGAAGGCTCAGTATCGCATCAGTTTGAAGGACATGCGAAAATTCACAAGGTAGATGCGCCAATCATGGAAATCTCCAGCACCTTTATTCGAAAGCAACATGCCTTGGGGAAAAACATTCGGCCTTTATTACCCGAAAAAGTTTGGGAATATATAGATGAAATGAACTTTTACAGAAACTAAAAACGGCCTTGGATAAGGTTTTTTTAGGAATTATCGAACATCGTTTAGGATATCCGTTCCCAAATAGGTATCATCCGAATTGTAATACCATTCTCTGACTTTGGGCATCTTGATTCCATCAATTTCAGCCACATCTTTTAGCAAAATATATTCGCCGTCCCCTTTCTTTTCGTCATGATAGAACTGATACACCTCCATGGCAAAAGTAGTCGTGTCAAAGTAAAAGTACCAGACGTCATCACCAACGTTTTTATCATAGTTAACCTTGAGAACAAGGTATTCTTTGCCTTTAAAAACCTTTTTTTGGACGGTTTCGGACAAATTTGCTCCAGGGTCTTTGAGTTTCATGGGCAGGCCATAGAGATAGGTATAATAATCACGCATCAAACCACCTCGCTCACAGGTCAAGCGATGTTTTTTTCGCGCTTCATCTGAAATCTCCTCGCTTCCGTTCAATGATGTAGAGCAGTTCTCTTTTTCGAAGTGATAGGCATACTGCACCCCGTCTTTTTCGACCGCCAATTGAAAAATCTCTTTAGGAACGTTCAAATAAATCGAACTCTTTCGGTCACTTGACTTTGACGTCTTCATTACGATATCAAATGAGGCGTCAAAGTACTTCCAGTTATGGTTTGGGTCGTGATACGCGATGGCCTTATCCAGCAACTGGGTTGCACTCATGTTTTGGGAAAACCCTTGACCTACCCCAAAAAGGAATACGGTTATTGCTAGAAAACGTATCATTTTTATTTTTTTACTGCTGTTTGGGAAGACGCGCCGGCTCCACACTGCTGTCGTGTTCCGTGTAGTAGAGTTCCAAAAGTTTAAGCGTGGCTTTCACAATGTCCTTGCTCTCCGTCAACAATGAAAAATATAGTGTGGTATTTTTAGGACTAGACTCTTCTGTCCGCGTGCGAGCCACCTGACGTTCAATTTTGTCTGAAACCATTGCGAAAAGCTGTTCTCGCTGCACCAACAAGGACTCAATGTTTTGAAACTGTCGGGTTTGGAAAATTTCCTGTGTACTGTTAAACAGGTCTTCCAGGGTATTATCCAGTTCTTTTAATTCCTTGATTTGGGTGTACTTCAGTTTTTTATGGTTGTTCTGAACGTGTTTGTGTCCTAAAGTTGAAATGTATTCCAAGGATTGGGACAAATCTTGAAGCAATCCCAATAAGTTGATGTAAAAGTTACTGGCGCCCCCTACACTGGATTCATCCAAGTTCTTAATAAAATAAAAGACACTGTTTTTTAAATCCTCAATTTCAGCGGACATCTTGTTGACACCCTTGCGATTCTTCTTGAGCATTTCCAAATCGTGCTTCGCCAATCCATTGATGGAATAGGTGTAGATACGATTGCTTCGTTTTATCATGTTGCTGATGTTGTCAGCACTCTCTTCAATCACCCCTTGAATGGAACTGCTTTCCGCACGACGGAGACTATCTTCCGCTTTGATGACCTTGGTTTTCTTGTTATGGGCCATATAATTGCGAAGCAAAATCACCGCGGCAGCAATTAATAAAATGATTAGACCAATAAGCTTTCCTGCGTGTAAAAAGTAAGCGATTATCGCGGCTGCGGTAAATGCACTCAACGCGGTAAAGAACCATCCGCCGATAACATTCAATACCCCAGCAACTCGGTATACAGCACTTTCCGCACCCCAAGCACGATCCGCCAAAGAAGTTCCCATGGCTACCATAAAGGTCACATAGGTAGTAGATAGCGGTAACTTCATGGAAGTAGCTATCGAAATCAATACACTTGCAACCATAAGGTTCACAGAAGCACGAACCAAGTCGAAAGCTGGCATATCCTGAGTTTTACTTTTAGGAATATATTGGTTGGGAACTTGAAACTGTTTGTCTGCCAATCTTTTTGCCCCAGGAGGGATTACCCTTGAAAGGATATCAAAAAAGTTCACGCTCAACTTTACAATTTGACGCGACAGATAGTTGGGTTGGAATCTTTCGTCACCTTCATCTTGACGGGAGAGGTCTACACTGGTTTTGACAACACTCTTTGCTTTAGAAGAAAACCATAGGGTGACGACCATGATTCCACCTGAAAGCAACAACAAAAGAGTAGGCGTAGGAACGGCAGCACTCAAACTATTCATAGCAAATTCTTCCGGAAGAACCCCTGAGGCACGCCAGTCCTCCCAAGACTGTAGTGCGGCAATAGGTACTCCTATGAAGTTTACTAAATCATTTCCGGCGAAAGCCATAGCTAAAGCAAACGTTCCAAAAGCGATGATGAGCGTGTAAACATTCCAACGCAAAAAAGTAGCGACAACATAAGACAAGAGCGTCCAAAGAACGGCGTTCAAAAGGAGAAAAAGCTCGGTTTGTGTGGCAACAAATTCTGAAAAAGAACCTCCAAACAAGTTGGCACTTTTTAATCCTTTTACTAAGATGAAATAGATAATTGCCGTGGTAGCAAGTCCACCGAAAATAGACTCCACCCACTTGGATTTCTTTTTAAAATCAAACGATATCAGCAATCGGGATATAAATTGAACCATAGCTCCAATGGTGAAGGCAATGACTACCGAGAGCAGTATGCCAAAAATAATTTGAACCGCCTTGTCCGTATTGATGTATGCGCCTAAATCAGAAAAGCCACCGTCAGCTTTGATAATCTTCACCAAGGAAATGGCCACAGAAGCTCCCAAAAGTTCAAAAACAATCGAGACTGTTGTGGAAGTGGGCATACCCAATGTGTTGAAAAAATCAAGCAGCAGTATGTCCGTAATCATTACTGCCATGAAAATGATCATGATTTCTGCGAAGACGAATTCTCCAGGATTAAAGATTCCCTTTCGTGCGACCTCCATCATGCCGCTAGAAGAAATCGCCCCAAAAGCAATACCAACACTAGCCACGATCATAATGGTTTTAAACGAAATCGCTTTGGAACCTATGGCAGAGTTCAAGAAGTTTACGGCATCGTTACTTACACCAACCACTAAATCGGTAATGGCCAAAATGGCTAATGCGATAACCATGAACAGATATACGTTTTCCCCCATCTTTAAAACGAAATATGGCAAAAATGCCACTATAAATTCGCAACAAGGTTAAAAAAAGGTTACCAAATAGCGCAAGGTTTTTGGGGTTTTTAGAGGTAAACTTGAAATATTCTTTTCCCATATCTTCGCGCAAAACAAAATGAAATGAATTGGGAGCAGCTTTTATCGTTGCGAAGACAAGGAGATCGTTCAAAACGCCTACGAAAAGAACAGGATGAGACGCGATTGGGTTTTGAAGTAGATTATGACCGCATCATTTTTTCAGGTCCGTTTCGAAATCTTCAAGATAAAACCCAGGTAGTTCCCTTGCCCATAAATGTAAGTTCACGGCATAATTTTGTGCACACTCGTTTGACGCATAGCCTGGAAGTTTCGGTTGTGGGCAGAAGTCTTGGGCGTAGCGTGGGAAAAGGCATTTTGGAACGACATCCGCACCTAAAGGCAGTTCATGGATATACGTTCAATGACTTTGGGGCCATTGTAGCCGCCGCAGCTTTGGCTCATGATATTGGAAATCCGCCCTTTGGGCATAGCGGAGAAAAGGCGATAGGTCGTTTTTTTGAGCATGGTGCCGGACAACAGTACAAATCCAAGATGACAGCTTCAGAATTTCAAGATTTAGTTGATTTTGAAGGGAATGCCAATGGATTCAAACTCCTTACGGAAACCAAAGATGGTCTCACCGGGGGACTTCGGTTGAGCTATGGAACCTTGGGTGCTTTCATGAAGTATCCGAAGGGTTCGCTGCCCAAAAAGCCTTCAAAGCATATCGCGGACAAGAAGTTTGGATACTTTCAGTCGGATAAAACCTTTTTCTTGGAAGTGGCTGATGAATTGGGTTTGTTGCCCAACCCTGAGAATCCTGAAGATGGGTTTTTGCGACACCCTTTGACTTATTTGGTCGAAGCAGCTGATGATATTTGCTACACCATTATTGACTTTGAAGATGGTATTAACCTAGGTCTCATTCCTGAAGATTATGCGTTGGAATATCTCATCAATTTGGTCAAGGACACCATCAACACTAAAAAATATAATTCGCTAAGCAAATCTGGGGACCGTTTGAGCTATTTGCGTGCATTGGCTATAAGTACTTTGATTGCAGATGCTTCAAAAGTGTTCGAAGAAAATGAATCGGATATACTTAAGGGAAGTTTTGATACAGCCTTGCTGGATAAAGGACGTTACACGGCTCAAATGGAGGACATCATACAACTGAGTGTGAAAAAAATCTATCAATCCAAAGAAGTGGTCGACAAAGAGCTTGCAGGCTATAAAATTATTGAGGATTTGCTAGGGGTTTATGCCGAAGCACTTCTCAACAAGCGCGAAGGAAAGGCCTCTAGCTACGACACTTTGCTTTTGCATAGCCTTCCTGAGGGAATTTCCATCGATGATTCCAGTATCTATAAAACTTTATTGGATACCTCTTGCTTTATCGCAGGTCTGTCAGATGGTGCGGCAGTGTATCTACATGAAAAAATTATGGGGAGACACCTTTAAAAAGAATACGTTAGCCCTACTCCCAATAACTGTTTGAACTGGATTCTTGGAGTGCCTGGGTCAATCACCACGCCGTCTTCACCGACGACTTCATCGAATTTGATATCATCATCATAAATAAGGTGTGTACCAATGTTGGCATTGATGTACTCGTTTACTTTGAGATTTAGGTTTACCTCCCAATCGATATCGATATTACCGAAACTCAACAAATAATCAGTGTACAGACTTATCCTATGGTTCATTAAAACATTGGTAAAAATCTCTCGTTCCCACGTATTGGTGACCAAAAAACCAAGTTCCATAAAAACATTGTCGCCAGGGTCCAATCCGAAAACCCCTTGATTGGAAAGCTGCTCGTCCAAAACAAAAGTGGCCTTCTGGGTAAAGGGAGAAATATAAAGGTCGAACTTGTCCTCTGTATAAATATAAGAGACTCCTCCCCCGAAGAACAGGTATCCAGGCGCCATAAACCTTGATATTGGGCTAGTTCGGTCTGGATACTTAAAACCATTTGAAAATTGAGTGTTGAAGTTCATCTTTACGGAAACATACCAATTGGTCAAGGTATCTTTTCGAAAGCCAAAGGTGGACGAAAGTCGTATTTGGTCATCGGTCTTTCGAAGCTGCCTTCCTTCTTGTGCATTCAACCCATACCGCAAACGTAGTTCATTGTCCCAATTCAAGTAGCGGAACTTGTAATTTCGAGCGAAGCGGGCGTTGGCCAAAGCGGAAACGGAGTTATCCCCACCAGCATTCCAATTGACAAAAGCGACTTCGTTGATATTCAAGCCAAATTCATGCGTTTTGGTCCAAAACGAGGTGGGTTTGAACTTTTTATACTTCTTTAATAGCGGTTTTGTCTTGTTTAATAGGGTTATGGGACTTGTAAGCCTTGCACCACGAGGTACATAAAGTAGCTTTACTTCTTTGATTCGTACAGCTTGAAATTCATTTGACACCGTATCGCGCTCGAACACGCTTAATGGGTTCACTTGTGCACTGGATGCCCATGCCATACATATAAAAATACCAAACAGTATAAGCCTCAATCTCATAGTATACCATTTATGTAAGTTCTAATTGAATCCATATCGATACCGGACAGTATGTGCGTTTCGGGTATAGTGCCTTGCTCAATAAAGGTATCGGGTATGCCTACTACCTTAACCCGATTGGTATATTTATGTAACATTTTGAATTCCAATATACTAGAACCAAACCCTCCGACTTCGCATCCATCTTCAACCGTAAGGATGTGTTCGTATTTTTTCATGATTTCATGGAGTAGGGAAATGTCCAAAGGCTTGACAAAGCGGATATCAAAATGCGCAATTTTTTCCTTCTCCAGATGTGCTTCTAACATTTCTGCTATGGCATTTCCGATATGCCCGAGGGTCAAAACCGCAATCTGGCTTCCTTCTTTGAGACATCGGCCTTTTCCCGGAGAAATCGTTTCGAAAGGCATTTTCCAGTCTACGTTAGCGCCTCTTCCTCTAGGATATCGTATGGCCAATGGTCCTTGTAATCCTTGTTGGGCCGTGTACATCATGTTGCGCAATTCCATTTCGTTCATCGGTGCGAAAATGCTCATATTTGGAATGCATCTGAGATAGGCAATATCGAATACCCCATGATGTGTTGGGCCATCTTGTCCGACCAATCCGGAACGGTCCAAACAAAAAATCACGGGAAGGTTTTGCAAAGCGACGTCATGAATCACTTGGTCATATGCTCTTTGTAGAAAAGTAGAGTAGATGTTGCAAAAGGGAATCAGGCCTTCGGAGGCCATTCCGGCTGCCATGGTTACCGCGTGTTGCTCGGCGATACCTACATCAAAAGCGCGTTCAGGAATTTCTTCCATCATAAATCGAAGGGAACTCCCAGTGGGCATAGCTGGAGTAATCCCGACTATATTCGGATTGTTCTTTGCCAATTCCACCAAAGTGTGGCCAAAAACATCTTGATATTTGGGAGGCAAACCGGAAGCATCTTTTTTAACGCGCTCTCCTGTAATGGCATCAAATTTACCTGGGGCATGGTAAGTCACCTGATTTTCTTCGGCTTTTTTCAAGCCCTTTCCTTTGGTGGTAATAACATGTAGAAAACGCGGTCCCTTTAGTTTTTTAAGCTCCTCCAGTGCAGTTATGAGTTCCTCTAAATTGTGGCCATCCACTGGCCCCGAATAATGCAAGTTGAGGCACTCAAACAGATTTTGTTCCTTGGCATCACCGGTTTTGACTTGAGTGAGATAGGCTTTTAAGGCACCCACACTTGGGTCGATTCCAATAGCGTTGTCATTAAGAATAACCAGAACATTGGCATTGGTTACCCCAAGATGATTGAGGCCTTCAAAAGCCATTCCGCTGGCAATGGAAGCATCACCTACAACGGCAATATGCTCGATGTCATCCTTGCCGATAATTTGGTTGGCCAAAGCCATGCCTAAAATGGCAGAAATTCCTGTGGAACTATGCCCAGTACCAAAAGCATCATACGGACTTTCACTTCGTTTCGGAAAACCACTGATGCCTCCCAACTGTCGGTTGGTTTTGAAAGCATCTTTCCGCCCGGTTAAAATTTTGTGGCCATAGGCTTGGTGTCCTACGTCCCAGATAAGTTTGTCTTTTGGTGTATTGAACACGTAGTGCAAGGCTATGGTTAATTCCACTACACCCAAGCTAGCGCCCAAATGTCCTTCTTTGATGGCAACGATATCAATGATGAATTGCCGAAGCTCACTGGCAAGCTTTGGAAGGTCTTTCTTATCCAGTTTTTTTAACGCTTGGGGCGTATCGATATGTTCGAGAATAGAGGCCAAAATGATAAAAAACAAAAATACCTATTCTGGGTAAAAGGTTTTGTTTTAGCTTCGCTTTGAATTTCAGAATTGCTTTGATTTGGAGAACCCGTTCGACGATACATACTTTATGAGAAAGGCCTTGCAGGAGGCCGAAACAGCCTTTGAAATGGGCGAAGTTCCCGTAGGTGCTGTTGTAGTCGTTGAGAATCGAATCATTGGTAGGGCCCATAATCTCACAGAAAGACTAAAAGATGTTACGGCACATGCTGAAATGCAAGCCATTACATCAGCGGCGAACTTCTTGGGCGGAAAATACCTTACGGGTTGTACCCTCTACGTCACCCTAGAACCGTGTCAAATGTGCGCCGGGGCAATGTACTGGAGTCAGATTTCTCGGTTGGTGTATGGGGCTAGGGATTTGGAGCGAGGCTTTAATGTGATGGGTACCCAATTGCATCCCAAAACAGAGATTACTAGCGGCATTTTGGAAAACGAAGCTTCTGAATTGCTCAAACGTTTTTTCATACAAAGACGGAACTTGAATTAGTATTCCCAATTCAAATTCCGCCTTTTAAAATAAAAAAGTCACCCTTAATTCTTGGAGGCTAAAACCATGAAATGAGGGCTAAACGGAAGCAAATACCGATTCTTTTCCGTTCGCTGCAAAAGCTCCAGTAACGTTTTCTTCTTTTCAGGAACGGCTAGCGAAACAAAAAAATCTTTGTCCAGCCAGGTCATTCCCTCCACAGCAATCGTGTCTCTTATTTGAAAACCTTGTGCTACCAACTCTTGCTCCAGTTGCTGAGGCTCATGAAAAAACGCTTTGGTAAACAAACCTGGAATTTTCTCAGAAGGCAGATGCATACCATCTTCAATTTCGTTCAGGCACATTTCCAAAAAACCTTTCTCGTGCATAAGTCCTTGCATTAGCCCGAAAAGCGTTGAAGTAGTTATGTTTATGGCAAAAGCCAGCAACAGTCCGCCCGGCCGCAATATTCTTTTTGCCTCTTTGATGGCTATGGTGCGCTCCTCTTGCTTTTGCAGATGATATAATGGCCCGTGGGCAATAACGCTATCCGCGAAATCATTTGGAAAAGATAGGTTTTTGGCTTCTCCATGATGTACACAAAAGGAATTGCGCGAGCACTGGGCTCTTTTTTTAGCCAGCTTGATATGTTTTGCGACGGGTTCTACCAAGTGAACTTGATACCCCATTCGCGCTAACCATTGCGCATATTTACCAGTTCCACCGCCCACATCGATTATGGTAGCTGGCGCGGTGGGCACATGGCGTTGAATTAAATTTTTTGTTCGTTCGAATTCAAAAGCTCCGATGCCTTGGGTGAGGCGAGATTCTTCCGAAATGGTATTATAGAAGGCATTGATTGTGGAATCAATCAATATTTTGTTTTTCAAAACGTGAGATTTAAATAACATGAATACTCCAAATAGGAGTTAAGACTTATCGAAAAATGAAGTGAACCCCTGAAAACAAGGGTAAAAGAATAGTAAAGCGCTCAACAGAACGTTGACGCTTGAAACTAGATAAGTATGTTATTTAACAGCAACAGGCTGTAAAGATAGTAAAGCCGAAATCAAATAAAAGCAAAAAGCCCTCAATACCCAGTATTGAAGGCTTGCCAATCAAGAATACAATATCTTATCAGATTACCTGCACTTTTGCAGCAACCACTCCTTTTCTCCCTTCTTCTTCTTCATATTCTACCTTGTCCCCATCTTTGATTTCCAAACCATTCAATGCGGTAACATGAACAAAGATGTCACGTCCGGTTTGGTCGTTGGTAATGAAGCCATATCCTTTGGATTCATTGAAAAACTTTACTGTGCCAGTCATTAAAAAAAATAAATGTTAAAGCGCGAAGGTATCGAAATTCCTTGAAAACAGCCCGTTTAAAATCAAATCTTTACAAATCCTTTTTTTTGCCCTTGCTGTTTTCCCTTTCTTGCATTTTAAGAATGTTTTCCTTGGTCAACATGTAATCTTTCATATTCTTGCCTCGACTTTCTTGAATCAAAAACAGCGGCATGGCTACCAAGAAAAGCCCCAATGTTCCGCCTCCAATGAATTTATTGGCCAATGGTTCGTTTTCGGACTTCAGTGAAAAACCATAAATAATAGCTGCGAACGAAGCAATTACTACTAGAATGGTTAAATATTTCAATTTGAGTTTCATGAAGAAAAGGTAATCAGTTTTCGACGATAGGCCGTTAAGAGTTTTGATTTGGAAATGAAGCCTTTATATTTCCCTTCGTGCAATACCGGCAGGTTCCAGGCGCCGCTATCTTGAAACTTTTTCATCACAGTCGCCATAGTGTCGGTTTCTTGAAAGATATGTTCCGGTGGGGCATGCAACAAATCCTTAACGAACATGGTGTCATATACTTCCGAATCGAACATAAAGGGACGAATGTCATCCAAAAGGATAATACCCATAAGCTTTTCATCTTCATCAATAACCGGAAAAATATTTCTGGTAGACTTGGATACAGATTTATGTAACATTTCTCCCAGAGACATCTCGGTGGTCACCGGTTTAAAGTTCGTCTCGATAACTTCTTCAAGGTCCATAAGGGTAAGTACCATTTGGTCTTTGTTGTAGGTGAGCAAAGCGCCTATTTCTGCGAGTTCTTTGGTATAGATAGTATAATCTAGTGTACTCTTCGTGATAAGATAAGATATGGAAGCCGTAATCATTAACGGAACAAACAGTTGGTACCCTCCAGTTATCTCTGCGATTAGGAATATGGCGGTGAGCGGCGCATGGATGACCCCAGCAATCAAACCGGCCATACCTATCAAGGTGAAATTACTCTCGGAAACCTGAAATCCAACCCCAAGATTGTTGATGATTTTCGCAGCAACGTTTCCTAGGGCGCTACCCATGACCATAGTGGGAATGAAGATTCCACCGGCTCCCCCAGCGGCAAACGTCGTGGTCATCGCTATAGCTTTGAATAAGGTAATACCAAATAAAAGGGCAATAACCACCCAAATGTTGTCAATAAACTTATCAAATGGGGTCTTCCCCAATGCTTTGATATGGTCTCCTTCAAGCAAGCTGTTAATAAAACCAAAACCTTCACCGTATAGTGGCGGAATTGCATAGAGCATAATACCAATGGCTGCGCCACCTACCAACAAGCGGTATTTGGGACTTCGGAACGGCTTGAACCACTCTAAAATCTTGAAATACATTTTGGTAAAATAGATAGAGGCAAAGGCAGTTGCCACGCCAAGTACCACATAAAACAAAGTGTGCTTTAGAAGAAATCCTTCAGACAATGAAAAACTGAACAAAACTTCGTTACCCAGAAAAAAGTAAGAAGTCAAAACAGCCGAAATCGACGCTAGAAGAAGGGGTAGCAAGGATGACATGGCCAAGTCCAGGGTAAATACCTCTAAGGCAAATATTACCGCGGCAATGGGTGATTGAAAAATGGAAGAAATCGCACCAGCCGAGGCACAAGCCACCAATAGCGAACGCGTTTTGGCGTCTAGGTGAAACAGCCGACTCAAATTGGAGCTTAACGCAGCACCAGATTTTACGGCTGGCCCCAATAAACCTACGGAACCCCCAAACCCTACGGTCAGAGGTGCTGCGATTAGAGGGGTGTAAATATCCTTGACAGGCAATAAGCCCCCCTTTTTGGATAAAGAAAATATAATGGAAGAAACTGCGTGTTTCAGCGGACTTTTATGCACAAATTTCACATATAGAAATACCATGGCCAATCCTACCATGGGCAAAATGAAATACAACTGATTTTCCGAAAAAACGATTCCCTTTTTTAAAAAGGATTGAATTAAGTAGGTGGTATTTTTGAGCGTTACGGCAACCAATCCGGCTAAAAAACCAATCACCAAACTCATCAACTGTACAAACGTACGGTTGGAGATGTGGCGATATCTCCATTTCAAAAAGCGGGTAAGCAAATTTTTAGCCTTAGATGACATGCTGCGTGTTGGTGCGGTTAACCTAAAATTAGGGATTACTTCGCTATCTCCACTTGCAATTCCGTGAGGTCTTCTCCATAGATTTGGTAAAGCGCCTCAACATAAGGTCGGGAATTGGAATATCCGGCTTCAAAATCTTCCATGGCCTGAGAGAGCATGATTGTGGCGGAATCCTTCTGTTTTTGATGATGGAATATTTGAGCAAGATGATATTTGGCGTCAGCAGATTTTTTAAAGTAGTAGATGATTTTGCGGAAATCTTTTTTGGCAGCTACGGTATCTTTTTTCTCTAATTGTGCCAAACCACGGTACAAAAACGCGTTGATTTCTACCCAATCTTCACCAGATTCTTCCGTTTCACGGGTAATGTGCTGGTCAAAATAACGGATGGAGTTTTGATAATCTTCCAAACCCAAGTAGGCAATCCCTCGCCAATAATCCACACTATGCCCTTGTGGATGGTCAATATAAGGGGTCAAAGTATCTGAGGCATTGAAATCTGCTATGGCCTTTTGATAGTCTCGATAAAACCACAAGTAGAGATAACCTCGCCAAGGTTGCCACGTTTTAGCATCAAGCTCTACCGCTTTATCCATATAAGGCTTCCATTTATGAGGCATACCTCTTTTCAAATAAGCGACAGAAAGTTCGCGCCAAGCTTCCGCATAGGTAGAATCAATAAGCAAGGCTTTTTGGATTTGGTTCATCTCTTGTGCTGAACCCTGCGGGAATTGGGTTCGGATAACATCGTAAACTGCCTCCGCTTCTTGGCGAAGTTCTTCTTGTGATGTACCATCTATGGTTTGGGGTTTGGTTTCACAAGCCCAAAATCCCAATACAATAGCTAGACTAAGGAAGAATTTCAGTGATTTCACCATTTTCGATACGATAGGAGAGATACATATAACTATCCCAAATGTTGCCACGGATGACATTCGGGTTCCATTGCTTCAGTTGAGCGGTCAACTCAAAAATTTGTTCAACCATGTCGGGATTGAGTGGAGTAGGTTCCAAATCCAAATTGTTTTCATGGATGATATAACGACCCGCCACACCTTCGCAGTTGATAACAAAACGAATGTTCAAATAACCAGAATCCGTATATCCACGATTT
>JBCBPD010000023.1:0-42560 GCA_039820925.1 Bacteroidota bacterium | reverse complement strand
GGGTTAAAAATTGTTGAAAGAGTTTGCAAAAACCAATCCAATAATATGCACCCCATCTTTCATCTATCCTTTTCTTTCTTTTAAGGCCATAGTAAAAGTTAAATCCATCCACATAAACAATTGTTCTCATATTATTGCAAAAAAAAGCTGTCCTTAATCGGACAGCTGTACCTAGTCCAACGACGAGGCGATGCGTTATGCGTCAAATTTACAAAAATGGTACCATTTAAACAATAGGTTTAAAAGCATGGTCTTTCTAATTGGCAGTGGCTCAACAACTTTGTTTTAAAGAAATTTGGATAAAGATTATGGAGAGTCTGTTAAAATATTCCCAAACCTTAAATTTTTTCGCAACCCCAACGACCAATTAACATCTTTGTTGAGTAAAGCAGAAGTTTAGTTCAACAAAATCTACAAACTTTAGGGGCGAGTAGATGGATTGTGCGCCACGGTTTACTTGGAATACAAAACAAACGTGGTAAAGGAGTTTCCCCCAGTGCTGTAGATACATACAAGGCGTTCTCAAGTAGTACGTTTCCACCTCTAAATTGCTATGAGAGGGAATTTTAAGTTTGAGTTAGTTTTATATAGGATACAACTCTTGGGAACGCTTTCCTTTTTTATTTCATCCATAAGACTTCTTTCTAGTGATGAGATTCTAGCTAACTTCAGGCCAAATTCGTTTAACTAAGCGATTTTAAGTTCAGTAAAAGCTAAACTTTCTGGGTGGTATGTATTTCGAAAACCTAACTGTAGGGGTTGTTCTTTTTTATGCTTTTGTTTCTGCGGGGCTCAGCCTTTTACTAACATGGTTGGGAAAAAGAATCATTAAGAAGGAAATAAACCCCGCTATCTTGTTCAAGATTCTCTTCGCGATCTTCATGATTGTTTTCCTTTTACTTGTTTTAACGGATGAACCCTACCCACATGGACGGTAGGAGTAAAAAGTTTAAAAGCAGATGAGCTCGGTGAACTTCTGTTTTGATCATCAAATTTTGGAGGTATTCCAGTTCGATACTTAAAGAAATCTTAAGGAGAACATATCGTATTCTTAATATTTAACATTCCTTTAGAAATCTTGATTCGTTTTGGTGAGATAACCCCTTGTTATCTAGCGTTTTGGTGAAAAATTTTGTATCTTAAAAAGGGCCTAACCGATAAAAAATACATAGTTGCTTATGCGTATTTTTTTATTCGGCCTATTGCTTTTGTTTCAGTTTTCTGCTCTTGCGCAAGAGGACTTTATTCACGGTAAACTTTTGGATGCCAATACCAACGAGCCTGTCGTTTTTGCCACTTTACGGCTGAAGCACAAGGCAGTGGGGGTAATCACCAATCAAGATGGCGGATTTCGCTTTCCCAAAAGGTTTCAGGAACTGGACGACATACTGGTGATATCGAGCATGGGGTATGAAAAAAAGGAAATTCCATTGTCGAGACTATCACCTGACGGAATCAACACCATTCGTATTAAACCAGGGGTACTTACTTTGCAAGAAACCGTGGTCACGGCCAAAAAGAAAAGGAACCTATCGGCACGAACCATCGTGAAAAGGGCCATTGCCGCCATACCCCAAAATTATCCCAAAAACACCTTTTCGACCGTGGGATATTACCGCGACTATCAAATGAGCGAAGGGGAATATGTGAATTTGAATGAGGCCATTCTTGAAGTATTTGATGAGGGTTTTGATACGGTGGACACCACGGCTACCAAGGTGATGCTATATGATTACAAGGAAAACAACCAGTTCAAGCGCGATACCCTGGCCGACAATCCTTACGATTATACGTTTTTGAGCAAAATCGTGGAGAGGGCATACATGCCAGCACATGACGGCAACGAATTCAATATTATGAGGGTGCACGACCCCATTCGCAATCACAATATCAATTCGTTTGACCTGATCAATAAAATGGAAGATGATTTTATCAAAAACCACTCTTTTAGAAAGGAAAAGGACGTTGAGTTGGACAATGAGCTGCTCTTCAAAATCAGAATCAATAGAATTCACCCCATTGCCAAGGTTGTAGGTTGGATTTACATTTCCAAAACGGATTACGCCATCCATAAAATGGAATATTCTGTGTATGACAGGCTAAAGAAGCTTACCGAAGATGATTCAAATCGAAAAAAGGGGAATCTTATTTTTGAAACCACTGCAGAATACAAAAGGAATCAAGAACAGAAAATGTTTCTGAACTATGTTTCGTTCCAAAATACATTTCGTTTGAGCCCACCTCCGGATTTTGCCATTGACAGTATCGCTTTTGTTCCCTCTAAAAAAGGTTTCTTGGTGTATTTCAACCAAAAGCTTGCGCAGAATGACGAACCTGAGAATAAGGCAAACTATGAAGTGAAATTCAAGGGGAATAAGTTGAAGTTGAAAAAAATCAAAGTGTATCGCGATAACTTCAAGGTGTTTCAAGATTCGTTGATGATATACTTGGATCTCTCCATGGTAAAACTGAGCCGTTTGGCCAATGAAATCGCAACGGCATCCTCAAGTGAAGATGTATTGGAAATCAAAATTGAAAACCTCACCGATATTCAAGGGAATCTTTTGAACGACTGGAAAAGTTTGGCATTCAATCAGTTTCGAGAATTTTTTGTTCAGGAAATCAAACCTTACTCCCAAATTCCCAAAGGAGCTTTGTTCATGCGCAAGAACAAACCCATTTTTGAGTCACAACCGTTGATACGCCCCAAAAACGCTACGGAATATTGGATGAATACTCCTTTAGCGAATATTGAATGAATTTTAGCGTGCACTTCATTCTTATTTTGTAACCTCAACAATATTGTTAAAATAGTATTAAAGCTTGTTTTGAAAGGCAGCCATACCAACACATTTATATCTTTGTTTAAGTAAAATGTATTAATTGTTAAACAAAATGCTTATGGATTTGTTGTTGCAAGCTGAAGAATTCGAAAAAAGACCCATGAGCCATATGTCTACCAGTGACCGTGTAGAAGCCTCACGCGAAGCGAAAGCACTGGTGTTGGCCATTAATGAAATCTACAAAAAGACCAAGGATTCGAAGTTGATGGATGCTATGAAGCGGATTACGGTGAAGAAGAAGAAAATCGATAAACGGATTAAAGCAATTCCGCGAGTTTAGCGGATTGACTTAAGACGTTCCTGAGAACAGTACGTGCTTTCCTTTAAATTGTTAAGAAAGGGAATTTTAAGTTTAGTTAGTTGATGTTTGGTACGTTGCTTGGGAGCGTCTTTTTTGGTTTAGATTTTCTTAAATACCAACCCCATAATCTTAAACCCAGTAATTTGTCCTTCAATATTCCTAATAAATGGGATGGGACTTATCGAAATTTCAAGTAAATCTTTGGATAAGGAACCCATTCGCTGTTTTGAAGCTCCATTCCGGTAATAGTAGAACAACACATCGTCTTCCAGTTGAAGCTTTTTACTGATTTGAAAGTCCTTGTTAAAATAATGCCCTTCGAATTCTTTTAGTTCCTCCACACTGTGTTCATATGGTTCAAATTCTCGGAATACCCATGGCACTTCGTTTTCAAAGTCATCATAGGTATACTGCTTGGTTTCTCCCTCTAAGTTGAACTCCAGTATGGCATCTCGGTCTTCGCCAAAATAAAACCGATTCTTACTTTCTGGAATCAACTTTGCGATTTCTTCATCATCCAAGGTGTACGCATATAAATCACCGTCTTTTACTTTGATGGTATTTGCTTTTCGGTCTTCATCGGAACGGTAAAACAAATAGGTGCCTTCATAGCGTTGTAAATCGGTTGTTGTAAAGGCTTTTTCCACAGAATCAATGGTTGTTTGTACGGTTTTCTTTTCAGGAATGTACAAATCCACAAGCCGAAAAAAACGTTCCTTAAAATCCCAGTCAAAGGTGTTTTGTGTCGTAAAAAAGGCCATATCCAATTCCGGGAAATTCAAGTATTTTGAAACGAATCCGCTGGTAATCATGCCGTCAAACCCATGGGCCTCGTACCCGTTATGCGTCTCGAATTCCACTCCCAAACCATAGTTGATTTCGGTGCCGTTGTTTAGTTTGGCCTTGGTCTGCATCCTTTTCCAAAGTTCGGGAGAGCCTATCGTCGCATTCTTGATACCCAAATGCCACTGGAACATATCCCTTGGGTTGGTGATGATTTGTCCATCCCCTTTGTACAGCAACCCATAATAATGCGATTTGTAATAGACCTGCTCATCCTCAATGTACCCGATAGCCCGATTTTTTATCGTTCGATAGGCATCGGTATTGACCAGCGTATTTTTCATGCCCAAAGGTTCAAAAATGGCTTTATACAAATACGATTCGTACGACATGCCCGAGACTTCCTCAATAATTGAGGCCAGTAAAATGTAGTTGGCGTTCGTGTAGTTGAAGTATGCTCCAGGAGCAAAGCGTAGTTCATCCACCTTGGTGATAATGTTCAACAGCATGGAATGACTGATGTAGTCGCGCCAAAAAACGTCAACAACTTCCAGAAAATCATCCACTTCCTTGATGCCACTCGTCTGATTCAGCAAATGTTCGATGGTAGGGTCTCCTTTTTTGTATCGTGGCAGGTTTTCAATGTATTGGTAAGCCGGGTCTTTAAGGGAGAGTTTACCTTCCGCTTCCAACAACAGGATAGCCGCGGCCGTAAACTGTTTGGCGATGGAGCCAATATCAAAAACGGTTTCGGCAGTAACGGGCACATCATGGTCCAAATGAGCAGTGCCATATTGCTTTTCCATAAGGATTTGATTTCCCTTAAAAACAGCAATAGAAAATCCCGGGGCACCATCGGGAACTTGATACAGTAAATCAATTTTGGAATCCAAGTCTTGGGAAATAGCCGAAGTCGCTAGTAAGCATCCGGTCACGACAAGAATCAAAAAACGTGCTAAGCGCATAGGTTGGTTTTTTACAAAGATTGGTTTTTTTGAGATTGTTACAGCTCGGTTTTCTTTAGAAGTGTTTTTTATCTTTAAAGACAGGTTACATACTGCAAGATGCAATCTCGCGGTAGCAGGGGGAACCAGCTCAGTGAACAACAACTGCCAAGCTGATAAAATTTAAGATTATGCTAATACACCAAATCCTGAGGTATTTCATTATATCGCTTCTTTTTATTGGATGCAGGAATCACCGTAACTCAGAAATTGTTAGAAACGATTTACTTATCGCTATTAAAGAGTTTATTGTGTTTAGTGAGGAAAACGCAAAAGAAGCGGGTAACATTAAACAGGACACTGATATTTATTGGGTTGAATTTGTAGAGATAGAAGACGATAAAATAGTAGTAATAATGCAGCAACCTTTTTATTATTCTTCTAATTTGGACGGTTACATGGAAATACGTGAAAATCTAGTATTCTTTTATAATTCAAATACTGTTTTAGCAAAACGGTCTAGATTAAACAAAGATGTTCCTGAAGAAATACCGGACGAAAACTCCCAACAATCTGATTTAGGATACAGTGCTCCGAACTGGGCCTATTTAATTAAAGGGGAAAAGCTGGTGAAAACTTTCGTGGGGGAATAACTATTTCCCACTACTAGAGCTATTATTGTATTGCTATCAGCCTGATAGTCAATTCTTAAACCATGGTTAAATTACTTGGTTTTTATCTTTAAAACAGGGTTTGTGTACCCTAGATAGATGAACCACATTTCTTGGCAACAACAACTACTGCATTGCAGGGTGTAGTAAACGAATAAATTTTGTTGAAAATTAAATAATGAAGAAAGGCAGTACTATAATATCAGTTTTTTTATTGGTATCGTGCAGTGTGGTTAAAAACGATATTTCATACTATCAAGGCAAATATCAATCCAGACTGGGCTTTATTGAGCTTAACCTCCAAAAAGATAAATTCAGTTATCTACAAAAAGGGTCTCTATATACCTCTATTAGTAAAGGGGTTTGGTCTTTGGAAAACGGTTTCATTGTTTTGAAGAGCAAAGATGAATTCAAAACTAACCTGATAGAAGTTAAAGAGTTTAAGGACACTAACAGTCGTTCTCTAAAGGTCATGTTACATGAAGATATGCGACCATTAGAAGGTGCTAATATTATTTTTAATAATAATAAAAATCAAGTATTTACAACAAATTCTAGTGGTATATTGAAGATAGATGAGGAAATAGAAATTAGTTCCATCTTAGTGATTTTCATTGGGGATTACATGTATAATCCAAATAACGGTCATGGCAGTTATGAAATAATAGTATATCCAGATGTGCTGAGCAAAACGTATTTTAAGCGACAACAGGTAAAGGTAAAACCCAAAGGCTTGATATTGAATGATACTAAATTATACAAGGAGCAACTTGATTAGTATTTAAGTAGATGTGTGTTGCGGAAAATCAGCTACAGCTAGTCTCGGACTAATTGCAAAAGAGGCAGACTTTATTTAAAAGGAGACCATTGCAAAACTGGCGTGGCTTCTGTCTGACAGACTACATTGTCGTTAATTTAGATTGAAAACTTAGAACGTAATCTTAATTTACCCGTGAAAAATAGTATTGGAGGAGAATGAAAAAGTTCACAACACTTACATTGATGGTTCTTGTATTGTTTTCATGTAAGACAATTGATTTAAATAAACGTGTTGCCACAGGTAAATTCAGTCTTCAAGATCAGGTTTACAATGAAGTATTGGACATAAACGAGGATGGTTCGTTTACATTAATGGTAAGGCAACCCATGAGTAAAAGGACTTGTAAAGGCATTTGGTCAGTAAAATCAAGCCAAGAGTTGCTGCTGAATGGTAGGGACATAAAAAAACTTGTAGCTGGAGACTCTCTTTTTTACACTAAATTAGATTGTAAGGATTTAACAGTAAAATTTATCAGTTCAAGAAAAATAGAAAAGGATGGTTATCATTTGGTGAAAGTAAAATAGTTAAAATCCCGCTCTGCGCTCCGCAGTAGTTGTACTGCTGCGGAACAATTGTGGCCTTACTACCACTGGTTTTTTGTTTGCAATGTTTTAATCAAAACCCTCAGCAAAAAACGCTTCCAAGGTTATCTCATGTGCATCTAGAATTCTAAGTAAACTTATGAACGTAAAGTTGGTACCCTTCTCCATGCGCCAGTATTGCATTCGTGATATGCCAAACTCTATGGCAAAGTTTTCATAACTGGAGTATCCTTTTGCTATCCGCATTTTTTCCAATTTTTTAGCGATGGACATGATTCTTGGGTCAAGACTGTCACCGTTTTTCCGCTTTTGCTTTGCCATAATTTTCTCTAAAGAGACAAAGCTGATGTTTTGATATTTCTTAAATTACATCATTTAAATTACCACATATATAAACATTTTTATAAATTTGAACATGGATGAAAATGGTACAGATAAACTAGTCAATCACTTTCCAAGTACAATTAGGGATGCCTATGGTTCCAACAAGAACCTCGCAAGAATCCTTGACCAAGGCATCGAAATGCTGTTTTACCTTGAAGAAGATGCTTTTGACCGAAAACAAATTCAAAATGTGGCAGCCGCGCTTAGGGATATTGCTGTGGTCTTGCGGCAATCGGATTAGATAGCTTTCAAAAGTGAACCTTTTCGTTTGTTCCCATAAAAAAACCCACTCATTTGAGTGGGTTTTGTGCTTAATGTGGTACCTCCAGGGCTCATTTGCCCTAAGGCAAATGTTCCTTTTGTTCCTCTGATGCAAATACAAAACCGCACTGCTTTCAGCAGTTTGTTTTGTTACGAAAACTGCGCTTCAAAAGTTGCCTTTTTTGCTTGTTTCCATAAAAAAACCCACTCAACTGAGTGGGTTTTGTGCTTGATGTGGTACCTCCAGGAATCGAACCAGGGACACACGGATTTTCAGTCCGTTGCTCTACCAACTGAGCTAAGGTACCGAGTTTTACAACTCACAAGCCCTTTTCAGACTCGTCTGCCAAAGCAACACCGCTAGGTTTTGCGTAGGCGGGTGCAAATATAATTTCAAAAATAGGATATACAAACAAATTCCAGAAAAAAGGAGGGGTTTTTAAGAAATCGCGACCTTTGCCCCGTGAACCTTGTGATTGACATCGGAAACTCTTTTACCAAGTACGCCATTTTTGACAACCGTCAGCTGGTGTACTTCGACACTTCGGAGTCTGCTATCTTCGTCACCCAAATCAAACAATTGTTTGAGGCTTATCCTAAACTCGACAAGGCAATTATTTCTGCCGTAGGCCCTCTCGAAAACAAGGAGAAGGAAATCATGGCCCTCTTTTGCAAGGTGCACGTACTGTCCCACGCATCCAAAGTGCCGTTTAAAAACAGCTACGCTTCACCTTCTACCTTGGGCATGGACCGTATCGCTTTGGCTACTTCTGCTTTTTATCAATATCCAAGAAAAAATGTGCTGGTTATTGATATGGGCACTTGTGTAACCTACGATTTTGTGAACGATGCCGGGGAATATCGTGGTGGTGCCATCTCTCCTGGGCTCAACATGCGTTACAAGGCAATGCACCTTCAAACGGATAAATTGCCGCTGCTACAGCCCGAAGAGCTTTTGGATTTTGTCGGAAATTCCACCGCAAGCAGTATGCATAGCGGGGTTATCAATGGTTTGACCTTAGAGTTGGATGGGGTGATTTCGCAGTATCATGCTCGTTTTCAAGATTTAACAGTTATTTTAACAGGCGGTGACTCGCAATTTTTTGTCAAACGATTAAAAAATTCCATATTTGCGAACTCGAAATTTCTCGTAGAAGGACTCAATTACCTGTTGGAATACAACAAAAGCTAGATGGTTAAGAAATTTTTGATCGCGCTGTTCTGCTTCGCGGCACATAGTGTTTTTGCACAAAACGGAACAATCTCCCCTTATTCAACTTTCGGAATTGGTGACCTTAGAGGTAGAGGTACGGTAGATAACCGTTCCATGGGCGGTATTAGTCTGCTGGGGGACAGTATTCACCTCAATCTTCGCAACCCTGCAGCTTTTTCGAAACTACGACTCACAACCTATAGTGCAGCGGTAGGCCATACCGAATATCGTCTTAAGGATTTTACCGAAGAACAACGCACCTCGGTAACTACGCTAGACTATTTGGCGATTGGTTTTCCGGTCTCCCGAAACATGGGGGTTGGTTTTGGATTGTTGCCTGTGAGTTCGGTTGGGTATGATTTATTATCTGAAACAACCAACAGCCAAGGGCAAACCATTACCAATGCCTTTAACGGCGAAGGAGGGTTGAACAGTGTATTCCTTTCGGTAGGATGGGAGCCTATCAAAAACTTGAGTGTTGGGGTTACTACCCGATTCAATTTCGGAACCTTGACTTATGAAAGGGTGCAAAGCGTAGAAGATGTACAATTCGGAACGCTTGACCGTCGTGAATCCCGCATCAGTGGTTTTGATGTAAACTATGCTTTGAACTACACCCCAAAAATCAAAGGCAAATACACCTTATATAGTTCTGTTTTAATCAATACCCAAGCAAACTTGGTTTCCAAAAATTCAGAACGTTTGGGGTCTTTCCTTTTAGCTAACCAGCGCGAGATTGAAACGGTTGATGTCGACTTGGATGCCGTTAACCTTCGTAATACAGAAGTAAAAATCCCTACCCGCTACACATTGGGATTAGGTTTTGGACGGGATAGAAATTGGTTGTTGGGTGCAGAATATAGCATGCAACAGTTCAGTGATTTCCAGAACGTCTTTTTAGGACAAACCAATGTCGAATACCAAGATGCAAGCACCATTGCTTTTGGAGGGTACTGGGTACCTGACTACACCCCTTTGGCCTCTTATTTTAAAAGGGTTACGTACCGTGCTGGATTGCGCTATGACATGACCGGATTAGTGGTCAACAACAAAGAGATAAACAATTTTGGCATAAATTTTGGCTTAGGATTACCGTTGCCCAATTCATTCTCTAATTTGAATTTAGGATTTGAGCTCGGCAGAAGAGGTACAACAGACCAATCCCTGATTGAGGAAAGTTATTTGAATATTAGTGTGGGATTGTCTTTGAACGCCAGATGGTTTGAGAAAAGAAAAATAAATTAATTAAAAAAATTAGTACATTAACCACTTTAAAATTAGTAAGATGAAGAAGAAACTCTACTTAACGATGATAGCGGGTATAATGTCGATGGGATTAAGTATGGCACAGGCACAAAATCCAGAGTGCATGACCAATCTCTCTATTTATGCCGAGCATGCGAAAGTGAAAAATTATGATGCCGCGTACGAGCCATGGAAAATGGTTTACGAAAGTTGCCCGGACATTAACAAAGCCAACTTTTCTTATGGCGAGAAAATTTTGAAACACAAAATCAAAAATTCCTCAGGTGCCGACAAAGATGGTTTTATTCAAGACTTAATGGAATTGTATGATAACAGTTCCAAGTATTTTGCTGCCAAGTATCCAAAAGGTGTAGTCAACACCAAGAAGTCATTATTGATGTATGATAATAAGATGGCTTCTGACGATGACCTTTATAATATGTTGGGTGAGGCTTTCCAGGAAGACCGTAAGAATTTCAAGAACCCAAAAGCGCTTTACTTGTACTTTTCCACTTTAGTGGACATGCACAACGCAGGTAAGAAAGATTTGCAAGAGGTTTTTGATGTGTATGATGATGTTACTGAAAAGGTAGATGAGGAAAACAAAAAGTTGACGAGTCTGATTACCAAATTGCTTCCAAAAGATTCTATCGGTAGTATCACCAAAAAGGAAAAAAGACAATTGAAAGCGGCTACCACTAACTCTCAATCCTACGGTAAAATTGGTACCAGTATTGACGCGAAGTTGGGTGCTCTTGCAGATTGTGGCAACTTGATTCCATTGTATGAGAAAAACCTGGATGCCAAGAAAGGCGACGTGGAATGGGTGAAGCGTGCCGTGGGTAGAATGTTCTCAAAAGAATGTACGGATGAGCCATTGTTCGCGCAAATGGTGGAAATTCAAGCTGAATTGGATCCATCTGCAGACGTGTACGTTTATCTAGGGACATTAAAGTCAAAGAATGGCGATAAGAAAGGTGCTATTGCAGACTTTAATAAGGCCGTGGAATTGGAAAGCGATACCTATAGAAAATCGAATATCCTTTATAAGATTGCGACCATTGTAAGAAGGTCTAGTAAATCACAGGCTAGAAGCTATGCCCAAAAGGCTATCAATGCAAATCCTTCCAATGGAAAAGCATACTTGTTAATCGCTAGTTTATACGGCGGTAGTGCCAATGCATGTGGAACCACTCCTTTTGAAAAACGTGCGATTTACTGGAAGGCAGCTGAAATGGCCCGTAAAGCAGGTAGAGTTGACCCATCCTTGAGCGGACGTGCCAACAAATCTGCAGCAAGTTATTCCGCCAAAGCGCCTACCAAAGAGATGATTTTCAGCTCTGGTATGGCCGGTAAAACCGTAACCTTCAGTTGTTGGGTAGGCGGCAGCGTGAAAGTGCCGAGCCTATAAGGTGAAACAATTTCTAAAACATAAAACAAGCTTTTTTGCCACGACATTTGTCGTGGCATTGCTTTTTTGGTCCTGTAAAGACCAATACGAACGGGTTGGGGAAGAAGCCATTAAGCCCGTCTTTCCACAAGGGGTAGCCGAGAACTTTAAGTTGCTCTATACAGAGACTCCCGAAGAAATGGGTACGGAAGATGAATCCAATTCCAAGGTGATTGCCATTCTTACCAGTCCCTATTATGAGGACTTCGACAATCAATCATTTCGCTATAAAACCTTCCCTAAAGGGATTCAAGTAGACTTTTTTGATGAAAAGAATCAAAAAAGTGTCATTACCGCAGATTACGGCATTGTCTATTCACAAACCAACTTGATTGATTTGCAAGGCAACGTTGTTATTTTGGCGCATGATGGTAAAAAACTGGAAACCCCACAACTGTATTTTGACCGCGCCAACAATTGGATTTTTACCGAAGAAACCTTTACCTATACCAATCCAAGTGATGGTACAATCATGGACGGAGAGGGTATGGATTTCAATCGGGATTTCAGCTTTTTCAACGCACACAAAACCTACGGTCTCATGACCATAAAAGAAGATTGACCATGGAGAAATACCTCAAATACACCATTTATTTAAATCTGATTATATCGGTACTTTCCGGTTTTATGGCCTTCAATTTGTGGGGTGTGGACCGCAACAAAGCTTACATCTTTGTTTTTTTGGCGGTAATCACGTTGGCCATGTTTCTGTTTAGAAGACACTACTACAAAAAATTTCAAGAGCGTAAGGACAACCAAAAGTAAATAGCTTGGAACTTTCCTTTTTGATTATTGGCTTATCCCTTCTATTTTCCGCCTTTTTTTCAGGAATGGAAATAGCCTTTGTATCTGCCAATAAGGTACATATTGAGCTGGAAAAGATGCAAGAGGGTTTCTTGGCCAAAGTCTTAAGGCGCCTCACACAAAAACCTTCACGATTCATAGCCACCATGCTAATTGGGAACAATGTAGCACTGGTGATTTATGGTTTCTATATGGGTGATGTGTTGATGGCATGGTTCCAAAGTCTGTTGCCCTTGCCATACGAGTTTCTGAACACGCTTTTGACCGATTTTAGGCTACTGTCCCAAACTATCATTTCTACTCTGGTGATTCTACTTACCGCAGAGTTTTTGCCTAAGGTCTTCTTTCAAATCTATGCGAACACCCTACTCAAGGTTTTGGCGATTCCAGCCTATATCTTTTATGTTTTGTTTTCCTTCATATCTTGGTTCGTTTTGAAGATTTCAGACTTTATCCTGAAGACATTTTTCAAGACCAAAGGTGATGAGGTGCAACTTTCCTTCACCAAGCTGGAATTGGGTGACTACATTACGGAGCAAATGGAAACCGTTGAAGAGGCAGATGAAGTAGATTCTGAAATTCAGATTTTTCAAAACGCCTTGGAATTTTCTACCGTTAAAGCTCGGGAAGTGATGGTGCCCCGAACTGAAATCACCGCGGTAGACCTAGAGGAAACACCAAAAAACCTTACCAAACTCTTTACGGAAACCGGGTACACCAAAATTTTGGTGTACAAAGAAAGTGTCGATGAAATCATCGGATATGTGCATTCATACGAGCTCTTTAAGCGTCCGGAAACCATTCAAAGCATTTTGCTACCCGTTGAATTTGTTCCCGAAACCATGCTGATTCAAGACATTTTGAATGTGTTGACCAAAAAGCGAAAAAGTATGGCCGTGGTTTTGGATGAGTACGGGGGTACTTCCGGCATCATGACCGTTGAAGATATCATCGAAGAACTTTTCGGTGAAATCGAAGATGAACACGATTCCACAGACCACTTCGAAGAGCAACTCAGCGAAAACGTTTATAAATTCAGTGCGCGCCTTGAGGTGGACTATCTCAATGAGCAGTACAAACTAGAACTTCCTGAGAGTGATGAATACGAAACTCTGGGTGGGCTCATCATGAACGGAACGGCCGAAATTCCTGAAAAAGATTCCGAAATCAAGATTGATAATTTCGTATTTCGAATCTTGGAAGTATCCAATACCAAAATCGATTTGGTCAACGTTCAGGTTTTCCCTGAAGATTAACGGTTTCCTAGCCTTTTTCAGCTTTCCTATTTGGAAAGAAAATGGTATTTTCGCCCACTGAAATACACAAAACAAGCTGGGAAATGGCAGTATTAGAGAATATTAGGAAGCGAACCACGGTTTTGATTCTAATCATAGGATTGGCCCTGTTCGCCTTTGTAATATCAGGAGTTTTTACAAGCAATGATTTTGGAGGTGCCAAAGTTGGTTCCGCTGTTGCGGAAGTGAATGGAGAAAGCATTCCAATAGATGCGTTCCGAAGAGAGGTAGAAAATGCTTCAAGACGCTACGGACCAAGCTTGTCTTCCACCCAATTGGTCAATACCGTATACGACCAACAGATTCGCAAAACCATTTTGGACCAACAAATCGAGGATTTGGGCATCGAAGTGGAAGCCGACCAAATCGTTGAGTTTGTGAAGACCACCGGATACGCTCAAATTCCAGACTTTTTAGATGAGAATGGCGTTTTCAACGAAGAAGTTTTCAAAGCTACCATTGCGGATTGGCGTGAAACCGACCCTTTGCGTTATGATGATTGGTTGTTGATTGAGAAAAGCATCATTCAATCTGCGAAAGAACAAATCTACTTTAACTTGGTTAAGGCAGGCGTAGGAGCAACCTTAATAGAAGGTGAGCACGATTACAAGATGACCAACGATAAGGTGGATATCCAATATGTTCGAGTGCCATTTACCTCAATTGCTGATAGTACGATTCAAGTTACCAAGGAACAGATTGAAGCGTATGTGAAAGAGCACCCAGAGGACTACAAGCAGGAAAAAGCACGTGATATCCGTTTCGTTTATTTTGAAGAAGCCGCTTCAGCGGAAGATGAAAAAGCGGTAGAAGATGAAATCACCAAGTTGTTGGGAGATAGTGTGGAGTATGTTGAAGAAAGCAATACGACTGATACCATTCCAGGCTTTAGAAATACCCAGGACATGGCTGCGTTCCTAGACCGAAATTCAGATACAAAGTACGATACCATCTTCAAGCCTAAAAGAGATTTACAAGAGGTTGCCACAGATACGCTTATTGCTCTGGGTGTTGGAGAAATCTACGGACCTTACAAGGAAGAAGGCTTTTTCAAGGTCTCAAAGTTGATGGAGAAAAAAGAAGAGGCTAGCGTAAAGGCCAGTCATATCTTGATTACGTATGCCGGTGCGGAAAGGGCCAATCCAGACATTACACGAACCAAAGAAGAAGCCGAAGAGCGTGCGGAAGAACTTTTGGCCGATGCCAAAAAAGAAGACGCCCAGTTTACGGCTTTGGCACGTGACAATTCAGATGGACCTTCAGCCCCTAGAGGTGGAGACCTTGGCTACTTTGAAGAAGGCGTTATGGCAGACGAATTCAACGACTTTTGTTTCCAAAACGAAGTAGGAGCGATAGGTTTGGTTGAAACGCAATTTGGGTTCCACGTGATAAAGGTGGATGACAAGCAAGATTTGTATCGCATCGCAACCTTAACGCGCGAGATTGAGCCTTCTGAAGAAACCATCAATACGCTGTTTACCGATGCCACCAAATTCGAAATGGCCGTATTGGATGCCGACAAACAAGAATTTGGAACCATTGCTTCCGATAATGAATATACGGTTCGTCCTGTGAACAAAATCAAGGAGATGGATGAAAACCTTCCAGGTTTATCCTCACAGCGCGGGATTGTGCAGTGGGCCTTCCATGATGATACCAAGAATGGGGACATCAAGCGATTCAATGCCAACAATGGATATGTTATCGTGCAACTGACCAAGAAGTACGAAGAAGGGTTAATGGCTTCTGAAGATGCTTCGGCAACGGCTTTACCAAAGATTCGAAAAGAACGTAAAGCGGCGCAAATCATTTCAGCCAATACGGGCAAGTCCCTTGAGGATTTTGCTTCGGCCAACAATGTTACGGTTAGTACGGCAACTGCTTTGACGAGCAAGTCACCTACTTTACCGGGTGCAGGTCGTGAGGCTTTGGTTGTCGGGAATGCCTTCTCTATGAAAGAAGGGGACACCTCTACCTTGATCAAAGGCGAATCTGGGGTATTTATGGTTCGCGTAACCAAGAAAGAGGCTGCACCTACCGTGGACAACTTCAGCACTTATGCCAATAATCTGAAAAGTAGTGCCGCAGGGCGCGTTAATGGAGATGTGTTCAATGCCTTAAAAGAAAGTGCTGATATCGAAGACAAACGTGCTACCTTCTATTAGTAGAACGTATTTATAACTTGCAAAAGCCTCTTTTTAGAGGCTTTTTTTATTCCTGCTTGTTTTGGTTTTGCCCCATTTTCACTAACTCTTGTATCGAAACTCCGTCAATTAAAACATCTTTAAGAACTGCATTGCCATCTTTTACATGAACTAGGGCATAGGTGGTTTGGGTGGAATCCAATTGTGAATCTCTATAGGTCAGCTCTGCATCATAGGCTTTGGACTCTTCCATATAAAAGCGTTCAAAGGGATATTCGATGACCAATTCCGTTTTTTCGTAAGACGTAATAAAATCCACCTTTGCGGATACAAAATCGGTGGTATTCTCGGGTTCTTTCTTTGAAATAGCAGCAATTTGTGCAAAACCTTCAGGGTCTTCATTCAATGACACAAAAAGGGGTTCCCCATCGGTCCAATCATGTGTTTCTGGAATTTCAATTCTATCAATATCATAACGCAAACGAATATATTTTCCACGAAAAGGGTCGTTCGGGTCTACGGGAGCCGTTTTAAATTTGAAGGCCTTTCCGGTCTCCAATACATCTTCACTGGTCCAAATCATACTGGCGGGAACGTACATCTGTGCCAACACCATCAAAACAAAAAAGACCCATATGGTTTTCTTAGACGTCATCTTGCTTACGTTTTTTGAGCATTAAATAATTGGCCATAAAGAATCCTACCCCTACGGTAACGAACAACAATCCTCGCGCAACAAAACTCAAATCCGTATCGAAAAAACGACAGGCAATGAGTATCGTGATAATTACAAGTCCCAGATTCAGAATCCCCAAATGATTTCGTAACGCACCATTTCGGATGGTCAATACTCCAAGGGCCAGGACAAGAATATTCATCAGAATAACGGCTATTGGAGAAAACAATCCGATAAAAAAAGTAAGAATGACCAACAGGTACATCGGCTCCAAGGGAAGTATGTTTTTCCAACCTTCTTGCTTTTGCCTTAGGTATAAAATTAGTGTTGCTATCAGGGTTAAAAAACAAAGCACCCAAAATTCCTGTGATGAAACCATGTCGCCTATGGACGGCACTTTGCGCATTAAATCTTCCCAATACCAATTAAAGCTCAATAGCATGAGTACGAATACCGCCCCAACAAAACCGATAATGTTGTACCCATTAACATTAACTTGTTTGGCTTGTAATAAATCAAGCTTGCTAATGGCATAGAAAATACCAAACAGCGTAAAGTATGCAATGAACAATATCGACCCAAACCCAGCAGATAAGGTGCCCAAAACAATGGTTAGGGATAAGGGAATAGCCCAATTGTGAAGGGTCATGAAGTTACTGGAAGGCTGTTTGCGATATATCAAATAATAATGCGGTAAAACACCTAAAAACAAAAGCCAGTAAGCGTAGGGCTCCGTTCCAGGATAAGACCAATAGCTCGCCTCACAAGCGTAGTAGGTTATGCCCACAAGAAAGAGCAAAGAAGTGACCGATGACCGCATCACATACACAATGGGAAGACAAAGAAACATCCAGGTTACTAGAAAAGCGCTAAGGTCTCCTGGGATATTATAGATTTGACTGACCAAGGAGATGCTGGCCCCTACAGCAAAAAACAAAAAGGCAGAAGTGCTCTCTCGCCATGCAGTACTTTCCCGCTTTTTAAAAAGCGTATATCCGCAAAGGATATGTCCGATAACCAAGGGTAAAAAAGCAAAGCAGGTTTTGGTGAATCGAGACAATTCATCCCAGTTGTGGGCAATAATCAAAATGATGCCAAGTCCTACCAGAATAGAACCCAAAATGCCAAAAACAACAAACAGCCGATTGCTGGACGGACTACTTTTGGTTTCATAGTGTTTCCGAATGGCTTCCGCCGTTTCTTCCGAAATCACACCCGCCGAAACCAAATGGGATAATTCTTTTAAAATACTCATGTTGGTTAGGTTACCGTCTTAACCATAAAATGAATAGACAATACGACGGAAATATAATAAAATCAGGGAATTAGTTTTTCCGCACCATTTCAGTGTAAGGAATCACGGTGTTGAATCCCTTCGCCTTAAAATATTGGGGTGTCATCTTATCTCCAACCGCTAGAATAAAATCTCCGCCCCAGGCGCCCAAACTTTTAAGCACATAGGGGTAATCTTGAAATAGCCGTTGTTTCACGGTAGGAACTTCCAAGATATCAGCGAGTAAGGTTTCGTGCCTTTCAAGTAGTGCACTAAAGCGGTCTAGGTTTTCTGCTTTTAGCATTGCTGTTGTGATATCGTCAACTGAAGCAATAAGCTTTTTCTTGTCGAAGGTTTTTTGGGAATAGTTCGCAATAGCCGTTTTACTGTTCTGCTTTTGGTTGAGGTGGACAAAATACAGCTGGTTTGCGAAGTTAGGATTGAAATCCACTTCGGTAACCTCTGGCTTGGGTTGTTTTTTGCGATAACATATAGGAGTATTGTGTTGGGCACAAGCAATATCATAACCGCTCCCGCCGAAAGCTTCCCAGAGCAAAGTATAAGCATCCACCTCCGCCCATTGCGCCAAATTGTTGATTAAGGTAGAGGAAGAGCCCAGACCCCAGTCATTGGGAAAGCCTAGCCTGCTGGTAGCTATATACCCTTCTCCTTGGTTAAGAAATTCTGGATTTTGTTCACGAGCAGCTTTCAAGAGCCCTTGTAGGGTGACCGCTACGCTGGGATTGGTTGTTTGTAAGATGTTAAAATCGGAAAGACTGAATTGCCCCTCAAACCAATTTTGGTCTTGATAATCCAAGCTTTTCCACACTAAAGTGTTTTCGGCGGAAGATATTATTTCGAGGGATTGTCCATAACGCGTAGGAATGGCTAAAGCCAAAGCGCCATCCAAGACCGCATATTCGCCGGTAATCAAGAGTTTGCCGTTGCTATAAAACCGGTCCATTAAGATTTTCTCAGATTGTCCAAAGCAGCTTTTACTCCAGAAACACTCACTGTATGCTGTTCAAAATGGGTTACCAGTTGATTTTTTTCCTCATCATTGGCCCCAAGCTGATTGATAATATTCAAAAGGTGCATTTTCATATGCCCCTTTTGGATTCCCGTAGTGACCAAAGAGTTCAAGGCGGCGAAGTTTTGGGCTAATCCTGCTACCGCTACTATTTGCATCAATTCTTCAGCAGTAGGCTGTTGTAGAATCTCCAATGCCAGCTTCACCATAGGGTGTAAAGAAGTCAACCCTCCTACGGTGCCCAAAGCCAAAGGCAATTCAATCCAAAAATGGAAAATACCATCCTCAATGGAAGCATGGGTCAAGCTGGAATAGTTGCCGTCTTTAGTCGCATACGCATGTACGCCGGCTTCTACTGCACGAAAATCATTACCTGTAGCCAAAACCACAGCATCTACTCCATTCATGACACCTTTGTTATGCGTCACGGCACGATACGGTTCTGCTTTCGCGATGGCGATGGCCTGCATCATTTTTTGGGCAAAAGCGTTGGCTTTATCCGAATCTTCATGCAACTCTGTTACTGGGCAACTAACCGAAGCTTTTACTAAACAGTTCGGGACATAATTGGAAAGAATGCTCATGACCACCTCTATGTTTCCTTCTGTCTCAGAAAAATCTGGATATGATTCCGCCAGTGCTTGCAGTGTCTTCGCGAATTGCTCCAAACAGGAGTTGATGAAATTGGCACCCATGGCATCCTTGGTTTCAAAGGTGCATTGCAGTTGGAAATATCCCGGAATTTCTTGGGTTTTATCTCGTAAAGAAATGCTGCGAACACCACCCCCTCGTTTTTCCATGCTACGTGTGATGTCGCTAACGCTTTCCAATAGTTTGGAGTGAATGTCCTCAAAAAAACGTTCCAGTTTGGCAGTTTCCCCATGGAATATGAAATGGACTTGCCCCACTTTTTCCGTGCCCACTATCTCTGCTTTGAAACCTCCTCGAGACCCCCAGAATTTTGCTGCTTTACTGGCTGCAGCTACCACCGAACTTTCTTCAATAGCCATCGGAATGGCATAGTTCTTCCCATTAATCGTAAAATTGGGGGCTATGGCAAAAGGCAGATAATAGTTGGATAAGGTGTTTTCGATGAACTCATCGTGCACCTTCTGGGTGGCGGGGTCCGAATTCCAATATTTTTGAAGGAGTGCAATGGTGTTTTCTGGATTGGTCGTATAGTTTTCGGCCAACCAAGCCATTTTTTCGGTTTTGTCCAGTTTCGAAAAACCTTCAATAAGTGCCTTCATTCTAGTTCGGTTACAGCGCTCAAAGATAAGGATATTCGTTCCTAAGGGTAAGCTGAACGTCGCTTTGTACTGCCTATTCCCTCAACAGAGTTTCCATTCTGGATAAATATTAGTAAACTTGATAGTTTTTATCAATATTCCTACCCTATGTTGCGAAACATTATTCTGTGCGTTTTGTGTGCCAGCACAGTACTACCACTCACGGCCCAAAAGAAAAAAATCACTTTAGAAGAAATTTGGAACGGTACCTTTCGAACCGAAAGAATGGAGGTTTTGCGTTCCATGAAAGATGGCCAGCATTACACCGTGCTGAACTACGAGCGTTCCCCTAGAAAAAGCCGACTGGATAAATACGCTTACGCTTCACTGGAAAAGATTGAAACGATTCTGGAATCTTCGGGAGAAGTTCCATTTTTCACTTCATATACCTTTAGTAAAGATGAGTCCAAAATCTTATTGGCTACTGAAATCGAGTACATCTTCCGCAGGTCTACATTAGGCGTCTTTTATGTCTACGATATCGGGACCAAGTCTTTGGTACAAGTAGCATCAGAAAAAATTCAAGAACCACTTTTATCCCCTAGCGGAAAGCAGGTGGCTTATGTGAAGGATAACAACCTTTACATTTTCGATATCGCCTCCCAGCAAACTATGCAGGTGACGCAAGATGGCGTTGTGGGAAGCATCATTAATGGCGTCACGGATTGGGTATACGAAGAAGAGTTTGCTTTTGTACGCGCTTTTGATTGGAATAGCGATGGCACCCAGATTGCGTTTTTGCGGTTCGATGAAAGTGAAGTGCCTCATTTTTCGATGGATGTGTATGGAAGTGATTTGTATCCTTATGGATATGAGTTCAAATACCCCAAAGCCGGTGAGAAGAATGCTGAGGTATCTCTTCATATTTATGATGCGACCAAAGCCAGCTTGAAAAAGGTTGACTTAGGGGAGAACGCATACTACATTCCTAGAATCAAATGGATGAACCATCCTGATTATTTAAGTGTACAGGTTTTGAACCGACATCAAAATGATTTGAAATTACAGTCGGTTAATGCCAAGACTTTCGAAGTCAATACGCTGTTGGAAGAAAAAGACGCAGCTTATGTGGACGTCAAGGACGACCTTACGTTTTTGGCCGACGATAGTTTTATCTGGACGAGTGAACGAGATGGTTTTAACCACATTTACCTCTATAATGAAGATGGTAAGCTGATGAACCAAATTACGGAAGGGCCATGGGAGGTAACCCATTATTATGGGTACGACCAAGAAGAAGACAAAATTTATTACCAATCCTCGGAGCGTGGGTCTATTTATCGAGATGTATACAATATTGGTTCCAACGGGAAGCGTAAAAAACAATTGACCAGTCAGCAGGGTACCAACCGAGCCGATTTTAGCGCTGACTACACCTATTTCATCAATACGTTTTCCAGTGCCACCATGCCGTATCAGTATACCTTGCATGAGGCTTTGACCGGAAAACAACTGCGAAAAATCAAGGACAATGCTTCTTTGGATGCTAAATTGGAAACCTATGAGTTGAGTCCTAAAGAGTTTTCGACCATTTCTGTAAATGGGGAGGAACTCAATATGTATATGATTAAGCCGGTGGATTTTGATGAATCCAAGAAATACCCCCTTTTCATGTTCCAATATAGTGGTCCTGGTTCCCAACAAGTAGCGGACCGCTGGTTTGGTGCCAACGACTACTGGCATCAAATGTTGGTGTCACAAGGCTATATTGTGGCCTGTGTGGATGGGCGTGGTACTGGACTCAAAGGAAGAGACTTTAAAAAAGTCACCCAAAAGGAACTGGGCAAATACGAAGTAGAAGATCAAATTGCCGCGGCGAAACAGTTGAGCGAACTCCCCTATATTGATGAAGCTCGCACCGGAATTTGGGGCTGGAGTTATGGTGGTTTTATGTCTACCAACTGTCTGCTCAAAGGAAACGATGTTTTTGAAATGGCGATTGCGGTTGCTCCGGTAACCTCATGGCGCTTCTATGATACTATTTATACGGAACGCTATATGCAAACCCCACAGGAAAATGCATCAGGGTATGATGAGAACTCTCCGTTGAATTATCCGGAAATGCTCAAAGGAAAATATTTGGTGGTGCATGGTTCTGGAGATGATAATGTGCACGTACAAAACACCATGCGCATGATTGAAGCCTTGGTACAAGCCAACAAACCGTTTGATTGGGCCATTTATCCCGACCGAAACCATGGTATTTATGGGGGCAACACACGGCTTCACCTGTATACCAAAATGACTGAATTTGTAAAGAATAATCTGTAACCTAACCCATAAATTATGTCTGATACCTTAAAACCAGCTGACCAAAAAGAGATTCTTGGTCACCCGCAAGGCCTATTCTATCTCTTTTTCGCAGAACTGTGGGAACGGTTTAGTTTTTACGGCATGCGTGCGTTGCTTACGCTCTACATGGTCAATGTTATCTTTGAAGCACTTGCCGAACGTGACTTTGCTACCGCAGCAGTATATGCTTCCTATGGTTCTTTGGTATATGCCTCTACCGTAGTTGGCGGTCGGATTTCTGATACTATTTTGGGTATGCGCCGCTCCATCTTTCTAGGTGGAATTTTGATGTCCATCGGACATTTTGTTTTGGCGATAGAAAATAATGTTGCTTTTTTCTTGGCACTATCCTTTATTATCGCGGGTAACGGTTTTTTCAAACCCAATATTTCAACCTTTGTGGGAACTTTATATAAAGATGGCGATCCACGAAAAGATTCTGGGTTCACCATTTTTTATATGGGTATTAATATTGGGGGCTGGGTTGCTCCGCTACTTTGTGGTTGGTTAGCTGCCGAATATGGCTGGCATTATGGTTTCGGCCTGGCCGGAATTGGAATGTTGACTGGGCTGTTTTTTTTCTGGAGAGGAATTAAAAAGGGAGTCTTTGGTGATAGGGGACTACCACCAAGCGAGACCGTTATTTCCAAAAAGGTGATGGGAATTCCACAAGGAACATTGATTCCAATTCTTGCTTTTGCTTCTGCCCCCTTGATTGCTTTTTTGTTGTCTTCTTATAAATCTTTGGGAGAAGAAGGGACTTTTTTAGATGGTCAAAACATTGTGAACGTCATTTTCAAACTGATTGGGGTCGCAATTTTGGCCTACTTGGCTTACATCATGTATCAAGCCAATTCCGACGAGCGTAAAAAATTGTTTGTAGCTGTTTTGATTACGGTGTTCATGACGATTTTCTGGGGCTTCCACGAACTGTCGGGTAGTGTGATTACCTTATTCGCGGCTCGTAACGTAGAGCTCTCCTTGATGACGGCAGCACAGACCAACTCATTGAATTCCATGTTCATCATAATTCTGGCAATACCCATCTCGCTATTGTGGACGGCTCTAGCCAAAAAGAAGCTAAACCCAAGAACGCCATTTAAATTTGGTTTGGGACTTCTTTTCGCAGGGATAAGTTTCTATGTGCTTGCGATTAGCGGAAACTCAGCTAACGAAAGTGGTTTGGTTCCCTTCGCATATCTCTTGATAATGTACTTTTTGCTTTCTGTAGGAGAGCTTTTTATGTCACCTGTAGGACTATCAAAAATCACGGACCTTTCCCCGAAAAGAATAGTGGCTTTTATGATGGGCGTATGGTTCCTTTCTTCCGCTTTTGCTTTTCAAGTAGTTGGTTTTATA
Source organism: Bacteroidota bacterium (assembly GCA_039820925.1). Taxonomy (GTDB): domain Bacteria; phylum Bacteroidota; class Bacteroidia; order Flavobacteriales; family Flavobacteriaceae; genus Flagellimonas. The sequence goes on along the minus strand of JBCBPD010000023.1, from coordinate 18,941 downwards.
GGGAAGCAATTGGCAATTGAAAGTACTGACGCGAACGTGGGTGGTTTTGATACCCTTGATGTGTATACGGGCGGCTTTGAATTGATTGCTCAGTATTCAATTGGCGCAGGGCTTTTGGTTTTATTGGCCTCTCCCTTAATCAAACGACTTATGGGGAACGTTCACTAGTAGTGGAGTTCAATTGATAAGCTCCATCCTTGGATGTATCGTGAAAAGGGATTCCCTTTGCCTCGCAAGTCTTTTTCCATCTTGAGATATAACTGGGGTAATTACTACCATCCGCGATAACCGCTTTGGGTTGATGCTGTTCCAACCATCTTTCCAAATGTAGTTTAGGTGATTCGGTTAACCATAGAATGTCAATATTCCTGGGAGGCGGAATAGCAAACCGGTCTATTTTGTAAAGGATTTGACTTCCATATCGAAAGATGTTTTGATTCTTCAAATAGGTCACTTCAGTAATTGATTGCTCAATTTTGAAATCTGATAAGGTGCTGTTCACTTTAAGACTATCTTTTGAGAAAACTTCCAAATGTTTCCCTTGCTGAAACCATAATGCGGAAGCTTTATAATAGTGAGGAATAACAACACTTTTACTCGTTCGATTTTTATAGTTTGAAAACAAGATGTATCCCTGAAAAAGAGCGATACAAAGGGCAAGATGTTTTAACCCTCGAAACGTTCGTTTTTCCAAAAAGGTCACTAAACATACTATCGAAAAGTAGCTCAGAATTACTTCGGCAAGGTCGAATGGTATTTCCCGAAGTACAAACCCTTCGAAATGGGCCACCCATTGAATGACTCGATTCATTGCTAAAATCATGTGCTCGTAAACCCAAACTATCTCAAAAGGTAGCCATCGCGCAGAAGCAAGTCCAAGCACAATGAGTCCACCGCCAAGCAGCATGCCTAAGAAGGGAACAACAATAAGATTGGAGACAAAGAAAAGCGTTGGAAATTGGTGAAAGTAAAATAAGCTTATGGGCAATACACCAACCTGTGCCGATACGCTAACCGTCAATAGACTCCATATCTTTTTCAAAAGCCAGGGTTCAGGAGACCAGAACGCTTGCAGTTTTGGATACAACCACAAAATGGCAAATACGGCTGCATAACTCATTTGGAAACCCACTTGAAACAAAAACAAAGGTTTGACCAAAAGCAAAGCCATCATGGAAAGTGCTGCGAGGTTAAAACTGCTAGTGGGTCTATCCAAACACCATGCATAAGACAAAAACGAAAACATGGTAACGGCTCGGACCACCGAAGCGGATAATCCCGTGATAAAAGCAAATCCCCAAAGGAAAAGAATAAGGACAATCAAACGAATGACCTTTCCTTTAGGAAGCCGTGTGAGCGGAAACAGTAATGCTTGAAAAATGAGCACCAATACCCCAACATGCAAACCGGATATGGCTAAAATGTGAACCGCCCCCGCATTTTGGTAATCTTTGTAAAGGGCCTTGGGAATATCACTACGTTGCCCTAAAAGTAGCGCTTGCACTACTCCAAAGACCTCCTCGGAGAATCCCGCTTCTTTCAATCTATGAGCTAAATGGTCCCTAACCTGTTGCGCTAAACCAAAAAGGGAACGTTGGGTAGCCTTTTCATGCCGAAGGACTTTCGAATCTCGATTGAATTGATGTAAAATACCTAACTGGCGCAGGTACTTTTGATAACTGAACTGTCCCGGATTTCTTGGTGGTGGGATTCCTTCCGCTTTAGCGGCCAAAACCAAAGTATCATCAATTTTCAATGCCTTTGAAAAAGAGTCCATTGGCGCATTCCAAAGGATTGTTCCGGCGGCTTCAGCTTGGTTCAATTCATGAATATCAAGTACAAATCGCTCTGCATAAGCCGTTGTCTTTAATTTGTTGCTAACCGTTACTTTCCAAAGGGAATACTCTGAATGGTTTTTTTTGGAATAGTGTTCAGTTTGAAAGTTTCCCAAACGAGATTGCACCAAGAATGCTCCTATTCCTATCATCAGTACTCCCAAGGCTAAGGCAAAACTTAATTTCTTTCCAAGCCCTTTCCGAACCGAAATAACAAGCCAAAAGAGTCCTGCAGCAACTAGTGAAAGACAAAACCAATGTGGAACAAAAACATGAAACCCTAAAACGATACCTATCGCCAAAAAAAGGGTCAGTTTGACCGAAACGAAATTTATGTCACGCATTTACAGGATTCGAGTAGCCTTGACAAAGGAGTAGTTCCAGAACCCTTCCCTTAGGGAAGAGACTATCACACCACGTGAGGTTGTGGAGTGTATGAACTTGATATCGTCTCCTTTTACGTCGACTACCAATCCAACATGGTTGATGCGTTTACCGCTTTTACTGGTCTTAAAAAATAACAAATCGCCCTTGCGAACTTCGTTCACTCGAATGCGTTTGCCTTCATCCGCCATGTTATATGAAGTGCGCGGAAAGAGAATATCATTTTCCTTGAGGCTTACATACACCAAGCCAGAGCAGTCCATGCCCTTTTTAGTGGTGCCTCCAAAACGATACCGAGTGCCGCTGAAATCCATAGCCGTGGCGATAACATCCAAAATTTTTTGGTTAGGTTCTTTTTCCTTCTTTTCGGAAAATTTGGGAGTGGGGTTAGTCTCCTCGGATGACCCCTCTACCGAAACGGTTCGGGTCTTGCTGTAGGTTCTTTTCTTGCTCGTTCCGCATCCAACTAAGAGCAACAACGCGACAAGAAACCAATATTTATGAAACATCCAAGAATACAATTGATTACTTGGAAGCTAAAACTAAACATTTTTGATGAGTAACGCAGCGGTTTTTTCACTTGCCCCTGGACCACCTAGTTTTTGACTGAGTTCTTGGTACGAGGCCAACACCTTTTCCCTTGGTTCACCACTCAGGATTTTGGATAACTCCAATTTCAGGTTTTCGGAGGTTAAATCGTTTTGAATCAATTCTTTGACGACTTCTTTGTCCATGATTAAGTTCACCAAAGAGATGAAGTTGAGGGTTATCAATCGTTTTGCAATTTGATATGAAATCCAATTGCCTTTGTAGCAAACCACTTGAGGTACCTGAAATAATGCCGTTTCCAAAGTTGCGGTGCCGCTGGTCACCAAGGCCGCATATGAATGTTTTAAAAGGGGATAGGTTTGTTGGGAAACTAGGGCCACTTTATCATTTTGGAGAAAGGGTTTGTAAAATGATATGGGTAAACTCGGTGCTCCAGCAATAACAAATTGGTACTCTTGGAACGAATTCTTGACCGACAGCATGGTCAAAAGCATTTTTTCCACCTCTTGTTTTCGACTACCGGGTAGTAAGGCGATAATGGGCTTTTCGGAGTCCAATCCATTTTCGGACCTAAATGTTGAATTATCTGGCAGAGAAGTATTGGCGATGGCATCAAAAAGGGGATGTCCCACAAAATTTACCGGATAGTGATGTTTTTTTTCATAAAAATCCTGTTCAAAGGGAAGGATTACATACATGAAATCAATGTCCCGCTTGATTTTTTTGATTCTGCCTTCGCGAGACGCCCATATCTGTGGTGAAATGTAATAATGCGTTGAATATTTCTGGACTTTCGCCCATTTGGCGATTCTAAGATTGAATCCAGAAAAATCAATAAAAACCAGTTTATCTGGTTTAAATTGGGCAATATCCTGTTTGCAAAAACGAATGTTGCTAAAGATGGTGGAAACATTTTTTACTACCTCCAAAAAGCCCATGAAGGCCATTTCCTTGTAGTGTTTGGCTAAGGTGCCCCCAGCTTGTTGCATCAAATCGCCACCCCAGCAGCGTATCTCCGCCTCAGGTTGTTGACGAAGGATGGCCTTGATGAGGTTGGAACCATGAAGGTCTCCCGACGCTTCTCCAGCAATGATGTAGTACTTCATTTCCGTTTAGCCCAATAATTTGTAGCACAAAATGACGAGTGCGCACAGCAAGGTGGCAATCATTACCCCTCGCGCCCGAAAATCTCGTTTGATACGCAAAAAACCAAAAAAAGTGACCAAGTTCAGTATCGCACCAAGAGCCAACAAGCTACCGAGATATCCCTGACTTATTGCAGCTTCCAAGGTTTCTGAAATCCCTAAATTGGAAAAGAACAATATGTAAAGTAAAGTTCCGACGGTATTGGCGATGATACCCACGATAAAGCCAATCAATATCTCTTTGTTACGAGCCATTTAAATCCCAATTGTTGATTTGTGGAATAATATGATGTGCGGTAAGGTCGAATTGGGTTGGAACCACGGAAATGTATCCTTGTTCCAAGGCCCATTCGTCGGTATCCTTTCCCTTATCCAGTAATTCGAATTCACCAGTGAGCCAGTAGTAATTTTTCCCCATCGGACTTTGGCGTTTGTCGAATTTCTCCTTCCAATTGGCACGTGCCTGTCGGCAAACGCGTATCCCTTTTGGGGGTTCATCCGATTTGGGAATATTTACGTTGAGTACGGTACCGTTTGGCATGCCGTGCTCCAAAGCCTGTTGCACGATTTTTTTGATGGATTCCAATGCAGGTTCAAAATTGGCTTCCCAAGTGTAATCGCAAAGGGAAAATCCTATAGCGGGAACGCCTTCGATTCCTGCCTCAATGGCCGCGCTCATTGTACCTGAATAAATCACATTAATGGACGCATTGGAACCGTGGTTAATACCGCTGACGCAAATATCCGGGCGCCGGTCCAAAATCTCTTGAAGGGCCAGTTTTACACAATCTGCGGGCGTTCCGCTACAACTGTATTCCTCAGGAGCGCCTTCATTTTGGTCGATTACCACCTTTTTGGAATATAGGGTATTGTCAATGGTTATGGCATGTCCCATTCCCGATTGTGGACTATCTGGAGCTACCACTATGACATCGCCGATGGTTTTCATGGTTTTGATGAGTGCGCGTAGCCCGGGAGCCGTTATTCCATCGTCATTTGTAACTAAAATGAGTGGTTTTTCCATTTTGGATAATTATCCCTCCAAAAATACGTTTTCATTAGGATATGGAGCCCTCCACCGTTTAACAAAAAATTAAGCGGCGGGCCACAGTCTGGCATAGTTTTTTCAGTATCTTAGAAATCTATAAGTATTGAATGATGAAGGATGTGGTAAGGGTTCAGTAGCCAAATTGAACTTTTTGCACCCAATAAATACCTCAATTATGAAGAAGAACTTCACCCTTGCACTGTTGGTGATTTTAGTTGCAGTAGCCTCCTGTAGTTTTACAAACAAATCTTTTGAAAACGACGACAAAGACAAACTTCTGTTGGATTTGATTACGTACGTTTTGGAAAAAGGCCACTACGAACCTAAAAATTTAAACGATAGGTTTAGCTCAAATGTTTTTGATGATTTTATCGACATTTTGGATCCTACCAAAAGATATTTTTTAGCAAGCGATATTCGCGATTTTGAAAAGTATCGTTTTCAAATCGATGACGAAATCAAAAACACCGACATTACTTTTTTCAACATTGTATACCAACGGTTGATGAAACGAATGAGTGAGGCGGAAGATATTTATAAAGAGGTTTTGGATAAGCCGTTTGACTACACACAAGATGAAACCATCGATGTAGACTACAAAGACCAAGAATATGCGGCCAATAAAAAGCAATTGAAGGAACGTTGGAGAAAGCAATTGAAATACAACACACTTGGTGTATTTAATACCAAGGTCGAAAACCGAATTTCCGATAAGGCCAATGAGAAAGCCGATAACGTTAGCCAAGCTGAAGCACAACTTGCGTTTTCTAAAAACAAAATGTTATCCTACAAGGAAATTTCGAAACGCATAGACTTTGCCAAAGTTGAACAGGAATCAAGAGAAAGCACAGAAAGTACGCTCGATGAATTCTTTGATTTTATCAATGATTTAGAACGAAAAGATTGGTTTGTGCAATACATCAATACCATTGTTGATGAATTTGACCCCCATACCTATTATTTCCCTCCAGATGATAAAGAAAAGTTTGATATCGGGATGTCGGGAAAATTTGAAGGAATTGGTGCTCGTTTGCAAAAGAAGCCCGAGGGTGCTAAAGTGGTAGATATCATTCCTGGAGGACCGGTTTGGCGTGCTAAAAGTCTTGAAGTGGGCGATGAAATTCTCAAAGTAGGCCAAGAAGGTGAAGAGGCCATTAATATTGTTGGGATGCGTTTGGACGACGCCATTAAGTTGATAAAAGGGCCAAAAGGAACTACCGTAAATCTGACCGTGCGTCGTGTAGATGGTTCCTTGGAAGAAGTTTCAATTCAAAGAGACGTGGTTATGCTCGAGGAGAGTTATGCCAAATCAGCTACGGTTAAAGATGAAAACAAAAAATATGGGTTAATCAACCTTCCGAAATTCTATGTGGATTTCGAGGACTATACCGAAAGAAATGCTGCAACCGATGTTGCCAAAGAGGTAGAGCGTTTGAAGCAAGAAGGTGTAGAAGGTATCATCCTGGATTTACGAGATAATGGTGGAGGTTCATTAAAAACCGTGGTTGATATGGCCGGGTTGTTCATTAAAGATGGACCTATCGTACAAGTACGTTCCTCAGGGCAACGTAAAGAAGTACACGAAGATAAAGATGAGCGCATTCAATGGGATGGACCTTTGGTAATCCTAGTAAATGAGCTTTCTGCCTCAGCTTCCGAAATTTTGGCAGCGGCGATGCAAGATTACAAACGTGCCGTGGTTATCGGAAGCAAGCAAACCTTTGGGAAAGGAACGGTGCAAAACGTAATTCCTTTGGATAACATCGTACGAAGCAATGAGCATGGCGATTTAGGTGCCATCAAGCTTACGACGCAAAAGTTCTACCGTATCAACGGAGGTTCTACCCAGTTGGAAGGAGTGAAAAGTGATATCGTTGTTCCAGACAAGTATAGCTATATTGATTTAGGCGAAAGAGACCAAGAAAATCCGCTAGGATGGGATAAAATCTCTGCTGCAGATTACAATGTTTGGGATGGTTATATTGATTTCGAAACGACGATTGCAAGTAGTAAAAAGCGTATGGCCGAGAATCCATATATCAAATTGATTGAGGAAAACGCCCAGTGGTTAAAAGAGCAGCAAGATGAAACAGTGGTTTCCTTGAATTACGATGCTTTCAAGCGCAAAGAGCAAAAATCCAAAAAGAAGTCAGACCATTTTAAAAGCCTTCGCGATTACGATTCCAAGTTGACGTTTGAGTCCTTGAAATATGAAACCGAACTTTTCACTCAGGACTCTGTGCTTAGAGAAAAAAGAAACCGTTGGCATAAAAGTCTGGCCAAAGACATCTATGTGGAAGAGGCCATCAATGTCTTAAAAGACTTGAAAACGAACAACATCAAAGGTGCTGAGCGCAGATTGGCCAGTGTTAAGGGATAAACCTCTGAAAACAGCATAGAAAAAACCGCCATTTTTGGCGGTTTTTTTTGTTTGTACTGGCGCTGTTTTTCGCGTTTATATCAACAAGTTACTCTATAGGAGAATCGATTAATTTGGATTACCATTTTTTGTTGAAATTTGCGAACTTCACTTCGCTGTGTTGAGCTTGTTTTGTTATGATTCGCTATAGTTTATTAAAACAAAACATAGCTCACTTTTTGCAAAAATTTGAATCGGCCATATGGAAAATATATCTTATCACGGAACAAGTCTAACCAATGCAACTAAAATTGTTGGCTCGCCTAATAATGTCGATGTCACATTAGGAAAAGGTGAATTAGGCCAAGGTTTCTACACCGGAACTTCCATTGCGTTAGCTGCAATTTGGGCTCAATCAAGACATGAAGGGAATAGTGCAGTAATAAAGTTTGAAATTAGCGAATCTGATTTTATTCAGTTAAATGGTCATCTGATTAAAAAAAGAAACAAGCTCAAAAAAATATGGAATGATTTAATTGAACGAGGAACAACGGTTACTCACAAATTTGGGTATGACTATGTGGTTTCACCATTTGCTACGGTTCAAGAAACAGGAAGTCAATTAAAGTTTGAATCAAAAAAAGCTGAAAAAACTTTGAATAATTCAAAAGCAACAATCATATGAGACTATTGACAAATTCTTTATATAAGAAACAGGGTCTCGAAATGATACAGGAATCAACTTCAAATGATTCTCAAAACGTAGTTTTTTGCGTGCCGATTGATAAGTATGAGGCAGAAAGAATAAATTCCGTTGGAGATTTAAGAGAGCTTCTTAGAGGAGGAATTTCTACAAAAATTTTATATGACGGTAGAGTGGAAACAATTGTTTTAAAACAGAGAAAACTGGTTTTTGATGAATATTTTGGATTTCAAACTACTATTTTCAATACACAAGTTAGATTTTATATTTCAAAATTAAATAGACAGACAGCGCAAAATCAATTCGGGATTGAACACTACTATTCGGGAGAAACAAATTATGCCGAGTTTGCAAATATTAGATTCGTCATCCTTGAGCCAAATTTAAATGACTTGGACAAACTTTACTTAGAGCATAAAGTAATATTTGTTGACCTTAACTATTAAAAACTTTTGCTAACATTGATACAGGTAATAACCGTTTAAGTACTTAAACAAAAAATAAAATATAAAACGAAGGTCAGAGTAGAATCGAAAAATTGGTGAGTAGAAATCCACTACTACTTGTAAACGAGACCGATAAGCGCTATCCCAAAACCCCTTACTTAATTTTCTTCACAGGCTTTTATGGGTTAATTCACATACCAAGTCCTTTATTCCCACCCCATGTAACATTATAGACCTTGAATCGTATATATACATACAATGCGCACCGTAATTGCGATACTAGTCTTTTTTGGAGCCATACAAGGATTCGCACTTTGTATACTGGCTTGTTTCAAAAAGAAGGACAACACAAAAGCCTTCCGGTTTTATTTGCTGTTTTTGTTTTCACTGTCGTTTTTTAACCTCCTGTATGCCTTCAAGTTATTGGGGATTTATGAAATTGGTTTTGTCCCGCTAGGGGCTTTCCCCTTGCCATATAAATACCTCATAGGGGTTGGGTTTTATTTCTACATCAAAAATCAAGTAGCTCAAAAACAGAGTTCAAAATTCAACTTGGAATATCTGCTTTTTGCCCCTGCAGTGTTTTATGGCTTGCTACGAACGTACTGGTATGTCATGGTACACTCCGGAATGGATAAAGATATTTTCTGGAGGGTATATCAGAATGGATTTTTTATCTACAACGAATACGTCTACCTCCTTTTTAATCTCATCCTTACCTTGTTGGCCATTCAATTTTTGAAAAAGAACAAAACCAAAATAAAAGGATTTAATGTAGGGCGCAAAAATTGGGAATGGCTTCTGCGATTTACCAATGCCTTTAAGCTGATTATTCTTATCAACTTGGTACTCGCGGTTATGGTACATATCGTGGGAGATACCAGAAATGGAATAGTCTACGCGATTCTATTGATTCTAAATTCAGTTTACATCTATTGGGTTGGATATGAATCCCTAACACAATCAAAGTTTTTGTTCAATAGGTTTTCGTTAAAAGATGTCAAGTCAGGCAAAGAGGGTCACAATCCGTTGGCGCAGCAATTTGAACATTTCGTAAACGAGCGAGAGGTTTTTACCAACAGGAACCTAAAACTATCCGATTTGGCGATGCTGTTGAACACGACTGATAAAGAAGTATCGCTTCATATTCACGAATCATTTGGGGTATCCTTTTCGGACTACATCAACCAGCTTCGCGTCGAAAAAGTAAAGACCCTTTTAAATGCTCCTGAACAAGAAAAGTATACGTTGTTGGCTGTTGCAGAAAAAGCGGGTTTTAGTTCAAAATCTTCATTTAACGCGGTGTTCAAAAAAGTAATGGGTGTAACGCCTACCCAATACAAGACTTCACGGAAAAGTTAATTCGTCCAGAATATTTTTTCTGGATATTCTTCCATTCCTTTTCCTTGAATAGCAGGAGGCTCAAGCCTAGTTTTATGACCGAATCACAAAAAATGAAATCATGAAACTACTGTTTTCAAGCTTGGCTGCAAGTCTTTTTCTGTTCGTGACCACTTCTTTTGGTCAAACAAAACAAGGTTCTGTGAAGGATAGCATAGAGACCTTTTACACGAAACTATTCGAAGAACTACAAGCGAATTACTTACATACAAAAGAGGTAGACTGGGAGGGGATAAAATCCCACACCATGAAAGAAGTTTCGCAGCGCAATACCTTGGAAGAATCCCTAGAATACTCCGTCAAACTATTCGATACTATCCAAGGAGACCATTTATTGCTTTTTTCCGAAAAGAACTGGTATGCCAGCACACTGGGAAAACCCATTACCGCAGCGCAGTTCAATCAAAGTTTGGCAGACGCTTACAACAATAACAAACCTTTTGAGGCCAAAGTGGTTGAGGAACATTATGGTTATGTTCTTATCCCTGGAATGTTATTAAAAGATGCTACAAGGGAAGAGCTCGACGCGGCAGCGCAAAACATCTATGATGCGATGGTTGAAATTGACAAAGCAAATGATATTAAAGGTTGGATTATTGACCTGCGTCTAAATATTGGGGGAAATTCCAATGTGATGTTGACCGGATTATATCATTTGCTGGGAAATAGTACCACACACCTTGTTCTTGACGTGGATAAAAACGTCAAAACCTTAACCAGCTTACATGAAGGTGTTATGTACAAAAACCATAAAGAAACTATTGCTGTAAAAACAACTTCCAAACCAAGACCTCATGTGCCGGTTGCTTTGATATCCGGAATTTTGACCAATAGTGCAGGCGAGTTTGTCATTTTGGGATTCAGGGGTCGTAAAAACACCATAGTCATTGGAGAAGAAAGTCATGGGAGTACCACCGCAAATGACCTCTACGATATGCCCTTTGGGATAAAAGCGGCCATTACCGAAAGTTATGGCACGGATAGGTCAGCAAAATTTACAAAAACTATAATTCCAGATATAGCGGTTGTGAAAGAGACCAACTTCGAGGATTTATCCAAGGATAAAAATATTATTGAGGCTATAAAATTTATAAACCATAAATAGATGCACTACTTCAACTAGAATCGTTTTTTTGTTCGACACCTTTTTGCTTCCTTGTGCGCATGAAGCAACGAACTTGGGCAACCCTACTTTTTATTATCTGTGTTATAGGGTTTTGGGTATTTGAGAATTTCTATACACCAGAAACCTACGGTCCGGAAGAAAACGCTAACCAGATACTCCCTGCAAAGGAATTATGGCCTTCCAGCAAAGGTGAAATTGTGAAGCATCAATACTTCATGTTATCGTATCGAGACGCTTATGAACAAGCGGAATGGGTTGCCTACGTATTAAAACCGGACCAATTAACGCAAGATGACCGTAGACGTCCCTATTTTATTGAGGACCCAAAGGTGTCATCGAAATCCGCGGATTGGAGAAATTATAAAGGCTCTGGCTATGACCGAGGACACCTTTGCCCAGCAGGCGACCGACGCTTTTCGAAACAAGCCTATAACGAAACCTTTTATACGAGCAATATCAGTCCGCAAGACCGAGAGTTTAATGCTGGCATTTGGAATCGATTGGAGCAGAAAACCCGCTATTGGTGTAAAAAGTATGGGGATTTGGTGGTAATTACGGGAGGTATTCTCGAAAAAGGACTTGAAGAAATTGGCGAAGAAGATGTGGATGTCCCTTACCAATTCTATAAAATCATTTATCGAGATGGCGCGGAGGGTGAAGCGGTCATCGCTTTTCTAATCCGCAATCAAGAAAGCAATCAACCCCTTCAAGATTTTGTGGTTCCTGTTGGAGAAATAGAGGCACTAACCAGGTTGAATTTTTTTGAAAACAAAAGCACTTCCTGGCAAAAGCGGTTCGAAAAAAGAACTGAACTCGGTTCGTGGCGCTTTTAAAGTCCGTCTCGCAGGCGGTTGGAGTCCAGCTTCAAGAAAATGAAGAGGAGTAAGGTGAAAAACAACAAGCCGGAACCTCCATAACTAAAAAAGGGTAGGGGTATTCCAATGGTGGGTAGTAGTCCGATAACCATTCCAATATTGATAAAGTAATGTATGAGTAAGATGGAAATTACGCCATACCCATACATTCGACTGAAGTCACTTTTTTGCCGCTCGGCCACAAAAATCAAGCGTAAGAAAAACAGGGAAAATAGCAGGATAATGGTAGTGGTTCCGACAAAACCCCATTCTTCGCCAACAGAACTAAAGATGTAATCCGTGTGCTGTGCTGGAACGAAATCCCCTTTGGTACGCGTGCCTTCCAAAAATCCCTTTCCAAAAAACCCTCCGGATTCGATAGCTTTTTCTGATTGATACGTGTTGTACCCAATGGTTTTCTTAATCTCCTCCAACTTTTGCTCATCTTTTTCAAGACTGAGCCAAAGGACAAAACGGTCTCTGTGACGTTGCTCAAACACGTTTTCGAACACGAAATTCACTGAAAGTGAAAACAAAATAGCCACTACCATGGCAATAGCATAGGGTATAACAGGAATGTTGACGTCCTTTTTCTTGAATCCGAAAATCAAAACGGTTATAATGGCTAGTGCGATAGCAATCCAAACGGTACCAAACATTAAGGTGGTTGCAAATAAGACTACCATAAAGAGCAGAATGCCCAAATAAAAGAGAGGGAAACCTTCTCTGAAGAGCACAAAGAAAAGCGAAAAATAAATCAATGAACTTCCCGGGTCAGGTTGAGGTAGTATGAGCAAAGCAGGCAAAAGAATAATCACCACTGCGTAGAGCTGATGTTTTCTGTTTTTGATATCCGTTTGAATATCACTGAGGTATTTCGCTAAAGCCAATGCCGTGGTCACCTTGGCAAGTTCCGAGGGCTGTAAATTGAAAAAACCCAGGTCGTACCACGAAGTAGCTCCGGCTATCGTCTTTCCAAAAACGAAAAGGCCTAGCAAAAGCACCAAAGAGGCAACATACAATATCGGCGCTAGGCGTTCGAAGAAATTAGTCTCCACAAAAAGGACCATGACCGCTAAACCAAGTGAGAGGATGATGAAAACCAATTGCTTGCCATAGAGGGTGGAAAAATCCAAAAGCGAAGCGTCGGGGTCGGTCATACTCGTGGAGTAAATATTGACCCAGCCAGCAGTGACTAGAAGAAGAAAGAGGGTAACCGTAAGCCAGTCAATTCGTTTGACCAGTCCTCTACCAGACATATTCGTTTATCTTGAAAGGTTCCCCGCTATACGGTTTGGCATACTCATGTTCCAAGGTTTTCTCCAGCATTCGTTTTTCCAAATCCTTTCGGGTGATTTCGCCATTGATGTATTTTTCGATAAGTAGAGAGGCGATGTGACCCGCATATCTTGCACCGTAGTAACCGTTTTCAATATAAACCGCTAAAGCGATTTTTGGATTTTCAACTGGTGCAAACGCCACAAAAACGGAATGGTCCGTGAGTTGCATGCGCTTACCATCGATACGGACGAAATTTTCTACTGTACCTGTTTTTCCAGCAATGTCTATACCGGGTACTTGCAACCAACGTGCGGTACCATATTTATAAACATTAGCCATACCTTGAATTACAGGTTCAAAATGAGCACGGTCAATAGTAGTGTATCGCGGCTCGGTATATCTGGTGTCGATTCCTGTGTCTCCACTGATATTTTTAATTACGTGAGGTGTAAAAAAGTGCCCTTTGTTGGCGATGGCTGCCGTCATGTTTGCAAGTTGTAGTGGCGTAGCCGCAACCTCCCCTTGACCAATAGAGTTCGAAATAATGAAGGAAGAAGCCCAACGGTTGTCTCCGTAAGCTCGGTCATAATAGGCTTTGTCTGGAATACGCCCCGGTCGGCCTGTGGGCAAATCGGTACCCAAGTATCCTCCTAACCCAAAACTTTTCATATGGTTTTCCCACACATCCATGCCTTCATCTGTGGTAGGGAATTTATTGTAAATCTTTCTGAAGGTTCCAGCGAAGTAAGCATTACATGATTTGTAGATACCTGAATTCATATCCCGCACTCCACCGCCGCAGTGACACCCTCTTTTGGTATTCCCGACGTAAAATCCATTGTAACATCTAAAGGTTGTACTGGGTTCGATAACACCTTCTTGCAAGGCAACCAATGCATTTAAAATTTTAAAAGGAGAACCTGGGGAAGGTTCCGCCAAAATTGACCGGTCCCAAGTCGGTTTTGAGATAGAATCGTAATGTAGTTTAGTATAATTTCTGGAACGTTCACGCCCAACCAAAAGTGCTGGGTCATAAGTAGGGCCCGAAATCATAGTCAAGATTTCACCGCTTTTGGGTTCAATCGCCACAATTCCCCCTCGTTTGCCGTGCATCAATTGCTCACCGTATTCCTGAAGGGCTTTGTCAATAGTGATATGGATTTCTTTCCCTTGCTGGGGTAAAGTATCGAGTTTACCATTCTTGTACGGTCCAATATCCCGATTGAATCGGTCTTTTTGAATGTGCTTTACTCCTTTACGGCCGCGAAGTATTTCTTCGTACTGTTTTTCAATTCCGGTTCTTCCTTTGAGCTCTCCAGCTACGTAGTACGGATTATTGGTCAAATCCCGTTCGTTGACCTCACTGATATATCCCAAAACGTTGGCCGCGCTATGGGTTGCATAATATCGAAGGGAACGCTTCTGAATATAAAACCCTTCAAAATGCCTCATTTTCTCTTGTAACCGGGCATAATCCGCTTTGGAAAGTTGCGGAACCAAAACGGAGGGTAGTCGCGGGGAATAAACCCGTGCTTTTTTCATTTTTGAAACAAAGGTCGTCTTGTCAATTCCCAGGAGGCTGCAAAACTCCAAGGTATCCAAAGGTTTCACCTCTCTCGGAATTACCATAACGTCATACGCCGCCTGGTTTCCTACCATTAACTCCCCGTGTCGGTCATAAATGTAACCACGCTCAGGATAGTCATAAACTTTTTTGATTGCCGGGTCCTCCAAAATCTGATTGGGGCTAAAGCTGAAAAGCTGCAAATAGGTGAGTCTACTTATAAAAGTGAAACCGATGAGCACCACAACCGAGGAGAGCAATAGTTTTTTCATCTATGGAGTTAAAACGGGTTCTTTACTAGTCTAACGTAATCAACCTTAGATTTATTCGCTTTTCGGACTGAAAAGTGAGCTAAATAAGGTGCACAAAAATATCGTAAGTAGGCTCGTAAATAGGATTTTCTTCAAAATTAACAGGATATGTGAGAAACTTAAAATTTCAAAGCAAAAGAAAATCGTGTGATGGAGCACAATTAACAAAGCCAAATAAGTGATTCTTTGGATTTTGGTAGTGTTTTTAAAAGTGAAATTCTGGAATTCGTAATTCACTCCAAAACAAAAGCGCATGATGAAGGGACGTGCAAAAGCAGCAGTCAAGATAGCCAATGTATGCAAGGCGAGAGAATCGGAAAAAATGTCAATCAAGAGCCCTAAAAAGAAAGCAACCAATAAAAAAACGGCTCTGTTCTCCTTGATAGGATACCAATACAAGAAAATAACGTAAACTATAGGGTTGATGGTTCCCATAAAATTGAGCCCATTAAAAATGAGCACTTGCGCCAGAAGCAAAAGCACGAACCGAAAAGCATTTAAAACTACAGGGTTATTCATCTTCTGTTTGTGCTTCTAATTGGTCGATTTCAGCTTTGTTTCGATTCTGGACGAGGTAAACCCACCTCACGTTGGCCATATCGTTGAATAAGGCTACGTCGATATTGTAATAACTTTTGGAGGCGTTTAGGTCATAGCGTTTGATAGTTCCAATCGGAATGTTCTCCGGAAAAATACTGGACATAGCCCCGGTAACTATGGTATCTCCGACAACCAAAGGCACCAATCGCGGAATATCTACAAGTTGCACTACGGTATGGTCTGAAGCGTTCCATTCCAAGGAACCGAAGTAATCGGTGTTTTTTATTTTAGCGTTGATGCTCGATTTGGTGTTCAGAATACTTTGCACGGTAGCAAATTGCCCTGAAGTATTTTCTATTATCCCTAAGATTCCCTTCGAAGTAATCACCCCCATATCTTGAGAAACCCCATCGTTTTTCCCTTTGTCGATGGTCAAATAGTTGCGTGGTGCACTAAAGCTGTTTTTGATGACTTTGGCCTGAGCAACTTGAAACGGCAATAAACTGGAATCCAAAACTTGTTGGGTTCCCGTTTGGGTATTGAACAGCAACTTTCGCAGCCGTTGATTCTCATCCGCCAACTTTTGATTCTCTTCTTTCAGTGAAAAGTAGCCTGAAATATTTGAAGCGGTACCGTAGATTTTTCCGGAAACCCAGCGTGAAGAATTGAAAAACTTGGATTGATGGTAGGAATGCGAACGAACGGTCAGTAGCAAGGCGATAAACGAAAGCAACGCATATAAAAACGTGTTTCGGTTATTTAAGATAAAATTGATTATCCTTTGCATCCTGCAGTTTGATTAGGCAGACACTACGCTATCCCATGCCCATCGATTACTTGATAAGGATACTTTTGTAGCGTTCTAGGTTTTTTAGTGCGATACCTGTTCCCCGTACAACGGCTCTCAACGGATCTTCAGCGATATAAACGGGTAAATCCGTTTTTTGTGAAAGTCTTCGGTCTAAACCTCGAAGCATGGAACCTCCACCCGCAAGATAAATTCCAGTATTGTAGATGTCTGCAGCGAGTTCAGGTGGGGTTTGCGACAGTGTTTCCATGACCGCATCTTCCACACGAAGAATACTTTTGTCAAGTGCTTTGGCAATTTCCCGATAGGATACTTGTACTTGTTTGGGTTTACCAGTAAGCAAATCCCTTCCTTGGATGCTCTTGTCTTCTGGAGGTGACTTTAAATCTTCTGTAGCGGAACCAATTTCGATTTTGATGGCTTCTGCGGTACTTTCCCCAACATAAAGGTTGTGCTGGGTACGCATGTAATAAATGATATCGTTGGTGAACACGTCACCTGCAATTTTTACCGATTTGTCGCAAACAATTCCGCCTAAAGCGATAACCGCGATTTCGGTGGTACCCCCTCCAATGTCGACAATCATGTTTCCTTTGGGTTGCATGATGTCTAGACCAATACCAATTGCGGCGGCCATGGGTTCATGAATGAGGTAGACTTCCTTACCATTAACACGCTCTGCGGATTCTCGAACGGCACGCATCTCTACTTCGGTGATACCCGAGGGAATACATATAACCATACGCAAGGCGGGCGGGAACCATTTCTTTTTCAACGCGGGAATGTTCTTGATAAACATGTTTATCATCTTTTCCGAAGCATCGAAATCCGCAATAACCCCATCTTTCAGCGGTCGGATGGTTTTGATGTTTTCGTGGGTTTTTCCTTGCATCATATTGGCTTCTCTTCCCACAGCTATAATTTTTCCGGTAACCCGGTCTCGCGCTACGATGGAAGGACTGTCTACAACAACTTTGTCCAAATGGATGATGAGGGTATTTGCAGTTCCGAGGTCAATTGCAATCTCCTCGGTCATGAAATCAAAGAATCCCATAAAAACCGTTAGTTATTTAAGTTGATTAAAAATTATCGGCTAAAGTACTAAAATTAATGCTTAAAATGCCGCGTACCAGTCATTACCATGGCCATGTTGTTTTCATCACAAAAGTCAATGCTCAATTGATCCTTAATGGAACCTCCTGGTTGGATAACACTGGTGATACCCGCCTTGTGCGCAATTTCAACGCAGTCTGGAAAGGGGAAGAACGCGTCACTGGCCATTGCGGCTCCTTCTAGCTTGAATCCAAAAGAGTTCGCTCTATGGACCGCTTGGTTCAAGGCATCCACCCGTGAGGTCTGTCCCGTACCACTAGCCAAAAGCTGTTGGTTTTTGGCCAAAACAATAGTGTTGCTTTTGGTGTGCTTGCAGATTTTGGAGGCGAAAAGTAAATCAGCTACTTCGTCTGCCTCCGGATGTTTTTTTGTAGCGTTGGACAGGTCTTCTGCAGTATCCGTCTTTAGGTCCTTCTCTTGTACCAAGGCGCCATTCAAGCAAGTTCGAATGGTTGTTTTTGGCATGTCAACTTCCTTCTGAACCAAGAGGATACGGTTCTTTTTGCCTTTTAGAATACTGAGCGCCTCATCTGTGAATGATGGGGCAATGACTACTTCGCAAAAGAGTTTGTGGATTTCTTCAGCAGTTGGTGAGTCAATTTCAGTGTTGGAAATCAAAATACCACCAAAGGCAGAGACAGGGTCTCCGGCCAAAGCATCAACATAGGCTTGCTTGATGGTGTCCCGTGTGGCAAGGCCACAGGCGTTATTGTGTTTTAGGATGGCAAACGTGGGATCGTCATTTTTAAACTCTTCCATCAAATTAACTGCTGCATCTACGTCTAACAGGTTATTGTAGGAAAGCTCCTTGCCGTGCAATTTGGTAAACATAGCTTCGAAATCACCAAAGAAGAATCCCTTTTGATGGGGGTTTTCTCCATAACGAAGCACTTTTCCGTTTTGCTCACTGATTTTTAGAACCGCTTCTTCATGTTGGTTGAAGTAATTGTAGATGGCCGTATCATAGTGCGAAGAGATGTTAAAAGCTTTTGCTGCAAATTTCTTTCGGTCCTCAAGACTAGTTGAACCCTTTTCGGCAGTCATTAGCTCCAAGAAGGCTTCATAATCTTCCATAGATGAAACACAAATGACGTCTTTGTAGTTCTTGGCCGCAGCGCGAATTAAGGAAATCCCGCCAATGTCGATTTTTTCAATAATGTCCTGCTCAGAAGCTCCGCTCGCAACGGTTTTTTCAAAAGGATACAAATCCACAATGACGATATCCAACTGTGGAATTTCAAATTCAGTCATTTGGGCCACATCACCACTATCTTCCTGACGGTTTAAGATTCCGCCAAAAATTTTGGGGTGTAATGTTTTTACTCGACCTCCGAGAATGGAAGGGTAGCTTGTCACTTCTTCGACAGGAACAACAGGGATTCCCAAATCACGAATGAACTTTTCAGTTCCTCCAGTGGAGTACAAGGTAATATCGAGTTCGTGTAGTTTTTTAACGATAGGTTCCAAGCCGTCT
>JBCBPD010000022.1:0-43421 GCA_039820925.1 Bacteroidota bacterium | reverse complement strand
GTTGTGCAATGCACAACTCAACTGGATATTTTCACATTCAAAGTACCTCGAAGCCGCCTATTTGCGGTATCCCGTCTATCGCTTAAATGATGAAAAAATACTTTCGGGTCTTATTACTTCGGAATAGTAGGCGAATCGAATAAGAGTTTGATATTGAAATAGGAGTTTTCCAAAGCTTCTTTGGTTTTTTTGGGGCCTTTCCATTTCGCCTTTAGGATACCTTCTTCAGCTTGACCTTGAAGCTTTCCTTCAAAATCCGTAGTCATGGCAAACCAGTGCACCTGTTTCAAAATGAACTCTCCATTTCGCTTGAAAATATGATAGGTTGTCCGCATGAATCCAGTTATTTTCAAGCCCGTCACCCCCGTCTCTTCCTCTACCTCTCGTATGGCAGCTTGTTCAATGGATTCCCCTTTATCCAACTTACCCTTAGGTAGGTCCCATTTTCCATTTCGATAGATAAACAGCACCTTGTTTTTCTTGTTGGTCACAAAACCACCCGCAGCAACGACTACAGGCAATTTGTGCTTGAAAATCTCCATGATGTGCTGACCATCAGGATGGTACAAAAAAGCCTCTCGCAAGTCACCTGAAGAAAGAAGTCTAATTGCCTTTTTAATGGACGCTTCGTCTAAATCGAATACATTTCCTTGGGAGTTTTCAGGCCTTTGGTCTGTTAAAATCAAAGGAAGCTCATTCACAAAAACTTTATACATTTGCGCAATGGTTTTAAACGAGGAAATTGCAAAAAAGACTGCAGGTCACCTGCTACAAATTAATGCAATTAAACTTAATCCCGAAAATCCTTTTACCTGGGCTTCAGGTTGGAAATCTCCAATTTATTGTGACAACCGTGTAATGCTCTCCTATCCCGAGACCAGAAGGTTTGTGGCGGGTGCGATGGCTGAGCAAATCAAAGAACTCTATCCCAATGTACAAACTATTGCGGGCGTTGCTACAGGAGCTATTGGTGTTGGACTTTTAGTGGCAGAGATGTTGGATTTACCTTTTGTTTATGTACGTCCGGAACCCAAATCCCATGGGCGCAAAAACCAAATCGAGGGTTACCTTCATGAAGATCATTCCGTAGTTGTAGTTGAAGACCTTATCAGCACGGGAAAGAGCAGTTTGAATGCTGTTAAAGCGCTTACCGACCAAAACGTGAATGTTATGGGCATGTTGGCGATTTTCACTTATGGTTTTGCCCTTGCGGAAAAGAATTTTGACGAAGCCTCAGTGACCTTGCACACCCTGTCTGATTACGACCATTTGATTCAGCGTGCTTCGGAAACCGAATACATTAAAGAAAACCAATTCCAAACGCTCTTCCAATGGAAAAAAAATCCGGAAGAATGGAAACAATAACTCAAGTATGCATATTGAAGTAGCAAAAAAAACGGTTGCCAAATCAGACAAAGAACTTTTTGAATTTTTGACCGATGTCAAAAACTTTGAACAGTTGATGCCGGATACCATAGAAACCTTTGCCGTAATTGATGAGAATACGTTCCGATTTATTCTTAGAGGAATGCCTGAAATTTACCTTCGCATTATGGAGCATGAACCTTATGAAAAGGTGGTCCTTGCCGCTCCAAGCAAAAAGTTATCGTTTGACCTAACCATTGGTATTGAGGCCATAGACGACAACTCTTCTGAATTCGAAATGGATTTTCAAGGGAAGTTCAATACCATGATGGCGATGATGATTAAACGTCCCATCACGAATTTTATGGAAACACTTTCCACAAATCTCTCCAATCTGGACTAGAGTACTAAGCGCAACATCTTGAAATCATAGTTTTTTAAGGTTTCGTCTTCCAACCGCAATTGCAATTGACCCGTTGGAGCGATACCCTGAATGGTCCCTTTGAACTTTTGACCTTCGGGGTCGATAAAGTTGGACATCTGACCTCTTCGAAACAAACGCCTTTCGTATTCTTCTTGAAGGCCCAAAAAAGAATGATTTGAAAGTTGGTCCAATCGACTTTGTAGTTGCCGCATAAGGGTGGCTAACAATTCCAATAGGTTAAACTCATTACCGGTTAAATTAACCAAGGAAGAAACTTGTGGTAAATTCCCGAAATTGGTCTGATTCACATTCAAGCCAATACCTATTATTGAATAGCGAAGATGAGCCCCGCTAAGCAGGTTTTCAATCAGAATCCCGCAAATCTTGGAATCACCTGACATTATGTCGTTAGGCCATTTGATGCTAAGATTAGGCACTTCCATGTGGGCAAGTGCATCATATAGGGCTAAAGAAACCGCCATATTGAGTATAAAATGATTCGACGCTTCAATGGCCAACTCCTTTTTTAAAAAACTAAAAGTCAGGTTTTTACCGGATTCCGAGACCCAAGAATTACCCATTTGCCCTCTCCCAGCGAATTGATTTTCAGCAACAACTACGGTGTAATCTTCATGATTTTCATCCGACAGAATATTCCGGAGATAATCATTGGTAGAACCCGTGGCATCAAGTTTGATTATTGGGTAAGAGTTTCCCATAAAAAGTTGTCTCAGGATGTCACACTTTAATGGGACTAAGAAAACAAAAAAAACATAACTTTGTAGAAACTAAAATTTTTGAATGCAGAAACCAAAAGCTAGCGCAGACGAACTTATTGCATTAATTTTAAGTGGGATAGAAGAAGTAAAGGGAGTTGATATAAATCTTTTGGATTTACGGGAAATTGAGAATACGGTTTGCGACTATTTTGTCATCTGTAACGGTACCTCCAACACGCACGTCAACGCGATTGTTTCCTCCATCCAAAAAACGGTAAGCAAAGCTATACAAGACAAACCTTGGCATGTTGAAGGTTCAGACAACGCTGAATGGGTGCTGATGGACTACGTTAACGTGGTAGTTCATGTATTTCAAAAACACATTAGGGAATTCTACGATATTGAAGGGCTGTGGGGTGATGCCAAAGTCACGCTAGTGGAGAGCAGCTATAATTCTTAAAAAAATGGCAAAAGAAAATAATTCGAATACACCGAAGAAACCTCGTTTTAGCTCTTGGTGGATATATGGCGTCGTAATCGCTTTGATTATCGGTTTCCAGATTTTCGGGGGAAGTACTTTTTCGAGTACTGAAAAAACAACAACCTCTGAATTACAGGAATACTTGCGCAACGGCGACATTTCTGAAATTTTGATTATCACCAATACGCGTCAGGCCAAAGTCTTTTTGACTGAAGAGGCATTGCAGAAAGACGTACACCGTAATGTTGCGGACCGTCCTTTCAATTTTTCTGCAGGAAAATTACCGCAGTACGTATTGGACTATGGGGATTTGCAGAATTTCGAAGACGAAATAAAAAGCATCAAAAAGGAAAACAACCTCGACACTATTGTAGATTTCGATACGGAGTCTAATGTGTTGGGAGAGTTGCTACTTTCTTTATTGCCGTTCGCGCTAATCATTGGTATCTGGATTTATTTGATGCGAAGAATGTCTGGTGGTGCCGGCGGTGGTGCTGGCGGTCAGATTTTCAACATTGGAAAATCCAAAGCAAAGCTCTTTGATGAGAAAACCGATACTCGCACATCTTTTAAAGACGTAGCTGGATTGGAAGGTGCCAAAGAAGAGGTACAAGAAATTGTTGAATTCTTAAAGAATCCGGACAAGTATACCTCTTTGGGTGGAAAGATTCCAAAGGGTGCACTATTGGTAGGCCCTCCTGGTACTGGTAAAACCTTGTTGGCCAAGGCCGTTGCCGGAGAAGCTAAGGTACCTTTCTTCTCATTATCCGGTTCTGATTTTGTTGAGATGTTTGTGGGGGTTGGTGCTTCTAGAGTACGGGATTTGTTCAAACAAGCCAAGGACAAATCGCCAGCTATCATCTTCATTGATGAAATTGATGCCATCGGTCGTGCTAGGGGGAAAAACAATTTCACTGGATCTAACGACGAAAGAGAAAATACACTCAACCAACTTCTAACGGAAATGGATGGTTTCGGTACCAATACCAATGTTATCGTATTGGCTGCTACCAACCGTGCAGACGTGCTGGACAAAGCCTTGATGCGTGCTGGACGTTTTGACCGTCAGATTTATGTGGACCTACCTGACCTTCGCGAGCGTAAGGAAATTTTTGAAGTACACCTAAGACCTATCAAAACCGCTGAAACCCTTGATTTGGATTTCTTGGCCAAGCAAACCCCCGGTTTTTCTGGAGCTGATATTGCCAATGTCTGTAACGAAGCTGCCTTGATTGCAGCGCGTAAAGAAAAGAAGGCTGTCACCAAACAAGATTTCTTGGATGCTGTGGACAGAATTATTGGTGGTCTTGAGAAAAAGAACAAGATTATCACACCTGAGGAGAAGAAAACCATAGCCTTCCACGAGGCAGGACATGCTACGGTAAGCTGGATGTTGGAACATGCTGCTCCCCTTGTGAAAGTAACTATTGTGCCCAGAGGTCAATCTCTTGGTGCTGCTTGGTACTTGCCTGAAGAGCGTCTTATCGTAAGACCCGAGCAAATGCTGGACGAAATGTGTGCTACCATGGGTGGTAGGGCTGCAGAAAAAGTAATTTTCAATAAGATTTCCACTGGAGCGCTTAGCGATTTGGAAAAAGTAACCAAACAAGCACGTGCCATGGTCACCGTTTACGGACTTAATGATGAGCTAGGGAATATTACCTATTATGATTCCTCTGGCCAGAATGAGTATGGCTTTACCAAACCTTACAGTGAAGAAACCGCGCAACGAATCGATGAGGAGATTTCAAAAATCATCGAGGAACAATACAAAAGAGCGATTGTCTTGTTGAAAAACAACAAAGACAAGTTAACTGAACTTGCAGAACGTCTTCTGGAAAAAGAGGTCATCTTTAAAGATGATTTGGAGAAGATTTTCGGTAAACGACCTTTTGAAAAGGAAGAACTCGAAACTGCAGAGTAAGCTACCGTTAGGTGGTAAACTATTGCACTTGTATCACTGAGCATCACTATGGGTATATTCGGCAAACTATTTGGCGGAGGGAAAAAGGTTTCTAAGGAAACCATAGAGACCCGTGGAGCCCATATGCCAGATTTGAAGATTCCCGTAGACGAAAAGTTTACCATTTACTTCAAAAAGAACGGAGGCAAGTTTTTGTATTGCGAAGACGACCACGAGGTTTCCCACGCACTTTCCAACATTATTTCGGAAAACAACTGGCAGAACTTCCTGTTTTTTACCATGGATGAACGTTTGCCCGGAAAATTCCGTTCCAACAAAATTTCTTTTACGGACAAAAGAGCTGATAGCGATATTTTCTTTACCACCTGTGAGCATCTTGTGGCGCAAGATGGGTCTATTTTGGTATGTTCCAACCAGATTCGTGAAAAGAAGCTTTCGGAGTTGCCTTCCAATCTTATTGTATTGGCTACAACCAGCCAATTGGTAGATTCCATCAGCGAAGCGTTGAAAACCATCAAGGACAGATACAAAGGAAATATCCCCAATAATATCACTACGCTTAAACATTTTGAATCCACCCCGGAAAACAAAAATGATTTTCTTTCTTACGGCAGTGCATCCAAAAATGTATATCTTTTGCTGCTAGAAGACTACTAACTTAATGAAAGAAATTGTCCGTCGTGCGCTAACGGGTTTTATCTACGTTGTCCTGCTGCTGGGTACCACCTACCTGAATTCCGATGCCTTTGACTTTTTGTTTATGATTTTCGGATTGGGGTGTTTGTATGAGTTCAAAAGAATCGCTCGCATCAAAGGCTACTATATCTTTTTAGTGTATCTCGGCGTCTGGTGGATTTATATCTACTTCGTAAAGAGTCAAATAGCCATTTCAGCGCTCCTTGTTGCAACCTTAGTTGTGAATCTGGCTTTGCTTCGGTTTTTGTTCACCAAAAGAAAAATTGTTTTTTCGGAAATCCAGTTGTTCATTATTGGCGTATTTTATCTTGGTGGAGGATGCATTTTTCTAACCATGATTCCGTACAGCGATAATGCTTTTGCCAAGTTTTTGGTCATGGGTATTTTCGTGCTGATATGGGTTAATGACACTTTTGCCTACTTGGTGGGCAGAAGTTTGGGAAAAACAAAGCTGTTTCCTTCGGTTTCGCCCAAAAAAACCGTTGAAGGTTCTGTGGGAGGACTTATTTTTGCACTAGTTGCAGGATACGTTTTGTCCAAGTACGTTCCTAACCTAACCTTATGGCAATGGCTGATTTTGACATTGGTTATTGTAGTCACGGGAAGTTTAGGGGATTTGCTTGAATCCAAGTTCAAAAGATTGGCCAAAGTCAAAGACAGTGGGGCCATTCTACCAGGGCATGGGGGCATTTGGGACCGATTGGATAGTTTGATATTTTCTGCACCATTTGCATATTTGACACTTAACTTGTTTTCCTATGTTTCATAAAGAGGGACAAAAGATTATTCTGTTCACCTTTTTTCTAGTAGCATTGTCCGTTGTTTTGGCGCAATACTATATTCCCAACGAGTGGATTAGACTATCGGTTCAAATCGGGCTTTTGGTTCTTTTGATTTTGATACTCCAATTCTTTCGGAACCCAAAACGACCCGTTACGCCCAATTTTGATGAAATTTTAGCTCCGGTAGATGGGAAAGTGGTTGTAATCGAAGAAGTTTTTGAGCCAGAGTATTTTAAAGATAAGCGCAGACAGGTTTCCATTTTTATGTCGCCCATTAACGTGCATGTGACTCGTTATGCGGCTAGTGGAACCGTAACCTATTCCAAGTATCATCCTGGCAAGTACCTGGTAGCTTGGCATCCCAAATCAAGTACGGAAAATGAGCGTACCACTGTGGTTTTACATACTCCAAAATTTGGAGAAATCGGGTATCGACAGATAGCTGGAGCCATGGCAAGGCGTATCGTGAATTACGCTGAGGAAGGTGAGCAAGTAACCCAAGGACAAGATGCTGGATTTATCAAATTTGGTTCTCGAGTAGATTTATTCTTACCCCTTGACTGTGATATTGCGGTTCAGCTCAACCAAAAAGTAGTTGGTGCTAAAACCTGTATTGCAGCGGTAAGAGAAACCAATGAATGAAACCGAGCTACATACCAAGTTTAAAGAAGCTGTAGATTTCATCAACGAATACACCCATCCCCTACCCGCAGATTTACTACTGAAATTATACGCCTACTATAAAATTGCCAATAAGAATTATAATAATCCGGGGAGTAAAACTCCTTTGATTAATGCCTTTAAAGCAAACGCACTGATTCAGGCTCAAAACATTTCCATGGAAGAAGCCATGCGACAATACATTGCCATCGTAGAGAAAGAAGTGAAGGGTCAGGAATAAAGCTGTGCCTTAGGCTTTTCCAACTTTGCAAAGTATAATGTAGCCGCTAGGGTCAACACAAAATATAGCCCAACCATCCACGTTCCCAAAGGGAAATACGCATTCATTCCAAACCAATCCTGAAAATATACCAGCCAAGCTATTCCAGAAAGGCTTCGCAATACTTCGATGGGAAGCGCAGCAGTATCTTGGTCCATTAGTGTGGTGTAGCCGTAGATACCCCAAAATATAAACCCGCCATAAATCAACAGTCCGCTTAAACCAATTTCTGTGTAGTTGAAGAACATAAACAACATTAAAACCAACGAACAAGTTACTTGTACGATGGCGTAGCCCTTCATATAGGATGAACTCGGTTTTCCATACTTTTTGAAGCCATAAACATCCGTGATTATGGTTATGGGAAATCGCTTTTTTACGTCTTCGGGACGCCAACCAGTGGGCATAAACCAGATTCGAAGTTTATCCCAAATCTTCTTGGTGTGCCATGCATCCCTACCCAATCTCCAGAGGTGTTGAAAGTTGATGCGCACCGGATTCCAGGTCTGCGCTGGTTTCAATACCCCATATTGCGGTGGAACGGTTTCCAACTCCTCCTGAAAAGTGCCGAACATCCTATCCCAAATACACAACACTTGTCCAAGGTTTTTATCAATGTATTCTGGATTAATGGCATGGTGCACGCGATGTTGCGAAGGGGTTACGATAATGTACTCCACCCACCCCAACTTACCAATGTGGCGCGTATGATACCAAAATTGGGCAAACAAGTGAATTGGTGCTAAAATTTGAATGACCTGTGCAGGCACCCCCAACAAAGCGGCCGGGAACAACATCAAGGAAAAATAACCTACCAGATTTGAAATAGACTGACGAAGCCCACATGCCAAATTGAATTCTTCGCTACTATGGTGGATAACGTGCTGATTCCAAAAAAGATTGACATGATGATTCAAGCGATGGTTCCAATATCCCGCAAAATCCAGCACAATAAAACCAATGAGCCACACAGCCCAAGTAGCTTCTAGCTCAATCAAAGCGATATGTTCTACCAAAAAGGGATAGCTTACCAAAACAACAGCGAGACCCAAGGAATCTTTTACCACGTTGGTCAAACCCGAGCTTATGCTGCTAACCGTGTCCATTACATTGTACATTTGGTTTTTCACAAAATGACCGTAAGCGATTTCAAAAAGCACAAGACCAACAAAAAAAGGGATGGCATAAAGCAATGCTGTGGCATAGGTTTCCATACCTCTAAATGTAATAAAAAGAATGAAAATCAGGCTTTTGAATATACGGTTAACCCATTTCGATTGATATGTGGATAACTGAACTTAGGACAGGCTACACCAATTTTACCTTAAAGAAATCCATAGTGCGCTGCCATGCGAGTTCGGCTGCGGGCTTGTCGTATCGCGGAGTACTGGTATTGTGAAAACCGTGGTTTACATCTGGGTATTCATAGGCGACATAGTCCTTCCCATGTTCTTTTAAAGCGGCTTCATAGGCGGGCCATCCGGCATTTACTCGTGTATCCAAACCTGCAAATTGTAGCATCAAGGGTGCCTGGATTTTATCAATATCTTCTCTAGGTTGTCCACCGTAAAATGGAACCGAAGCTGCTAACTCTGGCAAACGAACGGCCATCATATTCGAAATCCATCCGCCAAAACAAAAACCAACCACACCTACTTTTCCATTGCAAGCTTCATGGTCTTTTAAAAAACCGTAAGCCGCAATAAAATCTTCCAACATTTCCTGTCGGTCCCGCTGGCGTTGCATGGTTCTACCTTCATCATCGTTACCAGGATACCCTCCCAGAGGGGTTAAAGCGTCCGGGGCCAAGGTGATAAAGCCATCCAAAGCAGCACGTCTTGCCGTATCTTCAATGTAAGGATTCAGTCCTCTGTTTTCATGCACCACAACGATACCGCCTAAGGTTTTTGTTGAATCCTTTGGTATCGAAAGCAGTCCTTTCATGGTGCCTCCGCCCTTTGGCGAATCATATTCTATATAATTGGAATTCAACTTGGCATCTTGAGGGTCAACCAACCAAGTATCCTTATAATTCGGCATTAAAAAACTCATCAAAGCGGGCACTGTAATACCCCCTACCGCGAACAGGGAAAGTTTCTCCATAAATTCCCGGCGCTGCAATTTATTGTGGGCGTAGGCGTCATAGAGGTCAAAAACTTCTTGTGTGATGTCTTTTTTGGTGAGTTTTTTCATTGCGCTAAGTTTAAGAACACTGGATATATAGTGTCCTCTCAAATTACGCAAATATTGAGTATTACCCTAAACTCGCCAGACTCTTCTCCAAGGTTTCGATTTTAGCTTCGGCATCTGCCGCCTTCTTTCTTTCAATGGCTACAACTTTTTCGGGAGCATTATTCACGAAGCGTTCGTTGCCCAACTTCTTTTGAACGGATTGCAAAAAGCCTTTGGTGTAGTTGAGTTCTTCAGTGATTTTTTTGATTTCCGCTTCAATATCAATCGCCCCACCCATGGGAATGAAGTACTCGTTGCTTTTTACTCGGAAACTCAAAGCGCCTTCCATAGTATCCTCGATGGTTTCAAACGCATTGATATTCCCCAACTTGGTTATTATGGCATCCATTCGGTTGCTGACACCCTCATTGTTTTGAATGAAACAATCCAAAGATTCTTTCTGCGCTATGTTCTTCTCTTTCCTAATCGTACGAATTCCTGAAATCACGTCACTAGCGAAATCAAATTCCTTTATCAATTCCAAATTGGCTGACTGTGTTTCGGGCCATTCAGAAATGACCAAAGCCTGTTCAGGAGTCCGTTTTGAAATATGCTGCCATACCTCTTCGGTCAAAAAGGGCATAAATGGATGTAACAGTTTCAAATTTTGTTCAAACCAGTACATCACCTTTGCGCGTGTGGTTTGGTCCACTGGATGTTGGTATGCAGGTTTTGCAATTTCCAAAAGCCACGAACAAAAGTCGTCCCATACCAATTTATAAATCGCCATCAAGGCATCGGAAATACGGTATTTGGAAAAATGGTCATTCACCTCAACAAGCGTCTGATTGAATTTGGCTTCGTACCACTCCAAACCAATTTGTGCGGCGTTAGGTTGTGTTAAATCTACTACTTCCCAACCCATTACCAAACGAAAAGCATTCCAAATCTTATTGGCAAAGTTTTTCCCTTGTTGGCAAAGTGCTTCGTCAAACAACAAATCATTTCCGGCAGGAGAGCTCAACAACAGTCCTACGCGAACACCATCGGCACCAAAATCATCGATAAGCTTTAGAGCATCGGGCGAATTTCCAAGAGACTTTGACATTTTTCGACGTTGCTTATCTCTAACCAAACCGGTGAGATACACATTTTCGAACGGACGTTCGCCTCGAAATTCATATCCAGAAACAATCATTCGTGCCACCCAGAAAAACAGAATATCCGGGCCGGTAATCAAATCACTGGTCGGATAATAATAGTTGACTTCTGGGTTATCAGGTTCCAAAATGCCTCCGAAAACACTAATCGGCCATAACCAAGCAGAAAACCAAGTATCGACCACATCAGGATCTTGCCTTAATTCCTCTTCCTTGAGACCAGGCTTAAGGGCCTTCGCTTTATCAAAGGCCAAATCGCGAGACTCAGCCACAACAAAGTCTTCTTTGCCATCACCGAAGTAATATGCGGGAATTTGCTGTCCCCACCATAATTGACGGGATATATTCCAATCGCGGATGTTTTCCATCCAGTGTCGATAGGTATTTTCGAACTTTTTAGGGTGCAACTTCACTTCTCCGGAATTCATCACCGCTTCCAAAGCTGGCTTTGCCAAACCTTCCATTTTCAAAAACCATTGGTCCGAAAGGCGTGGTTCGATAACAGCTTTGGTTCGTTCGGAAGTACCCACTTTGTTGGTGTGTTGCTCGGTTTTAACCAAAAACCCGGTTTCTTCAAGTTCTTTGGCAATTTCCTTTCGAACTACAAAACGGTCCTTACCTTCATAGTGCAAACCATAGGAATTTAAGCTAGCATCTTCGTGAAAGATGTCAATTACTTCCAAATTATGTTTGTCTCCTAGGTTTTTATCGTTTTCATCGTGCGCGGGAGTAACCTTTAAACATCCGGTTCCAAACTCCATGTCCACATACTCATCTTCAATAATGGGGATTTCACGATTGGCAATAGGCACAATCGCTTTTTTTCCTTTAAGATGGCGATAGCGTTCATCATTTGGATTGATACAAATGGCGGTATCACCCAAAATAGTTTCTGGACGTGTGGTAGCTATGGTTACTTTTTCATCAGAATCTTTGATGGAATATGACAAATAATATAGTAGTCCCTGTCTTTCTTCATAGATGACTTCTTCATCAGAAAGCGTAGTCTTCGCTTGAGGGTCCCAATTTACCATGCGAAATCCACGGTAAATCAACCCTTTTGTATACAAATCCACGAAAACTTTGGTCACAGAGGCTGACATATCGTCATCCATTGTGAATTTTTTCCGTTCCCAGTCTAGCGAACAACCCAATTTTTTGAGTTGTTCAAAAATGACACCGCCATATTCATGCGTCCAAGCCCAAACATGTTCCAAAAACTGTTCGCGAGTCAAATCGGACTTTTCTATGCCTTCCTCTTTGAGTTTTGCTACTACTTTGGCTTCAGTGGCAATCGCAGCGTGGTCGGCACCTGGCACCCAACAAGCGTTTTTCCCCATCAATCGGGCCCTACGTATCAAAACATCTTGAATCGTATTGTTGAGCATATGCCCCATGTGCAAAACCCCAGTCACATTCGGTGGGGGAATTACAATGGTGTAAGGCTCTCTTTCATCCGGTTTAGAGCTGAAAAAATCATGTTTTAACCAATAGGCATACCACTGTTCTTCAACAGTTTTAGGGTCATATTTGGAGGGAAAATCCATTTTTCGGTATAGTTTTTGTCCTTCATTGGGCGAATTGGTCAAACGTAAGCTTTTGCGTTTTAAATTTGCGTAAAACCTTTGGTGAAAGCCAATTCTGAAATACGAAACAAAAATAAGTAACGTTATAAGATAACAAAAGAATTCTTGGATGCATCCGAAGCTTAGGTTACATTTGGAATTCACCCAAAACTAGTAAATGATGAAAAAAACTGTACTCATGTTATTTGTTGGTTTGTTGTCCTTTGGTCTTTATGCCCAGGATACAGCAGCCAAAATCGAGTTTAAGAGCGAGACCATTGACTATGGTGAAATTGAAAAAGGCAGTGACGGTATTCGAGTATTTGAGTTTACCAACACTGGGACAGCACCATTGGTAATCAGCGACGTAAAATCAAGTTGTGGTTGTACCATTCCGAAGAAACCAGATGGACCTATAATGCCTGGTGAAACTGGACAGATTCAAGTAAAATATGACACAAAGCGCGTAGGGCCCATTCGCAAGGCCATTACCGTTACTTCCAACGCGGACACACCTACCAAGATTTTGAAAATCAAAGGAACCGTAAAGGCGGAAGGTGCTAAATAAAGTGCTTTGAAAATAGAAAGAAGAACCCTCCTTTGTGAGGGTTTTTTTATTTAGAAAAGTTCCTTCAACACAAAAGAGAAAAGCAGGTCACGGTTATAACGCTCAATTAACAACTTAACACGTTTTCCCTTCTTCGCATTAATCATTTGGATAATCTCTTGCAACTTATATTGGTGCACTTGTTTTCCATTGACTTCCAAAATAACATCCCCTTTACGCAATCCAACCTCCTCCGCGGGGCTACCCGCGCGAATGGCTGAAATCACAATTTCTGGTACCACGCTAATTTTTGTTCGGGTTGGAGACACCATTTGGGCAGTACCAATAGTGACATTTCCTCGCTCTTTATTACCTATGGGAACACTTATGGTATTTGCAATGCGCTCAGAAATGTACCGGATACCATTATGTTGAAGGTCAATTCCGGCTAAGTTATACTCAAATGGCGTATTGAAGTTTCGGTTTTTGCGCAACGTAATGGTATGGTTTCCGTAATCAAAAACTACATTGAAACGCTTCAATAACTCTCCACCAATACTTCCATTTCGGCTGCCATAATCTTTTAAAAAGGTAAGGGATTCGCGATGCGGGAAGGCTACTTTGGCATCAAACATCTCAAACTTATCGATTTTCACACCATTTATTTTGGTTCGCTTTCCAAACACATCCCCACTTAGGCCCCTGCCCAGAAAATCTTCATAGTTTTTATCGGGAACCTGAAGCCCTTTTTCGGGTTGGTGAAACAGCCATAATGCATCGCTACTACCCGTATCTACAAGTAACTTTACGGGAACGTTCTGCCCTGCCTCCAACAGCACTTCCGCGTCCATGAACGCCTTAGTTTTTTTCACTTCAATGGCAAGGGAAACATCTTTCTTTTTTCGTTTTGGTTTATAAAATTTTGGGTTATGAAGCTTTACATACTTATTGCTGTAATTAATTTCGACGACGAAATCCCGGAACAAATCATATCCAATAATTCCATGAACAGGAACTCCTAGTGCCGGAGAAAAGTTCAGGGCTTCATCCATAACCACAAAAAGCTCTTGATTAAAGTTCCAAGCTTCGCCAATACGAAATTCATTTCCCAGGGATTTCAAAGCAGTAATGGCCTCCCCATCTCCCAGACCTTTTATCTCTACTTCGGAAACATTTCGCACCTCGATGGAATCTTTTCCCATCATGTTGAACAGAATGGGTTTGCTTACCCCAGAGTCTAAAACAAAGGTCAATTCCGTTCCATTCACCTCAACAGGAATGAGAATCAAATTATTCAAAAATTCAAAAGAAATGCGTTCGGATTTAACCTGTTTAGGAAGGAAGAAACGCTGCGCGGAAAGGAATCCCAAACCAAGAATCCAACAAAAAAAGAAACCGATAAGCCACTTTAGTTTCAAAATACTGCTTCGGATTTCTCCTTAATTTAAGGAAAAACGTCCAAAATCCGGATTTCTTTAACGTTTTCGAAAGAGGTAAAATATTTGATTTAAAGTTGTTTGGAAAGGCGGCTTTTATGATTTTTGCTCAAAATCTGTGCAATGCCCGAAATTTCAGCTAAGGGATTGGAAATGCCCGAATCGCCCATTCGAAAGTTGGTACCTTTTGCAGAGGACGCCAAAAAAAGAGGGGTAGAAGTCATTCACCTAAATATTGGTCAACCTGATATCAAAACACCGCAGGTGGCCCTTGATGCTGTGCGCAATCATACCATTGATGTATTAGCGTATAGCAGAACGGAAGGTTCTGAGGCTTATCGAGAGAAAATCGCCGCTTATTACGCCAAACATGGTATTGAGGTTGGTGCGGAAGAAATCATCGTTACCACTGGCGGTTCGGAGGCACTTTCTTTTGTGATGGGCACTATTGCTGATGCAGAAAACGAGGTCATCATCCCGGAGCCGTTTTATGCCAACTACAATGGATTTGCTACTGCTTCAGGTGTTAAAGTGGTCCCCATTGCTTCGGATATTGATGAAAACTTTGCATTGCCTCCTATTTCAGCTTTCGAAGCAAAAATTACGCCGCAAACCAAAGCGATTCTTATCTGCAATCCCGGAAATCCAACGGGATATCTGTATGAAAAAGAGGAGTTGGAACAATTGGCTGCTTTGGTCAAAAAACATAATCTTTTCTTGGTAGCCGACGAAGTATACCGTGAATTCAGCTATGATGGAAGTATTCACCACTCAATTTTGACTTTTCCCGGTCTGGAAGAGCATGCTATCATAGTGGATTCGGTTTCCAAACGCTACAGCATGTGTGGAGCGCGCATCGGATGCTTGGTTTCGCGAAACAAAAGCGTTATCGCCACAGCCTTAAAATTTGCCCAGGCTCGTTTGTCGCCTCCTACTTTTGCCCAGATTGCTAGCGAGGCGGCTTTGGATACACCTGAGACCTATTTCCAGGAGGTGAAAGAAGAGTATGTGGAGCGCCGAAATCTGCTGGTTGAAGCGCTTGAAAAAATCCCTGGTGTCAAAGTAGCTAAACCCAAAGGCGCTTTTTATTGTGTGGCAGAACTCCCGATTGATGATGCCGATCCCTTTGCCCAATGGCTACTGGAAACGTTTCATGTGGACGGCAAAACTGTGATGGTAGCTCCTGCAGCAGGCTTTTATGCCACTCCGGGATTGGGAAAAAACCAAATTCGGATAGCCTATGTTTTGGAAAAAGAACAACTTCTTAAAGCCGTCGAAATTCTAAAGAGCGGCTTGGAAATCTTCGCAGCAAAGTGAACATTCAGGAAAACATTTCATTAAAACCATACAACACCTTTGGCATTGATGTCAAAGCAAGGTTTTTTGTTGAAGTGCAGTCCCTTTTACAACTCCAAAAAGTATTGGAGCTCACGGCCTATCCGAATCGATTCTTTTTGGGAGGAGGCAGTAATATGCTACTTACCCAGGATATTGATGCGCTGGTGATTTTACTGAACCTGAAAGGAATTTCAGTGGTTGAAGAAGATGAAGAGCACGTCTGGGTGGAAGCCAAAGCAGGTGAAAACTGGCACGAATTCGTGAGGTGGTGCTTGGAACGCGATTATGGTGGTCTGGAAAATTTATCCTTGATTCCCGGTAACGTGGGAACTGCCCCGATACAGAACATTGGTGCTTACGGAGTAGAACTGAAAGATGTCTTTTCGCATTGCAATGCCATGGAGATTGCCAGTACAGAAATGTTCGAATTCGACAAGGAATTTTGCCAATTTGGATACCGAGATTCTATTTTCAAGAACAAAGCCAAAGGCAAATATGTCATCACCTCAGTGGTTTTCAAACTGACGGCCAAGAACCATCAAATCAATACCGGTTATGGTGCCATTGAAAAGAAATTGATTGAAGACGGTATCGTCCATCCAACAATTCAGGACGTTTCGCTTGCTGTAATCGCCATCCGCGAAAGCAAACTGCCCAACCCTAAAGTGATTGGAAATAGCGGAAGTTTTTTCAAAAACCCGGTGGTGACCACCAAGTTGTTCAATAAGCTTCTCAATCGTTTTCCTGAAATGCCTCATTATGAACAACCCAAAGGCGTTAAAATTCCTGCAGGATGGCTTATTGAAACCTGCGGATTTAAAGGCCTTCGAAGAGGAGACGCCGGGGTTCACGACAAGCAGGCGCTGGTTTTAGTCAATTTTGGAGATGCCAAAGGCTCTGAAATTTGGGAATTGGCCCAAGAAATACAGAGAGAAGTCAAAAAAACCTTTGGAATTGCTTTGGAAGCTGAGGTCAATGTGCTCTAAATAAAATAACCCCCGCCTTCAAGAGAATGACGAGGGTTATACCAAACCAAACTAACCAAACTTTTATACTTTCTATGTCAATTCCTTCAAGGCTTGTTGAAAAGCGTTCAAAGGCATTTTATTTCATTTGTTTGATATATATACGGCATAAGCACTAATTTAGATTTTTGAATATTCAAAATTTTGAATAATCAACCGAAAACTATGGCCTCACTCATTGAAAAACATATCGTATCGCTGCTGGCCGAAAAAGATGACAAGGCCATCGCGCTGTTGTATGAACATTATGGTGATACGCTCTATGGGGTGGCCTATAAGGTGGTGAAAGATGAGGATTTGGCACAAGATA
The DNA here is from genome assembly GCA_039820925.1 of Bacteroidota bacterium. GTDB lineage: Bacteria > Bacteroidota > Bacteroidia > Flavobacteriales > Flavobacteriaceae > Flagellimonas. The sequence goes on along the minus strand of JBCBPD010000022.1, from coordinate 26,537 downwards.
TTCTCCAAGATAGCTTCGTGAAAATTTGGAAAAAGGCCGATTCCTACGACGCCACCAAGGCAAAACTCTTTACCTGGCTGTTCCGAATTACCCGTAACACCGCCATAGACAAACTGCGAAGCATTACCAACAAATCCGATAAAGAAGTCCAAATCGATGTTTCAGACGTATATAACGTAGGTGTCGCAGGACTTAACCCCGATTTTCTCGATGTAAAGGAGAATCTTGGAAAAATAGAACTGAAATACCAAATCGTTTTAGAAGCCCTGTTTTTTCAGGGCATGACACAGCAAGAAGCCAGCGAAGAGCTTGATATTCCGCTAGGTACCATTAAGTCAAGACTTAAAATTGGCCTTAGGGAATTGGGAAAGATTTACGGAACCGTTACGCTGCTTCTGCTTTTGATAAAAGTTATTCTATGAAAGAAAAAATACAACGTTTCCTAGAAACCGATACGCTTGAGAAGTATCTTTTGGATGATACTACACGCGAGGAATCCTTAAAGGCCGAGCGCTATATCGCCATGTACCCTGAGGTGCGCAAGGTCTACAACGAACTCCAAGACAATCTTGAGATTTTTGCAAAGCAATACGCCAAAAAGACCCCTGAAGGTCTGAAGGAAATCATATTGCACAATGTTGGACGTAACCGGAAAGCTACAAAACGGCTGTATCGCTATGCCGTAGCGGCAAGTGTTGCTATTATGATGTTGGGCGGTTCAGCAGTATTCTTCTGGAACCAAAACCAAAGTCTGCAACAAGAAAACACTTTGGTTACCAACAAGATGAAGAATTTGGAAATGGACATGAAAACCCAATTGGAAGATGTCCGAAACCAATTTATCGTGCTTAATAATCCCGATACCCGAAAGTACGCCGTTCGTGGCAAAAAAGAAGGCAGGGAACTTAAGGCCATAGCGTATATCAATCCTGTAAAAAAGCTTTCTTACATAAACGTAAGCAATGTACCAGAACTCCCTGAGGACAAATGTTTTCAAATGTGGGCGGAAGTAAACGGTGAGTTGGTCAACATGGGAGTTATCAAGCAATTTGATGACAAAGACAAGCTGTTGGCCCTCCCCTATGCTGACGACGGGATAGGTTACATTACCGTTGAGCCAAAAGGTGGAAATGTATCCCCTACCGTTCAAAACATTGTTGCCAATATCGCCTATCAATAGGTTTTCCTTAAAGTTGGCCTAAAGGGCGATTGCCTTAGCTTTGTATTTCGTATTTTTGCTCAAAATTCGATTATGAAATTGGCACTACTGACTATTGGTCTTTTGCTATTGGCTTTCGCCGGAATTGCCATTAAGATTTGGTCAAAAAAAGACGGCAAGTTCGCGGGAACTTGCGCCAGTCAAAATCCTTATCTCAACCAAAACGGTGAAGCCTGTGGTTTTTGCGGAAAATTACCCGACGAACAAGACTGTAAAAAGGATTCGATAACCGGACTTACTTCATAATCAGGAATCTCTCGCAACCCAAGTCTTTGAGTACTTCAGACCTTATCGCGGAGCATATCAAAAAGGCCAAGGAAGGTCAACAAATTGCTTTTAGCTTTCTACTGGACCACTTTTGGAACGATGTTTACGGTTTTCAATTATTGCGTACCCAAAACGAAAATGATGCCGAGGACATCACCCTGCGTTCTTTTTCCAAGGCTTTTGATAAGATTGACACCTACAAAGAAGGGCATTCTTTTTCCACTTGGCTGATTGCTATTTCGAAGAATCTCCATGTCGATTTGATTCGAAAGCGGAACCGTCAGCGGGTAGATGAAATGGAAGCTGATTCCGAAATGGTCAAAAAAGTAGTGGACGACGCCCCTACCGTGGAAGACCAACTCATCAACGAGCAAAATTTGGCACACTTGCTACGGGACATCAAAAAACTTAAACCTCACTATCAAAAAGTCATCAATCTGAGGTATTTCAATGAGATGAGTTTGGCCGAAATTGCTACGGAATTGGATGAACCCATCAACAACATCAAGGTAAAACTGCTCAGGGCGCGTAAACTATTGGCCGAAATCATTAAGGAGCGGTAGTTTACTCCCGCAAAACCGTTACCCCTTTGTTTCTTATCTTTGTGATTCAAAAAAATTGCAATGAGCGTTACCCCTGCAAATAGTGTAGTACCACCACCCAAAGGAAAACCCAAATGGTTACGGGTCAAACTTCCTACGGGCAAAAAATATACGCAACTTCGAGGTTTGGTCGACAAGTACGACCTACATACGATTTGTACTTCGGGTAGCTGTCCAAATATGGGCGAATGTTGGGGTGAAGGCACGGCCACCTTCATGATTTTAGGAAACATTTGCACGCGTTCGTGTGGATTCTGTGGCGTTAAAACCGGCAGACCAGAAAGTGTGGACTGGGCAGAACCCGAAAAAGTAGCACGTTCCATCAAAATCATGAACATCAAGCACGCGGTAGTCACTTCAGTAGACCGTGATGATTTGAAGGATATGGGGTCCATCATTTGGGCGGAAACCGTAAAGGCCATCCGAAGAATGAACCCTGAAACCACTTTGGAGACCTTGATTCCTGACTTTCAAGGAATCGAAAGCCACTTGGACAGAATTCTCGAAGTGGCACCTGAGGTGATATCCCACAATATGGAAACCGTAAGAAGGCTTACCCGCGAAGTAAGGATACAAGCCAAGTACGACAGAAGCCTCGGCGTTCTGGAATACCTCAAGAAGAATGGCGCGCACCGCACCAAATCAGGTATCATGTTGGGACTTGGCGAATTTGAAGAGGAGGTTATCGAAACCATGCAGGATTTGCGTAACGTAGGGGTTGATGTGGTCACCATTGGACAATATCTACAACCTTCAAAGAAACACTTGCCGGTACACGAGTTCATAACTCCAGAACAATTTGAAAAATACCAACAAATTGGATTGGAAATGGGCTTTAGACACGTGGAAAGTGGTGCTTTGGTGAGGTCATCCTACAAAGCGCACAAGCACATTCAGTAAGCCCCAAACTACCAATATGCAAAAAATCAGAGTGGGCATCAATGGTGTCGGTCGCATAGGCCGCACGCTGATACGGCTTTTGAGCTTCAATGAGAGCATTGAAGTAGTGGCGGTAAACGATCTAGCCAATGCCGAAACGCTAGCGCACTTGCTAAAATATGATAGCATACACGGCCATTCTGATGCGAGCTTTGGTTATGAAGAAAACCTGATTTTTTGTGAAGACCAACCCATCCATGTGTTCAATCACGACCATCCAAAAGATATCCCATGGGCCAAAATTGGAGTTGATATTGTGGTGGAAGCTACGGGAAAATATAAATCCAAGGAAGCTTTGCAGTATCATCTCCAAAACGGTGCAAAAAAGGTAATTCTCTCCGTTCCTCCTGTGGATGATAGGATTCCCATGCTGGTCATGGGCGTGAACGAAGACTCATTGGGTGCAAGCGATGATATCGTATCCAATGCTTCTTGTACAACGAATAATGCCGCTCCAATGATTCAAATCATTGATGAGCTATGTGGCATTGAACAGGCTTACATTACCACGGTGCATAGCTATACTTCCGACCAAAGCCTTCATGACAGACCGCATCGTGATTTAAGACGCTCCCGAGCAGCAGGGCAATCCATTATTCCAACGACGACTGGAGCGGCAAAAGCACTGACCAAAGTGTTTCCGCATTTAGCGGAAGTAATTGGGGGTTGTGGTATTCGAGTTCCGGTACCCAACGGCAGTCTTACCGACATAACCTTCAATGTAAAAGAAGAAACATCAATTGCCGAAATAAACCATGCCTTTAAAACCAAGGCAGAAAACGAGTTTAAAGGCATTTTAAAATATACGGAAGACCCTATTGTTTCTATAGATGTGAACAATAGTTACTATTCTTGTACGTTTGATTCTTTAATGACCTCTGTGATTGGCAAAATGGTCAAAATCATAGGGTGGTACGATAATGAAACGGGCTATTGCTCCAGACTTATCGATTTAATAGATTTGTTTATAACGAAGAAATACGTTTGAAAATACGCTTTTTCCATACGCTTCATCGTGTTGCGATGATAGTTTTGGTGTGCTTTTCAGTATGCCACACACCGCTTATGGCCCAAGATGAAATAAGTTCTACTGGAAAAGTGCAGCAAATCTTCGATGATTTCTTAACCTATCGGCATCAAAACAAAATCAACAAAGCTTTAGAAGTTTTAAGTGAGGCGGCTAAAATTGCAGAAAACAATGAAGACGCCAAACTATTGCTCGACACCTATCACCAATACGCTCGATTGTTTTTGGAAGAAGGAGACCGAGAAACCGCCATTTTCTATTTAGACCGTGCAAGTATTCTTCTGAGGGACCTTTCTTATCCCTTTGGGGAAGCGTTTCACAAATATCTGGAAGCTGCGGTTCGCTTTGACGAAGGCAACAACTTTCAATCGCTCAAACTGTTGGAAGAAGCCCGTACCCTCAGCAACAACCGGAATTTGGGAAATAATATTCTCTTACTTGAGGGTTACATTTTTACTAATATTGAGAAGTTTGACGATGCGAACACCAATTTGAACGCACTCATCGTCAATTCGGATGATAAGGAAAGGCCTTACCTAGCAACGAAGGCGAACATACAGCTTGCACTGATTAGTAGGGAGAACGAAGACTTTGAAGACGCAGTAATTCACTCGAAAGCCGCTCTGGAGTTATCTCAAAAACATAAGTACTTCAAAGAAATTCGGATTTCAAACGAATTACTGTCTTCCATTTATGAAAGTTTGGGCCGCTTCGACCAATCGCTGTTTTACAAGAAGAGCTTGGGGAACATCAAGGATTCGATTTTCAATATTGAGAAAGTAAAGCTTGAAGCAAAAATGGCCGACCGTATTCGCTTTGAGCATCAAATGAACGAAATCAATAAGCTGACCGCGAAAAACGAAGAGTTGAGCGAATCGAAAAACCGTTCCGAAATCACTGCGATTTTAACTTCGGCCTTTTTGACCATTATTTCGTTGTTGGCTGTTTCTCTTTTCCGAAACAATCAAATCAAGTTGAAGACCAACGACCTGCTCTACACCAAAAACAAAGAATTGGAGTTGGCACGCGATGCAGCCGTATCAGCCATGGAAGCGAAGACCAATTTCCTTTCTACGGTTACTCACGAGTTGAGAACACCGCTCTACGCCGTTACGGGACTCACGCACTTACTCTTGGAAGAGAATCCATCCGAACATCAAAAGGAGCATTTAAAGTCTTTGAAGTTTTCAGGAGATTATTTGTTGAATTTCATCAACGACATTCTCCAAATCAACAAAATTGATGCGGATAAGCTCGAACCGCTGGAAATCGAGTTCAAATTGCACAAGGTTTTGGCTGATGTGGTTGATTCCTTGCAACAAAATGCGAGTGAAAACGAAACCAAACTGATTCTCGATTACGACCCAACGATTCCACAACATTTGTTGGGTGACCCCATAAAACTGTCTCAGATTTTCATGAATCTTGTGGGTAACGCCCTCAAATTCACGAAAAAAGGAAAAGTAGAGGTTATTGCGAAGTTGCTTCAAAAATCTGAAGAAGAAGTCAAACTCTATTTTGAGGTAAAAGACAACGGTATCGGTATTTCTGAAGAACAACAGAAAAACATCTTTGATAGCTTTGAGCAAGGTTCTGTTCAAATCAATAGAGAATACGGTGGCACTGGTTTAGGCTTGACCATCGTGAAGAGCTTGCTCGGACTATTCGATAGTAAAATCCACTTGGAGAGTGCAGTGGGCCATGGAAGTTCATTCTTCTTTGAAATGGACTTGAAATGCGATGTTGCCGTATTGCAGGATGTGGCATTCGAATTAGACCCAGAAGGTTTTGATTTTAAAGGCCTCCATGTGCTTGTGGTGGAAGACAACAAAATCAACCAAGTGATTACCAAAAAGATGTTGAACAAAAAGGAGATTACCTGCGATATTGCCAACAACGGTAACGAGGCGATTGATTTGGCCAAGGCCAACACCTACGATGCCATTTTGATGGACATTCACATGCCAGGTATCAGCGGGGAAGAAGCTACCCGACAAATCCGAAAGTTCGATAAGGAAATTCCTATCATAGCCCTTACGGCGATTTCGCTGGATGATAGTTTGGAAAGCTTCTACCAAGCCGGTTGTAACGATGTGGTGACCAAACCTTTCAAACCCGAAGTCTTCTACCAAAAAATCGGGGAAAATATCTTCAAAAAGAAAGTTGGAGCATAAGTCAGTCCAATACTGCCTTGACCGCTTTTTCTAAAAATTTTTCGTCTTCTTTTGAGAAGGTATGTTTTACACCTAAATAAAACGCATTGTTTAGGTGGTCCTCCAAACGCACATAATCTTTCTCCGTAGTGATGATGTAATCGTACTGCTGAAAACGACTGATTTCCGTATTGGTAAACGAATGGTGGTCTGGAAAATCCAAATGCTCGAAGCTGAAACCGTGATTTTTCAAATGTTGAAGAAATGGCGCTGGGTTGGCAATCCCCGTAACTACTCCAACTTTTTTGGAAGACAATTGGTTCCATTCGAGCTTCATTCCTTCCCGGTTTTCAAGTTTTTCAGCATAGGAAAACCAACAAAACAATACTTTTTGATGGGACAAAGGACTCAACTTTTTTTCAATAGCCTTTCTTTCTTCGCTGCTGATATTTTCAGGGCACTTCGTTACCACAATACTATCCGCTCGCTTTACAGCAACTTTGTGGTCTCTTAAATCCCCTGTCGGCAAGTACCAATCCGAAACATAGGGTTTCGTGTAAGTTGTCAGCAAAATGGAGTATTTCGGTTGGATGCGTCTGTGCTGAAAAGCGTCATCCAATAACACTAACTTTGCTTTGGTCTGCGTTTCTAGCTGCTTCACCCCTTCTACTCTATCCGCATCTACCGCAACCGTCACTTTTGGGAACTTCGAATGAATTTGATAGGGTTCGTCCCCTAAATCAGAGACTGTGCTCTTTTCATCCGCCAAAAGGAAACCTTTAGACGTGCGTTTATACCCTCGACTAAGCACCGCCACAGGTGTATCCGATAACAATTCAATCAAATACTCAATCATTGGGGTTTTACCAGTTCCGCCTACACTCAAATTCCCAACACACAAGGTGGGTAGGTCTGAGTTATGTGATTTGAACCATCCCAAATCGTAAAAAAGGTTTCGCACAAAAACGACTATTGCATAAAGCAAGGAAATAGGGAACGCCAGTATTCGCAATACTTGAAGCATAGGGCGAAAATATATATTTTATCTTTAGGCCATAACTGAATTTCATGACCATAAAAGATGTCGGCCAAATCTTGGAAGGTTTGGCTCCCTTGAAACACGCTGAAGATTTTGACAATGTTGGATTACTGGTGGGGAATGCAAATGCCGAAGTCTCTGGCATTTTAGTGACACTAGACACATTGGAAAACGTGGTAGATGAGGCCATCCAAAAAAAATGTAACCTCATCGTTAGTTTTCATCCTATTCTCTTCTCCGGAATCAAAAGGTTGACCGGAGCTACATACGTCGAGCGCGTACTCATGAAGTGTATTGCAAACAACATTTCCATTTATTGCGTGCACACCGCATTGGACAATAGCCCTTTAGGGGTCAATCATAAAATTGTTGAAGTACTTGGTCTTGAAGACAGTGAAGTGCTTATTCCTAAAAAAGGAACGCTCAAAAAACTGACCACCTATGTTCCAGAAGCAAAAGCAGATGAAGTAGCCCAAGCGCTCTTTGCGGCAGGTGCTGGTGTCATTGGCCAATACCAAGATTGTAGTTTTCGTAGTCCGGGCACAGGAACGTTTACCGCTACGGAAGGTGCTTCCCCTTCAAAGGGAAATGTGGGGAACCATCACCAAGAACCTGAAACGCAATTGAATATGGTTTATTCGTTTGAATTGGAATCCAAAATAGTGAAGGCGCTCTTGGACAGTCACCCATATGAAGAAGTGGCGTATGAACTCATCACTTTGGACAATCCGCAACCCTATTTGGGCATGGGACGTGTTGGGAATTTACCAGAAGCCCTTTCCGAAACCAGCTTTTTGGAACTTCTAAAGGAAAAATTCAATCTTAGCGTGGTGAGACACTCCCAATTTTTAGAAAAACCCATCCAAAAAGTAGCAGTTTTGGGAGGAAGTGGTGCCTTTGCCATAGCGGCGGCCAAAGCGGCTGGGGCTGACGCATTTATGACCGCAGACCTGAAATATCACCAGTTTTTTGAAGCCGAAAACCAAATCCTGCTAGCGGATGTGGGACACTTTGAATCAGAGCAATTTACAAAACAGCTTTTGGTCGATTATCTTACAAAAAAAATTCCTAGTTTTGCAGTCTCTTTAGCGGAAAGTATAACAAATCCCATTAAGTACTTTTAATTTATGGCGAATAAAACTGACAACATCACGGTTGAAGAAAAACTACGAGCGTTGTACGACCTTCAATTGATAGACTCCAGAGTTGACGAGATTCGAAATGTGCGAGGCGAACTTCCTTTGGAAGTACAAGACCTTGAAGATGAGGTGTTAGGATTGAAAACCCGAATGGACAAACTCAAAACCGATGTTGAAACCGTCAACTTTGAAATTGCCGCCAAAAAGAACCTTATCGAAGAATCCAAAGCTTTGATAAAAAAGTATGCCGAGCAGCAGAAAAATGTTCGAAACAGCAGAGAGTTCAACTCTTTAAGTAAGGAAGTAGAATTCCAGGAATTGGAAATCCAATTGGCTGAAAAGAACATCAAGGAGTTCAAGGCACAAATCGAGCAGAAAAAAGAAGTTATTTCCGATACCAAGGAAAAACTTACTGAGCGCGAAAACCACCTTAAACACAAAAAAGGGGAATTGGACGCTATTCTGGCCGAAACTGAAAAAGAAGAAAAAGCGCTTTTGAAAAAGTCAGAAGAGTTTGAAGAAAAAATAGAAGAGCGTTTGATTCAAGCTTACAAGCGCATTCGTCATAACGTGAAAAATGGACTTGCCGTGGTTCCTGTAGAACGTGGTGCTTCAGGTGGTTCTTTCTTCACCATTCCACCACAGGTCCAGGTTGAAATTGCTTCACGCAAGAAAATCATCACCGATGAGCACAGTGGAAGAATTTTGGTTGACCCTTTGTTGGCTGAAGAAGAACAAGAAAAAATGGAAGCCTTGTTTGCGAAAATCTAACAAACGCTTTTAACACATACTAAACCGCCCTCGAGGCGGTTTTTTTGTTTCTTTATGGAAATGAAACTTGCTTTTCCTTTTCTCCTGTTGACTTTTTGCACTACCCTTTCCGCACAAGATTGGGATGCTTACCGCTGGAAAAATCGATTGCTTATTTTAGTCGCTTCCGAATCAAATCACACCATACTGGAATCACAACGCGAGGCTTTTGAGAAAAACACCGAAGCACTAGCTGAAAGAGACCTTTTGTTGTTCGCAGTCAAGGCGAACGCGAAAACACTATCTAAATTCTCCATAAAGTCCGATTTTGAAGGCGTTCTTCTCATTGGAAAAGATGGAGGTCTTAAATTCCAAGCGCCTTTTCCCGTAGACCCGAAAACGATTTTCGACCGGATTGATGGCATGCCCATGCGCCAGGCTGAAATGTGGAAGCACAAGTGATGTAGGAGGTTCGTATTTAGAATGCTGACATCGGGCACCAAACACCAAATATCAAGCATCAAGCATCAAGTTCAAGAATCAAGACATCAGACTTCAGACTTCAGATTTCTGAAAACTGACCACCGATAACCGCCTATTGCTAATTGTTTATTGTGAATTGTAAAAGATAAGTACGTCAACCTGAACTTGCCTGCCCGGCCGTTCAGGCGGGATTCAGGTTCTTACTCAAGCTGCGAATAAGAATTAAAATAGATGCTGAAACCAGTTCAGCATGACCATAATTCTGGGATTTCAAACTTCTGATTTCTGAAAACTGACCACTTATAACTGCCCATTGCTCATGGTAACATTAAACTTTTAGGTTTCTCCTTTTAACCTTTCACTCTGCAGTTGACATCTGATAATTAGCATAGATTGATTCCTATCTCTTCTAATCAGATTAAAAAGACCATCGAACCCCAGTTTTTGTTCTTTCACCGCTATGATTCTATTTATCAACTGATTAAGGGATAATTTGAATGGAAACAAACCTCAAAATCTAGAACTATGCAAACTAAATACTATGCGTACTACACGTTTTTAGGGCTATTCTCCACCATGATTGTAGCCTCCCTTTTCAAACACTTGTTTATGTATGACCAAATGGTATTGGAATATGCCAAACTGGGTTATCCCGAACACCTTGTCCAACCCTTGGCTATTGCGCAATTCATTGGATTAGGCATGATTTGGTACAACCGAAGTAAACGCCTTTTGGAATGGGCATACGCGGGTTTCATTCTAAATCTGGTGTTTGCCATAATTGCACACTACGTGTCAAAATACGGGAATGGAGCTCCGGCAGTGATTTGCTTGGTATTATTGTTCTCGACCTACTTTTTGGACAAAAGACGAATATCCAAACGAACCGCTGAAGAAGAGTATGTTATGGTGGGGTAAATTAGGAGTGGGAAAGGAGTAGAAAATCTAGTTGCTTTCACAAAAGGGCCAAGATTTTCTGCTCCACCGCATTGGAATCCCAAAGTTCTTCGATGTTGGGCATTTGAAGTACCTCTTGCATAATGGCTTCTTGTTTATCTCCAATTTTCAAGGCTTCGGCATAAGGGCGTTCTGAGAAGGTAACGCGACGGTATACCGGGGTCCACTTATCGGGATGTTTCTCTGCGAAGTGTTTTTCTATTTTCTTTTGCAGCAAAAAGTTGGGGTCAGCGGTTTTGCTACTCATCTCCATAAAGTTGCGATAACTCAATTCCGCAATGGCATCAGCATTGGGCTTTCGAGTTTCTTGATAGGCTTTAAAAGTCGCCTCCCAATCATCACCATGTTTTTGAATGAGTTGGTCCAATTCATAAATATCTTCAAAACCCGCATTCATGCCTTGGCCATAAAAAGGGACAACGGCATGGGCCGAATCGCCAACCAAAGCAACTTTGTTCCAATACGTCCAAGGATAACACTTCATGGTCACCATCGCACTGGTTGGGTTATTGAAAAAGTCTTCCGTCAAATTTTCAATTTCTTTGCGTACGTTAGGGAAATAGGTTTTGAAAAATGCCTTTGCTTCCTTTTTCGTGGTAATGTTTTCGAAAGACACCTCGCCCTCAAAAGGCATAAATAGGGTACAAGTAAAACTACCATCCAAATTGGGCATCGCAATCAACATGAATTTGCCGCGCGGCCAAATATGAAAAGAGTGTTTGTCCAACTTATGTTGTCCGTTTTCATCTGGTGGAATGGTCAACTCCTTATAGCCTACATCGATAAAGTCCTGAGAATAATCAAACCGACTACGGCGCTGCATTTTATGTCGCACCCGAGAAAAAGCGCCATCGCAACCAAAAACCAAATCAAAATCATAGGCTTTCCATTTGCTCTTTTCGGACTTTCCGGTGTAAACCCTTGCTTTGGGCAAATCCACATCCCACACCTTTTCCTCAAATCGAAAAACGGCCCCTTCAGCTTCTGCCAAATCAATCATCCTTCGGTTGAGTACGCCTCGCGAAATGGACCAAATGGCTTCCCCTTCATGTCCGTACTTTTGAAAGTATAGCGGTTTATCATTCACATGCAAAGCACGTTGATAGAGTGGAATCGCAATTTCCTTGATGGTTTCTTCCAAACCCACAGCGCGCAAGGCTTTCCAACCGCGCGTACTCATGGCAAGGTTAATCGAACGTCCTGAGAACTCTACGGTTCGAATATCGGGGCGTCGGTCAAAAATGGTAACCTGATGTCCGTATCGCTTCAAATAAATGGCCAGTAAGGAACCAACCAATCCTGAACCGATAATTGCAATGTTTTTGGGTGTATGGGCCATTGAGCCTATAGGAACGTTTATGAATGAACCACGAAAATAGCGATTTAACCGCATTTTGCTAAGCACACAACCTGAGCGAACCGTGGAATTTTGTATTTTTGTTTATTCTTTTTTAAATTTTATTAAACAAAGATGCGATATTTCGACACTACGGCTTTGGAAGAACTTCCTAGCCGGCACAAGGCCAACCTTATTAACACTATCACCGGTTATAAGTCAGCCAATTTAATAGGTTCGGTAAGCGGTTCGGGAAACGCCAATGTTGCTATTTTTAATTCTGTGGTGCACTTGGGTAGTAATCCACCGTTATTGGGTTTTGTGTTAAGACCGCTTACCGTCCGCAGGGATACCTACAGGAATATCAGTGAAAACCGGTCATTTACGGTAAATGCCATCACCCAAGAAATCTACGAAGCAGCGCATCGCACCTCAGCGAAGTTCGAAGAAAACGAATCTGAATTCGAGATGACGGGTTTGGAGCCCCTCTTTCGAGATGAGCATATCGCCCCTTTTGTAGCGCAAAGTCCTATTCAATTGGGCTGTACCTATGTGAATGAGTATTCTATTATGGAAAACGGATGCATTTTCATGGTCGGGCAAATTGAAAGCATTCATATCAACGAATCCTTGTTGACCGACGACTTATGGGCAAAATTGGATGAAGAACAAATTGTATCCATTGTCGGTTTGGATGGCTATGCCGAACCCAAAATCAAAGACCGCCTAGCCTACGCCCGCCCTGAAGAACCCGCAAAGAGCATCTTGCATGGCGCACAAAAAGTCTAATCTTCCCCAGAAGATTTGTGCAAGTTGTGGAAGGCCGTTTACCTGGCGCAAAAAGTGGGAGCGGGATTGGGAAAATGTAAAGTACTGCAGCGTTCGCTGTAAAAAAACAAAAACAGCATGAAAAACGTTTTATTATGGTTCCGCAATGACCTCCGGACCATAGACCATCAAGGATTGACGGAAGCGGCAAAAGCGGAAAAGGTGGTTGCCGTGTACTGCTTTGACCCCCGACATTATGTCGATACAGCTTATGGTTTCAAAAAAACGGAGAAGTTTCGTGCCAAGTTTTTGCTAGAAACGGTAAAAGAACTCCGTCGAAACTTAGCAAAGCTGAACATTTCGCTATTGGTCTACCATGACGAACCAGAATCCGTTCTTCCCAAAATCATTGAAACCTATTCCATTGACACCCTAATCTTTCAAAAGGAATGGACCCAAGAAGAAGTAGAAGTACAAAACGGGGTGAAGAAAAGCATATCCAGCGAGGTCAAAATGCTATCACATTACGACCAGTTTTTGTTCCATCCGAAGGATATTCCTTTTCAATCTTTTAAAGATATTCCACAAGTCTTTACACAATTTCGAAAGGCCTGTGAAAAGATGGCCAAGGTACTCCCTGCTCTACCTGCGCCGCAACCCATGCCACTAGAAAACTTGCTACAACAGGAAACTCATATGCCTTCGCTCGAAGATTTGGGTTTGGAAGCTCCAGAAACAGAACCCCGTAGTGCATTTCCCTTTTTAGGAGGTGAGACGGAAGCTTTACATCGGTTAGACCATTATTTCTGGAAAACTGGAAAACTCGCGCACTACAAAAAAACGCGCAACGGTTTGGTAGGGATAGATTATAGTTCAAAGTTCTCTCCTTGGCTCGCCAACGGTAGTATTTCTGCACGAACCATTTATCATGAAGTAAAGCGATTTGAACGCGAAGTCAAAAAGAATCAAGATACCTATTGGCTCATTTTTGAATTGATTTGGCGGGATTACTTCAAATACGTCTCACTGAAACATGGCAATGCCATTTTCAAAATTGGCGGTATTCTGGAAAAAAATTACGCTTGGAAAAATGACCCCAGACATTTTCAGGCATGGACCGAAGGCAGCACATTTGAACCCTTCGTCAACGCCAATATGATTGAATTGGCCCGAACGGGATGGATGAGCAATCGGGGACGACAAAATGTTGCAAGTTATTGGGCGAAGGAGCTGGAACAAGACTGGCGCATTGGCGCAGCCTACTTTGAAGCCATGCTTATCGACTATGACGTACACAGCAACTGGGGCAACTGGATGTACAACAGCGGCGTGGGCAACGACCCGAGAGACCGAAAATTCAATATCAAACGCCAAGCGGATATGTACGATGGAAATGGAAAGTTCCAAAACCAATGGCTTCAAGAAACCTTATTTTAAATGAAGACCCTACGCCTAATTCTCGGGGACCAATTGAATGCCCAGCATAATTGGTTTTCTGAAGTAGATTCCGATACGGTCTACTTGATGGCCGAGATGCACCAAGAAACCCAATACGTAAAGCATCACATCCAAAAGGTGGTAGGTTTCTTCTCTGCCATGCGCAATTTTGCATCGCATTTGGAAAAGCAAGGGCATCAAGTCGAGTATATCCGCATTGGAGATGCAGATAGTCGTTTGTCGCTTCCGGATATCATTCAGAAGAAAATAGAAGCGTTTGGTATTGAAAAGTTCGAATATCAACTTCCGGATGAATTTCGCTTGGATGAACAACTTTCGTCTATTTGTGACAACTTAGAAATTCCATCAGAAGCATTTGATACCGAACACTTTTATACATCCCGCTACGAGTTGAAAGATTTCTTCGAGGGAAAGAAGCAACTCATTATGGAGAGCTTTTATCGCATGATGCGCAAAAAGCATGACATCATGATGGTAAACGGCCAACCTGATGGGGGCAAATGGAATTTTGACCATATCAACCGAAAAAAATGGACCGGTAGCCCAGAAATTCCGCAAGAGCTCAACTTTGAGAAGGATGTCACGGATGTTCTCCAAGAAATTGAAGCGCAACAAGTGGCCACCTTTGGAACTTTGAACACCGAGAAATATAACTGGCCTACGTCTCATGAAGAATGCCTTCAGCTGTTGGACTATTTCTGTGCACATTTGCTCAAACATTTTGGGGATTATCAAGATGCCTTTCATACGGATGAAAAGTTTCTCTTCCATTCACGGCTTTCCTTTGCTATGAACAGCAAAATGCTTTCGCCCAAACAGGTCATTGATACCGTACTGGACTACTACTATGAGCACACCGACGACATCCATATTTCGCAAGTAGAAGGTTTTGTACGACAAATTTTGGGTTGGCGGGAATACATGCGCGGCATTTACTGGAAAGAAATGCCACAATACGCGCAGCTGAACGCTTTGGACAACCATAATCCCCTACCCGACTTTTTCTGGACAGGCAACACCAAAATGAATTGCCTGAAGCATTCCATTTCGCAAAGTTTGGAAGAAGCCTATGCGCATCATATCCAACGCTTAATGATTATTGGAAACTTTGCCCTTTTGGCCCAAATTGACCCAGCACAGGTGGATTTGTGGTATCTCGGTGTTTATATCGATGCTATCGAGTGGGTAGAAATCACCAATACCCGAGGCATGAGTCAGTTTGCGGATGGGGGCATTGTTGCTACCAAACCATATGTGAGCAGTGCCAACTACATTAATAAAATGGGCAACTACTGTAAAGGATGTCATTACAAACCCAGCGCGAAAACAGGAGATGAGGCGTGTCCTTTTAATGCCTTGTATTGGAATTTCTTGGATGAAAAGAAAGAGTACTTCGCGAACAATCAACGTATGTCGATGATGCTTAACCTTTTAAAAAAGAAAGATTCGCAAGAATTGCACGACTTAAAAGAAAGAGCAGCGGCAGTTTTGGCCAATCCTGTTAATTTTTAAGATTATTTAACAGGGTAGAAGAAAACTTTTGGTACCATTATTGCCGTAGATATAGTGTAGTTAAATATTCCGCCTCGGCGTCCATATATATGCAAAAAGTCCTTCGAAATTTATTTCAAAGGACTTTTTCCCTTTTATGTAGCAGTGTTTATTCTAGAATTCCATCTACAATACCATACTCGACAGATTCTTCGGCGCCCATCCAATAGTCGCGGTCAAAGTCCTTCATGACTTTTTCGAAGGTTTGTCCACAGTTGTCCGCCAATATGTGCGCACCAAGTTCTTTGGTCTTGATAATCTCACGGGCTTGAATTTCAATATTCGAAGCCTGCCCTTGAGCACCCCCGCTAGGCTGGTGAATCATCACTCGAGCATGTGGCTGAATAAATCTACGTCCCTTCTCCCCTACCGACAATAGGATGGACCCCATGGAAGCGGCCAAACCAGAACAAACGGTAGAAACCGGGCTTTTGATTTGTTTTATGGTATCGTACATCGCAAATCCAGAGGTAACATACCCTCCCGGACTATTGATAATCAATTGAATTTCATCATTGCTTATTGAATCAAGGTACATCAAACGGTCAATTACATGTTTTGCCGAATCATCATCTACCATACCCCATAAAAATACCTTGCGCTCTTCAAGCAATTTTTCTTGAATCAAGTCACTGACTTTTCCCTTTTTTGAACTCATGTCTACTTTAATTGTGCATATCAAAATTAATCAAATAAAAGGGAAACTGTGCAGCCGCACAACCATCAGAATCTGAGAATTTTAGGACTTTACTTCAACTTTGGTCGAGGTGACATCCTTAATTGGAATTACATATTTACCCGATTTGGTCACCAAGGTCACGCTATTGTTTTCGATGGCTTCAATGGAACCGGCCAAGTCTCCAATGACCACCTTGTCTCCTACCGCATAGGTTCTTCGTGTATAAAACGAACGAAGCAAATCAGTTATAATATCCCGGGAACCCAGACCAACTCCTATGGCAAACGCCAAAAGAAAAGCCCCCAAAATCATGGTGATGTTGTTGGTGATGATGGTCGTATCGATTCCCGCTTGGTTCAAAGCCGTAATCGAAATAAAAATCACGATGATGTAAAACAACAAGTTGCTTACCACGTTAGAACCGGAGAATTCCAGACTCTCAAATAGCTTTTTGACCGTATTCTTGACAAAATTCCCCACATACAAACCAATCATCATCAAGGCCAAAGCACTGAACAATCTGGGTAGGTAACGGAGCAAGTTTCCAATTTCGGTAGAAATGATTTCCCAACTCAAAATATCGGCGGCGACAATCAAAAAGACCAAAAGCAAAACCCATTTTACAAAACCCAATACGATTTTGATGATATCCAACTTAAAACTTCCCTTTCCAAAAAGGTCCATTTCGTTGATTTTATCGCTCAGCTTGTCCATTTTGGCCAACTTCATGACTTTACCCAAGACAAACAAGACAATTTTGGTGACGAGCCAACCTATCGTCAAAATAATAAGCGCTCCAATGATTTTCGGGAGGGCCGAAGCAATATCGCGCCCCATTGTAATCAATGAATTAAAAGTGAGTTCTTTCCATTCGTTTATTGTTTCCATGGTTTATGTTTTTGTGGTTTTCAACTATTGTTTTGTGTTCTAAAAAGGCGTTTCAAGGCGGCTCCCAAATTAAAGGAGAACAACGCGCCCATATCCATGATTAATTTGGCCGCGGCAATGTCGTTCATTACCTTCTTTTTCATGCCAGGAGGGACCTCTTTCAAGGAGGCTTCCAATTCTTTAAATGGATTTCTCATTTTTGCCATAGCTACAAGGTATTATAGGATTCCATTAATCTTTCTTTCGCACGTTTCAAGCGCATTTTTACTGCACTCTCTCCAATTTCCATGAGGGTAATCAGCTCTTTGATGCTGGCTCTATCTTGGTATTTCAATAACAAAATCGAACGGTCCTCGGCCGAAATCAGGGTCAAGGCTTTTTCCAACTTTTTGGCCTTGAGTTCAAATAGGCTTTCGTCAGGCACTTCTTCCGTCAATTTATGTTCAGAGTCTTCGACAGGTACCGACCTGTCACTCATTTTTCGTTGTTTGTTTCGGTTGACGTAGTTCACGCAAAAGTTATAGGTGAACGAATACAGCCAAGTGGAAAACTTTGACTTTCCTTTAAACGATTTCAGTTTGATGAACAGTTGAAGAAACACGTCTTGCGTCAAATCTTCTGCTTCATCCTGAGACCTAGCAAAACCATAACATTTGTTATAGACCATCTTGGCATACCGGTCGTATAATTTACCGAACAACAACGGATTGTTGTTTTTCACTATCCGTGCAACCAACTCTTCATCAGTTAGTTGTGCAAATGAATCATCCCCGCCCAATTCTTTCTTATCGAGATTGTTTACAAGAATTAGAAACAGGCGCTTTAAAAAAGTCACTTTAGCGGGTTTAGGTTCAGGGATTTCCTAAACAAGATACTTGAAAACACGGTATCTTTGATGAAAACCCAAGGATGAAACATATACTTCCCATTTTAGGGCTTCTCTTCTTCGCCAGCGCTTGTAAAACCGAAACCAAAAAGGAGTCCACTGAACCAGCCCCTGAACTTAGTATTTTAGAAAAAGTAGCGAACGCACACGGCTATGAGCAGTGGAAAGATGTGAATGAAATTGCGTTCACTTTTAATGTGGACAGAGACACCATGCATTTTGAGCGCACTTGGATATGGGAAACGAAAACCAATACCATTACTTCCATTTCCGGACAGGATACTTTGGTCTACAACCGTAATGAAATGGATAGTATAGCATTTAAAGCCAATGGCGGATTCATTAACGACCGCTATTGGGCGATGGCGCCTTTCAATATGATATGGGACAAGGACAATTTCACGTATGACCATACCGAAAAGGCACTAGCGCCTATAAGTCAGGATAGCTTACAAAAGCTGACCTTGGTATACGGTAAAGAGGGCGGATACACCCCTGGAGACGCCTATGACTTCTATTTGGGAGATGATTTCAAAGTGCGTGAGTGGGTTTTTCGTAAAGCCAATCAAGAAGACCCTTCCATGATTACCACCTGGGAAAATTACCAATCTATTGATGGTTTTCAGTTTGCGCAAGACCACAAGCGCCAAGGGACAGATAATTTCAATATTGCGATTACAGGCATCAAAATCAAATAAGAAATTATCTTTTTCGACGCAAAAAGAAGGTAATCAGCAAAATCAGAAGTACGTAGCCCAACAGGGTCATAAAACTAATGCGTAGCGAGAATTCTTCGGCCAAAAACCCAAGAATTACTGGCCCAAGCAAAAACCCGAGATAGCCGGTACCTGCAATAAACGATACGCCTTTGGCCGCGTCTACCCCTTTTACATTGCCCCCAATACGAAATAGCTCTGGAACGATTACGGAAAAGCCCAATCCGTTCAAGGCAAAACCAATAATGGCCCAGTGCGTTTGACCGGACAGTACCAAAACGTAGCCCAAGACTGCAATAATAGCGCCCAAGGCGACGATATTCACAGCACCAATTCGCTCGCTAATGCCATCACCTAAAAAGCGCCCTAAAGTCATCGCTGTGCTAAAGGCCAAAAATCCCGCTCCGATTAACGCTTCAGGAGCAAAAGTCACTTCCTTGAGATACAATCCACTCCAGTCGACAATGGCCCCTTCGCTGCCAAAGGCCACGAATCCTATAATTCCTAGAAGAAAAAGTGGTTTAAATAATTTGAAGCTAAACGCCTCCTTTTGAATAGGTTCGGATTTGATGGCGAAATAGTGCTTTTTTACGTACAAATTGATACCAAAAACCAGAATCACAATCAACAGCATGTGCAAAAACGGACTGTCCAACACCGGAATCAAAAAACTGCCCAACCCAGCAATTACCCCCCCCAAACTGAAGAAGCCGTGAGCCGCCGACATGAAATTTTGTTTCTCTTTTTTCTCAATTTCAGCAACCAAGGTGTTCATGGAAATATCTGTTATACCGTTGGAAGCACCAAATAAAAAAAGGGCCAACATTAGAAGATAGTAGTTCGGTACTATCAATGGAAAGAGGGCTGCAAGACTACTCAACACCACACCATACCAAGTGGCCTTACCCACGCCAATACGATTGATGATGTAAGGAGCCAAAGGGAAAATGGCAAAAACACCCAAGGACAAACAGAATAAAGCGATTCCCAAATCAGCTTTGTCAATTTGAAGCTGGTCCTTGACTGTTGGAATGTAAATGGCCCAAGTTCCGAACCAGATGTTCAAACTGGCAAAAACCCAAGATGGTGCAAAGTACTTCGGGTTCGATAAAATAAGTCGTAGTGATTTCATGCAAATCAAAAAATATGGGACAAATCCTCTCCTAAGGTTCTATTTTGGTTCAATCCCTCTATGATATCCATTTCAGTCTTTGATAGTTCAAAATCAAAAATATTGATGTTTTCCTTTATCCGGTTTGGAGTCACTGATTTGGGGATAACGGCAACGCCCCTTTGCACCAACCATCGCAAGGAAACTTGGACTGGAGATTTATCATATTTGTTCCCTATTTCCGCCAGCTCATTAATGTTCAACACTTCGCCCATCATTATGGGGCGCCAGGCCTCAAGTTGGATTCCATGTTGCTGGGCAAAACCCAATAACTCCGATTGGCTGTGATGTGGATGCATTTCCACCTGATTAACGGCAGGAACAATATCCGAATGTTCCATCAGGTCCTGTAATTGGTCCATACTAAAGTTGCATACTCCGATAGCCTTCGCTAGCCCCTTTTCGTAAATCTCCTCCATGGCGCGATAGGTATCCTTGTATTTTGACCTGACTGGCCAATGAATCAGGTACAAATCCACGTAATCCGTTTGTAATCGGTTTAAGCTTCTTTCAAAAGCGTTAAATGTAGCCTCATATCCTTGTTCCGTATTCCATACTTTGGTTCCCAAGAAAATGTCTTCCCGTGACACCCCACTCTTTCTAATGGCTTTTCCAACTCCCTCTTCATTCTCATAGGCAGAAGCGGTATCGATTTTTCGGTATCCGGATTCCAAAGCGGAAACCACGGCATTTTCAACTTCTTTATCATTTTTGGCAAAAAGAACACCTAACCCAACCTTGGGCATTTTTACTTGATTGTTCAAAACGAAATACTCGTTTGCAGTCATGATTTTCATTTTACTCCTTATAATCGAACAAATTGAAGAACAAAGTACGCTGGATTTCTATCGTCATTTTAGCATAAAGTATTCGATTTTTAATACATTTTATTCATTTTCTAAGAAATACATATAGATATTTGGTAGTTTAGTCGCATGAGACCCATTCTTGAACATGTTAATGTCGATAAAAAGCAGTCCGTTAAAATCAGGACATACACGAAGGCCGACCAATGCTCTCCCAGCGGGTGGCACATTCACCCAGAGTATGAAATGGTATTTGTTAAGAACGGGAATGGTGTTTTGAACATTGGCTCCCAAAAAATTCCATATGAAAACGGTGTGCTTGTTTTTCTGGCGGGAAACATTCCCCATACAGATTTTGGAAATCAGGATTTTTCAGACAATCGCGAAGTAGTTATCCAATTCAAAAAGGATTTTATTCTAGAACGTCTAAATGCCTTTCCTGAGTTAACCTTGTTGCAAGACTTTCTGGAAAAAGCCCAAGATGTGGTGGTTTTTAAAGACAGAATCAAAACCGAACTCACTTCACGATTTTTGAGTTTTGAGCACCAGGACGATGCCGGAAAACTGATTAATCTACTCGACATTTTACAGAAATTGTCTCAAACCAAATCTGTGGGAAACCTGATGGAGGGTGTAACGGTACCTTCTCAAAAGTATAGCGACATCAAACGCCTTGAAACCGTTTTTGAATATGTAAATGCACACTACGCCCAAAGCATTACCCTATCCGACATGGCAGATAAACTGGGCTTGACCACCAATTCCTTCAGTCGTTTTTTTAAACAAATGACCCAAAGGCGTTTTGTGGATTTTTTGAATGATTTCAGGATTCAAAAGGCTGCGGAATTGTTCAAAAACAGCGACCATACGGTGAATGAGGTGATGTATCAGTGCGGTTTTACCAACGCTTCTTATTTCACCAAACAGTTTCGGCACTACAGGAAAATGACCCCAACCACCTACCTCAAACTACTTCGCAACGGATGATTTGGAAAAGATTCCCGCTTTCAAAACTTGCCCAAAGCGATACATATCTTCAAAAGAACAGTAGAATGGTGCCGGTGCCAACCGGATAACATTGGGTTCGCGCCAATCCGTGATAACCCCATGGTTCATCAAATAGTCGAAAAGTTCTCTGCCTTCTCCGTGAAGGAAAACCGATAATTGGCAACCTCGGTCTTTTGGGGTGATGATTTCAAACCGAGACTCGACTTGTGAATCGATATCATGCAACACATGCTCTAAAAAGGCAACAATTTTTTGTTGTTTTTCAATCAAAGTAGGCATGCCCACCTCATCAAACAATTCCAAAGAAGCCAAATACGGAGCAAGGGACAAAATAGGTGGATTGCTCAGCTGCCATGCGTCTGCGGTGTGAATAGGGTCGAACTCAGGTTCCATTAAAAACCGGGTCTCTTTTTTGGTACCCCACCACCCTTCAAATCGTGGGATATCTTTTTGGTCTAAATACTTTTCATTGACAAATATTCCGGAAGCATTGCCAGGTCCGCTGTTCAAATACTTATAGCTGCACCAAGCTGCAAAATCCACATTCCAATCGTGAAGGGACATAGCCACATTTCCGGCGGCATGGGCTAAATCCCAACCTACCATTGCACCAGCGGCTTTGCCCGCTTCGGTAATCGCCTGCATGTCCAAGACCTGTCCGTTGTAATAATTCACGCCGCCCATTAAGACCAAGGCTATTTCATCCGCATGAGTTTGAATGGCATCCAGAATATCTTGCGTCTCCCAAGCATGCTTTCCTTCAGGCTTTTTAACCTCTATCAAGGCTTCTTCGGGGTCCAAACCATGGAAACGCAACTGGCTTTTCAACATGTACTGGTCAGAAGGAAACGCTTTTTCTTCACAGAGGATTTTGAAACGTGTAGCGGTGGGTCGATAAAACGAAACCATCAAAAGGTGCAAGTTCACCGTGAGCGTGTTCATGATGGAGATTTCCTCCGGTTTTGCTCCGAGAATCTTACCCATGCCTTCAGCTAGTCTTTCGTGATAATCCCACCAAGGTTTATCGGCATAAAAATGCCCTTCTACGGCCATTTCTCGCCAGTCCTTCATGACATCATCCACATACTTTTGTGCCAATTTAGGCTGTAATCCCAAGGAATTTCCGGTAAAGTAGACGACATCTCGTCCCTCATGTTGTGGAAAGTGGAATTGCTCCCGATACTTTCGCAAGGGGTCTTTTTCATCAAGACTTTGGGCGAACTCCAAGGTGTTTTGGTACATGGACATAGCTTTTTACAAAAATAAGACTTGATATCCGATTCGACTGTACTCTACTCCAAACGCATTTCAATAAAGTGTTTTTTGAAGCCTGCTTTTTCGTATGCTCGAATGGCCCCTTCATTGACGGTGTAAACCGTTAACCGAAGTTCGGTATACCCTGCTTGTTTAGACCAATCTTTTAGACCATCCACAATGGCCTTGTTTACACCTTTCCCACGCCATTCAGGTACGGTGTACATGAACCCTAAATAGGCATACGTATCATGGTTAAGGTAGTGTCTGGCACTTTTCGGTATTGCGTAGCCCGAGGCAATCAGGTCCCCATTACTTTCAGCAACCAGAACGCATTTGTTTTTGTCTTCAATGTATTCCGCGAGATCGTAGTAAGAAATTTTTCCAGGCTTTAGGGTTGGGTCCATAGGTCTTTCAGCGGCAATGATTTCTTGCTCAAAATCCTTCAAAACTGCTAAGTCATCTAGTGTTGCTTCCCGAATGATATAATCCTTTTCCATAGTCTCATTTCTATGTTTTGAAAGTACAGGTTTCTCTATTTTTGCGAAAACAAACCATGCATTTTCTTTCTGCAGTTTTAGAATCCTATATCGCCGAGCATTCGGAGAACGAACCCGAATTGCTGGCCAAGCTTACTCGGGAAACCCACTTAAAAGTCGTTCGACCTCGAATGATTACTGGACATTTTCAGGGAAGGGTATTGAGTATGCTCTCCAAATTGATTCGTCCCAAACGAATTCTTGAAATTGGAACCTATACCGGATATTCTGCTTTATGCCTTGCGGAAGGAATGCATCCTGACGGTGAGCTCCATACCATTGAGGTGAATGAAGAGTTGTATGATTTACAACAACGTTATTTTCAGGAAAGCGCATATAGCTCCCAGATTATCCAACATATTGGGAATGCCCTTGAAATTATTCCTAATCTCGAAGGACCTTTTGATTTGGTGTTTATCGATGCGCACAAAATTGAGTACGACGCTTACTTCGAGCAGGTAATGGACAAAGTACAACCGGGTAGCATCATCCTTTCCGATAATGTGCTCTGGTCAGGCAAAGTAGTGGAAGAAGTGGAATCCACTGATTATGCCACCCAGGCTTTAATGACCTACAACAGAAAACTCAAAGAAGACCCCAGAGTAGAAACGGTTTTACTCCCTATTCGGGATGGACTGACGTTGTGTCGCGTACTTTAAGGGTTTGATAGTATTTGTAAAACAACAGCGCGGATACGATTCCTACTAACCCTCCTACCAAAACATCCAAGGGGAAATGTACCCCCAAGTACAACCTACTGTATGCGAACAAAAGCGGCCAAATCAGGAAGATAGCCACCCATTTATAACGGTCTTTCAGGAACAGCATCATCAACAAGGTGATTCCAAAAGAGCTGGAAGCATGCCCTGAGAAAAAACTAAAATCGTGGGGGGTATCCAATATGCGCATAAATCGATTGATGTCGGGGTCGTTGCAAGGGCGCAACCGATAGGTCAGGATTTTGACCCCTTTGGATAAGAGGGTAATGAACAATGCATAAACCAGTAGGAAGCTTAATTGAAGCGTTGCGGCTTTACGAGGTGCTTTTCGAAAAAGTAAAAATCCAAAGAGTATAAAAAGAGGAATCCAAACATCGATTCTGGTCAAGGTAAGCCAAAGTAAATCGTATTTTGGGGAGCCAAGGGAATTCAGGTAGACTAGCAGTTCTTTATCCCATTGTATGAGCCCATCGAGCATGGAACCTATTTTCTTTTAATGGTTCCTGTCACCTCATCTACATTTTTCTTCACTTCATTCAGCTCTTCGCGGATATCTTTGGTAAAGTCGGTGTCTATACCCTGTTTTTCAGCGCTTTTTTGAATCTCGCGTTTGATATCGTCCGTGGCGTCACGTAATTGGCGCATCCCCTTTCCCAATCCTTTGGCAATGCCGGGTAACTTATCCGCCCCAAAAACCATCACCACAATGAACAGGATGAAAAAAATCTCAGCGCCACTAATGAACAACAAGTACATACAACAAATATAACGAGAAGTTAGGTTGTCAAACAAAAAGCCCCGTGAAATCACGGGGCTTTTTTATAAAAGGTCACTAGTGACTATTTTCCTTTAATGCTGTCCTTGAATTTACTGAAATCAGACTTTTCTTCTTTCTTGGGCCAGCTGTTATTTTCCGTATCGATATCAGCAGTTTCCAATTTTGGGTCCACTACGATATTGGTTAACTCTTTTTCGGTTGCCATCACACGGGTTACCTCACTATCGTTCTTTCTCCAAATCTCTGCCGGATAAGTGATGCTCTCTTTGGTACCATCGGCGTAAGTGTACTCAACAATCAATGGCATTGGAATACCTCCTGGTTTATCGAAAGTTATCTCGTAAAAGTATTTTGGTTCTTTTACTTGGGCCCTTTCTTCAGCCGTCATGTTGTCCATCATAAACTCCTTCAAGTTTTTAGAAGTTTCTGATGGGGCTTTTCCTTTGAGGTTTTCGTTAAAATCCTCACTGCTTTCTTCTACCAAATATACCAGTGGAGGGAAATCCGCTTCTGTTACATTGCGGTCTTCCATATATTTCTTCATCTCGGCATTCGGCTCGGAACTAACATAGAATTTCTTTACTTCTTTCACGCCGATGTCGACGTAATCTGTGGTGTAGAACCATCCTCTCCAGAACCAATCCAAATCCACTGCGGAAGCGTCTTCCATTGTGCGGAAGAAATCCTCAGGAGTTGGGTGTTTGAACATCCAACGTTGCGCATAGGTTTTGAACGCATGGTCAAACAATTCTTTGCCCATAACGGTCTCTCTCAAAATGTTCAAGGCTGTGGCAGGTTTGCCATAAGCATTTGGTCCTAAACTGTAAACGTTTTCAGGATTGGACATAATTGGAGCAATGTAGTCTTGGTCACCACTCATGTAAGGCACGACCTTGGCAGGCTCGCCACGGCGCGAAGGATATTTGTCATTTGGAGCAATCACATCTGGGAAGTTTTTCCCAAACTCCTGCTCTGTCAAATATTGCATGAACGTATCCAATCCTTCATCCATCCAGCCCCATTGGCGTTCGTCAGAGTTTACAATCATGGGGAAGTAGTTGTGTCCTACCTCGTGAATGATAACACTAATCATCCCGTATTTCGTTCTATCGTTGTACGTGCCATCTTCATTAGGACGTCCGTAGTTCCAGCAAATCATAGGATATTCCATCCCTTGATTCTTGGCATGAACCGAAATCGCTTTGTGGTATGGGTAGTCGAAAGTGTGTTTTGAATAGGTAATCAAGGTTTGTACTACCGCTTTAGTAGAGTAGTCTTCCCAAAGTGGATTTCCTTCTTTAGGATACATGGACACTGCCATCACATCTTTGCTACCTACTTTAACAGCTTGCATGTCCCAAATAAACTTTCTTGAAGTAGCAAAACCATAATCCCTTACGTTGGT
>JBCBPD010000021.1:0-43525 GCA_039820925.1 Bacteroidota bacterium | reverse complement strand
GGCCTGTTCAGTAATGTCCCAAATCCTTACGTAAGGATTTGGGACATTACTGAACAGGCCGGTATTTAGCTTTGTTTCTATTGAGAATACTTATTACCAGATTTTTTACAGTTTCCATTTCATCAGGCTTACTTGCTGCTACAAAGAGGGTAAGGCTTGCCAGAGCCTCATTACTTATTATTGGTATTCCATTAATCATTAACATACCATTCATTTCAAGAAACATGAGAAAGCATGCAGCGGCGATTCTCTTATTGCCGTCTGTAAAAGCATGGTTCTTGGTAATCAAGTAGAGTAAGGCGGCCCCCTTTTCCTCTAAACTGGGATAAAAGTCCTGATCTCCGAATCCTTTTGAGATTTGGGAAATGGCACTTTCAAATCCTTTATCCTTTTCTAACCCAAAAACATCAGAATCAAATTCCTCTTTCATTTGGTCTATTAGGGTTTGGTATTCCTCTTTAGTTGGATATGTTGTTTTGGTTATGGTGAGTCCTTTTGAATCTAATCTTTCATGGTCATAGTCGTCCAGTAATGCAAGTCCCTTTGTAAACTGACTAAGCCATTCGTGACCCTGCTGTTGCACTTTATCCTCAATGGCTCTACCAAGTATCCGAATTCCTGATCGAAGTACTTGGATTTCCTGATTTGTTTGTTGCAATCTCTTTTGATTGAGAGCATACCCTTTAATCAAGTAATCTTTTAATCTTTGGCTTGCCCATTGCCGAAATTGAGTGCCTCTAATGGATTTAATTCGATACCCCACTGAAATAATAACATCTAAATTATAGTACCTTGTTGTTTTAGTCTGTGTCTTCCCTTGTATAGCGCCATGTTGAGTGGTATGTGCAAAATTTGCACATACCACTTCTTCTTCCAATTCACCTTCCCTGAAAATATTTTTTATATGTCTACCTACAACCGTTCTATCCCGTTCAAAAAGCAGACCTAATTGCTCTTGACTTAACCAAACCGTTTCATTATCAAAGGTTACTTCGACTTTAGTTTGGCCATCGGTACTTTGGTAAATCTCTATGTTGCTATTATTACTCATCCCTTATTATTAGTGCGGTTCAGTAAGTATAAACACAATATATCTTTCAAATGTAGTTGATTAAAAGCGATGCCTACCTGGAATTATTTCTAATAACTCAAGGTTGACTGGATTTATGTATTTTATCCTTTACCCTCAATTTCTCCTTGAGCAACTGCATATCCTCACTAACCTTCCGATTTAAGATTTTCGCATAGTGCTGTGTAGTCCTGAGTGATTTATGCCCTAACATCTTACTTACTGATTCAATGGGTACCCCATTGGAAAGGGTTACAGTAGTAGCAAATGTATGTCGGGCCAAATGTGTGGTAAGATTTTTTTTGATGCGACTTAAATCGGCTATTTCTTTTAGATAGGCATTCATCTTTTGGTTGGTCAAAACTGGTAGAACTTTATCCTTGACCAAATACGGACTATTCTCATATTTCTCTAAAATCATTAATGCTGTCGGTAATATGGGAATATTGCTTTTGGTTTTTGTCTTGGTTCGTTTAGTATTGATCCAAAGTTCTCCATCTATGCCGGTGACAAAATCATCATGGCTTAGTTTTTTAACGTCAGCATAGGCCAGACCTGTAAAACAGCAAAAAACAAAACAATCACGTACATGCTCCAATCGTTGATGTTGAAAAGGGGTGTCCATCAAGTGTTGTAATTCCTCAGCTGTCAAGAACTCGCGTTCAATATTTCTTAACCGAACTTTGTAGTTTGCAAAGGGGTCTTTGGCAATCCACCCATTTGCATAGGCAATGCGGATGATCTTTTTAAAATTGACCACATATTTAATGGCTGTGTTGTGGCTACATTTTCGTTGAGTCTTTAGATAGTATTCAAAACCAGTTATAAAAGCATGGTCAACTTGCCTTACCGGAATATCTTTCCTTTTGTATTCGAACAAAATATATTCTGCCAAATGGCTTCTGGCCGTGCGATAGCGTTCAGCTGTACCTTCTGCGAAATCTTGCCCCACCAAATTGTTCACCTGATTGTTATGTTCTTGAAACACCTCCAAAAGCATTTTGTATTTCTGGCCTCTACCCATATAGGCATTCCGAAGCGATTCTGCTGTTAAAGCAAAGTCAGCCTCTTTCAATTTTTCTACATGTTTATAAATGTCAGTCCTCATTTTGGCCAAGTATACATTCAATTGTCTTACTTCAGGGGAGAACCCTTGAACCATACTCTGTGCAGCATTCCATTTGTGAGAATAGGTTTTTCGATTTGTACTCATCTCAACCCTTTTGCCATCGACCGTGATTCTAAGATAAATCATAGCCCTTCCTTCTCTGTCCGCTTTGCTCTTTTTGAGGTAGAACAATAGTGAAACCATAAACTGACACCGATTTAAACGATTATTTCCTTCAAATTAGGAAATTTTATTTAAATAGGTATCCAGGTAATGTGTTGATTAACAATATTTTGTAATTAGATAGGTGTCAGTTGGGAGAAGAATTTGGATTGACACCGAATAGGACACTTTTTAACATAATTTCAAATGCTATCATTTGATAGTATAAAAAATTAAAACCCTTTAAATCAATAATTTACAGGGTTCTTTGTTTCGAGATGGTGTTTCTCAGCGGAGGAAGAGGGATTCGAACCCCCGGAGGTGTGACCCTCAACAGTTTTCAAGACTGCCGCATTCGACCACTCTGCCATTCCTCCAAATTGTGGTCTTGCTAGCCGAAGCTTTTGCGCAAGCGGGTGCAAATATAACAAGCTTTTTTCTTTCTGTGAAAGTTTGCGATACTTAATTTATTCTAGCTCGTATTCCTTCTAGGGGTGCTACTTTTGAACCATGGAGGAATGGTGGCATTACGTATTACTGGTGGTTGTTGGTTTCGCGGTTGGGTTTATCAATACCATGGCGGGAGGGGGGTCTTTACTCTCCTTACCAACCTTGATTTTTTTAGGATTACCGCCCGCCGTGGCCAACGGGACCAATAGGGTCGCCATTGTGATTCAAACTGCAATGGCAACAGCAGGTTTTCGAAGCAAAGGGGTTTCAACTTTCCCGTTTAACCTGTATTTGGGAATATCCGCTTTTTTTGGCTCCATAGTTGGGGCAAACATAGCGGTTGATGTAGATGGAGAAGCCTTTAATCGCATTTTGGCTATGGTGATGTTGGCAGTGGTATTGATTATCATATTCAAACCCAAAATGCGCATGGAAGAAATGCAAGAAAGGCTTACGGGCAAATACCTTTGGTTGGGCATCGTCGTGTTTTTCTTCTTTGGAATTTACGGG
Organism: Bacteroidota bacterium; assembly: GCA_039820925.1. Taxonomy (GTDB): domain Bacteria; phylum Bacteroidota; class Bacteroidia; order Flavobacteriales; family Flavobacteriaceae; genus Flagellimonas. The sequence continues at coordinate 40,226 of JBCBPD010000021.1, read as the reverse complement.
GGGTTTATTAATGCAGGGTTAGGATTTTTGATGATTCTTTTTATGCATTTTGTCAATCGTATGAATTTGGTAAGAGTGAACGCTACGAAAGTTTTTGTGGTTTTCGTTTACATGTTGTCAGCTTTGGCGGTTTTCGCATTGAATGATAAGGTAGATTGGAAACTAGGGCTTATTTTGGCTATTGGAAACGGAAGCGGCGCATGGTTTGCCAGCCGTTTTTCCGTGAGAAAAGGAGATGGATTTATCAAAACGTTTTTGGTGGTTATGGTAGTCGTCATGGCCATTAAACTTTGGTTTTTTTAGTAAGACAAACATATGCCTGGATTTGAATTGTTTGGAGATTTGGAACGTGCTTCCGTAAACGAGGTGTTGGATACTGGAGTGCTCATGCGGTATGGTTTTGATGGCATGCGCCAGGACCTGTGGAAGGCTTTGGAATTGGAACAAAAACTGGCCGCCCGAATGCAAACTCAATATGCCCATTTAACCAGTAGTGGCACGTCTGCTTTGACCGTTGCTTTGGCCTGTATGGGGATTGGAGCAGGGGACGAGGTCATCATGCCCACATTTACTTTTGTGGCAAGTTTTGAATCGATTTTAGCCGTCGGGGCGGTTCCGATTTTGGTAGATATTGACGAGACACTAACCTTGAATCCAAAGGCGGTGCGTGATGCTTTAACGCCTAAAACCAAAGCGATAATGCCCGTCCATATGTGCGGCTCCATGGCCGATTTGAATGCATTGAAAGCCATCTGTGCTGAAAAGAATTTGTTGTTGTTGGAGGATGCTTGCCAAGCGATTGGAGGAACTTACCATGGGCAACCTTTGGGAAGTATTGGTGATGCGGGTTGTTTCTCTTTTGATTATGTGAAAACCATCACCTGTGGAGAGGGTGGTGGCCTTATTACCAATTCAAAGGAAATTTATGAGAGAGCACATATGTTCTCAGACCATGGGCACGACCATATCGGAAAAGATAGGGGGGCGGAAGCACACCCCTTTTTGGGATATAATTTTAGGATATCCGAGCTGAATGCCGCAGTAGGTCTGGCACAGCTAGGGCGTTTGGATACATTTTTGGCCCTTCAAGAAAAAAACTATGGCATCCTAAGAGACGCCTTGAAAGATATTGAAGGACTCACTTTCCGAAAAGTACCCGAAGGCGGTGTTGAAAATTATTCGTTCCTGAACTTTTTCATGGCTTCAGAAGCGCAAGCAAGAAAGGTTCATTCCGCTTTGGGTGCGGCGGGAATTGATGCTTGTTTTTACTGGTATGACAACAATTGGCATTATTACCGAAAGTGGGAACATCTTTTGCAAGAACAGACCCTTTTTAAGTTGCCAGAAGAAGCTAGGGAAAGAATGAAATCCAATGCAAACCGGAATTTCCGCCTTTCGGACCAATGGATGGGTCGGAATGTTTCTTGCCTTGTAAAGATTGGATGGGAAGCGGAAGAAGTACACCGACGTGCTGCACTAATGCGCGAAACGATTCTAGCAACTAATTAATAGTTCACGTACTCCACAATCTCCAATCCGTAACCGACCATACCTACTCTCGGGGTCTGCTTTGAATTGGTCAGTAACCGAATTTTGGAAATGTTTAAATCGTGCAGTATTTGTGCTCCAATACCAAAATCTTTAGCATCCATCTCAATTTTAGGAGCTTTAAAGATTCCTTCTTTTTGTAGTGCTTTGTATTCGCTTAATCGACTAAGCAGATTGCTAGTGGGATGTCCCTGATTGATAAAAATCATTGCGCCCTTCTCAGTAGCGTTCAACGCCTCAAACATCTGGGTCAAAGTCTCATCCGGATTGCTGGTCAATGTCCCAAGGATATCGTTGTTCACCCAAGTGGAGTTGATTCGCGTTAAAATCGGTTCCCCAAGTTTCCAACTGCCTTTGGTTAGGGCAATATGTACTTGGTCGTTCGTGGTTTGTTGATACGCACAAAGTTTGAATTCCCCAAAACGCGTAACAATATCAAAAGATTCCTTGCGCTCAATGAGGCTGTCATGCTCCATACGATAAGCAACCAAATCTTCAATAGAAACGATTTTCAAGTCAAAGCGTTTGGCGACTTCTTTCAATTCAGGAAGTCTTGCCATGCTACCGTCTTCGTTCATGATTTCGACGATGACCCCTGCAGGTTGTAATCCAGCCAATCGGGCAAAATCTATTGCGGCTTCCGTATGCCCCGTTCTGCGCAAAACGCCGCCTTCTTTTGCAATCAACGGAAAAATGTGTCCAGGGCGGGCTAAATCGTGTGCTTTGGTATTCTTATTCGTGAGGGATAAAAGGGTTTTTGCCCTATCCGCGGCTGAAATTCCTGTGGTAACGCCTTCACCTCTTAAATCCACAGAAACTGTGAATGCCGTCTCTAAAGGGTCTGAATTATGGGAAACCATTTTGTTCAGCCCCAAAGTCTTGCAGCGACCTTCCGTAAGCGGTGCGCAAATAAGTCCCCGCCCATGTTTGGCCATGAAATTGACCATCTCCGGGGTTATTTTTTCCGTCGCAGCGACAAAATCCCCTTCATTTTCACGGTTTTCATCATCCACAACGATGATTACCTTTCCGTTTTTAATATCTGCAATCGCTTCTGGAATGGTGTTCAATGCTATCTTCTGTTCTTTTACCATCATAATTCGTTACGCTTGCTCCGCTTTTTCCTTCTTCTTAAAAAGGTTTTTGAAAAAGTCAATCAAACCGCCAATTCCAACAAGACTTCTATCCGTAGTGGCACGTTTGGTCAAAACAATACCCAAAGGTAACATGATAAGTGTAGAAATCCATGCACCGATGGAAGGATGAATATTTCCTTCTTTCGCATAGTTCCCAGCAAACACTCCGATAAAGTAATACGTCAGAAACAGAATAATGGCGATGACCATGGGCAATCCCAACCCTCCTTTTCGAATGATGGCGCCCAAAGGTGCTCCAACGAAAAATAGGATGATGCACGAAAAGGCCAAAGCATACTTCTGGTGTAACGAAAGAATATGGCTGTTGTAAAACTTGAAACGTTTTTGGAGCTCTTCTTTTTTTGCTTCAACCGTGGTCAAAATGCCATTGACGGAAGTATGGGCATTGTTTAAAATCTGGATTTGTTGCCAATCGGGAAGAGCCTCAATGATTTCTTCTGGACTAGAAGCGGCAATGGCTACGGTATCCTGTTCAATTTTCTTTTGCGCTATAGTATCTTGAATTTGGGCGACGGATATCACTGATTTTTTAGTCGAATCTTTTGCGGCTACAACTGGAAAAGCCCCCATACGCCGTGTGATGTTCTTCGAGAAGGCATCTACCTTTTTGAGGTTGTCATCCCGCAAGGAATCGATATCCTTGATGAGTCGGGAGACATTTTTCATTTTGTTGGTGGTGATGTTTCCATCTTCTTCCAAATCTTGATTGTTGAGTTCAGAAATATCAATGTTGATGGTATATGTCTCGAATTTTGATTTGGCAAAGGGATGTTTCCGCTTTTCCTTGTTCTTTTTGGGCTTGAGCTCTTCGTAATAATGCCCGTCCTTGAGAACCAACTGGATAATATCTGAGGTTTCACTGCTGATGAGTTCACCTTCCTTGGCTTTGATGACGGTGTTGTTAACCCCTTGTTTTGTTTTTTTATGGATAATGACATTGTCCAAAAAGCGGTCTTGGTCACCAAACTTTTTATCCACCTTGATGTTCATGCCTTCGCCAGTGCCTTCAAAATCACTAAAAACTCCTTCGGTAATCGCAGCAGCGGGTTTTACTTTGGCAATATTCCGGCGCAGGTTGAACATCTTTTGTTCTGATTTTGGAATCACATTGTTGGCAAAGAAAAAGGTCACGAGTCCTAGGAAGCTTACATAAACGATAAGACTTCGCATACCACGTTGCAACGAAATGCCTGAGGCTTTCATCGCCGCGAACTCGTAGTTTTCCGCAAAGGTTCCAAAAGTTAAAATAGATGATAAAAGTACCGTCAGCGGCAAAACCTTGTCGATAAGGGTAGGAATGAAGTAAAAGATGAACTTTCCGATGATTACAATACCCAAGCCTTTTCCGGCAAGGTCATCGATGAAAAGCCAAATCCCCTGAAAGATGAAAATCACAATCAGGATAAAAAAGGAGCTAAAAAAGTTATAAAGAAACCTCGATAAAATGTATCGGTCTAATATCGTCAACGTCTAATTCCTTATGATGTAATACCCTTCGTCTTCGTATTTTTTCGCGTTAAAGGTAAACAAGGTATTCGATAGCGCCTGATTTGTTTTAAAAGAATTAACGGAGATGGTGGTCTTTGTGCCGTTCTTTCCGGTTTCGATAAGCTTGTAAATATGCTTGGTTTCAGCATCTACACCCAATAAAATGGATTTTATCTGGGAATTTGTATCGATAGGAATCAACTTCACATACTGGATTTTGCGACCCTTTACATTTTGAAGAATATCCCATTGATAGGTGTGGCCTTCCCGATAGAAAGTCAACATTTTGGAAGGCGTAATGGTGTTTTCGTCTTCACTTTTATCTTCAATGATGACCTCCTCGTTGTCCGGCACCACGGTGTAGACTTTTTTACCATCATACATTTGTTTGGAACCAAACAAATCCACTAAATATTTGTTACCTTGAAGTGTAGCATTACCTCGAGTTTCACTTTTGGTATTCGCTTCGGTGTTTTCCAAACTGTATTTGAAGTCTACGTAAATATTATCGTAGCCCTTGACCTTGTTGTAAACTTCTTCTAAAAGCGCTTTGGCTTTTGTAGCGTTTTGGGCGGTTCCTAAAACTGGAATCATAAGAACCAAGGTGAGAAAAAGTATTTTTTTAAGCATCGTTGTTATTTTGTTTCGTTTTCCAATAATTGTTCCAAGGCGAAAATATCAGGGACCAATACCTGTCTTGCCTTACTACCTTCAAAAGGACCTACAATTCCGGCAGCTTCCAACTGGTCTATGATTCTTCCGGCACGGTTGTATCCCAATTTTAGCTTTCGCTGAATCAAAGAGGCTGAACCTTGTTGTGCGTTAACGATGACTTCGGCGGCTTCTTTGAACATGGCATCGCGGTCCGCAATATCATAATCAAGACTTGTGCCAGAATCTTCTCCAACATATTCCGGTAGTAAATGCGCATCGGGATAAGCCCTCTGGGCGCCAATGTATTCGGTGATTTTGGCTACTTCTGGGGTGTCTACGAAAGCACATTGTATGCGGGTCACGTCATTCCCTTGAGTGTATAACATGTCCCCGCGACCAATGAGTTGTTCTGCACCTTGTGTATCCAGAATAGTCCGAGAATCAATTTTTGACGTAACACGGAATGCCAATCTGGCGGGGAAATTCGCTTTGATGATACCGGTAATCACATTTACCGACGGACGTTGGGTGGCGATAATCAAATGAATCCCAACCGCCCGAGCTAATTGTGCCAGACGCGCAATGGGTGTCTCGACCTCTTTTCCTGCAGTCATGATTAAATCCGCAAACTCATCAATTACCAAAACGATATAAGGTAAAAACTTATGCCCATCATTTGGGTTGAGTTTTCGTGCCTTGAATTTGACATTGTACTCCTTAATGTTTCGAACCAGCGCCAGTTTCAATAACTCGTAGCGATTGTCCATTTCAATACAAAGTGAGTTCAGCGTGTGAATGACTTTGGTATTGTCGGTGATGATGGCATCTTCGGAATCAGGTAGCTTCGCCAAAAAATGACGTTCGATTTTGTTATACAGCGTCAATTCCACCTTTTTTGGGTCGACTAAAACGAATTTCACCTCTGCGGGATGCTTTTTATACAGCAAGGAGGTAATAACCGCGTTCAATCCAACAGATTTTCCCTGACCGGTTGCCCCTGCCATCAACATGTGTGGCATTTTAGCCAAATCCACGACAAAAGTATCGTTGCTAATGGTCTTTCCAAAGGCGATAGGTAGTTCCATTTCTGCTTTTTGGAATTTGCTGGAAGCTATTACCGAACGCATGGAGACAATACTGGCATTTTTGTTGGGAACTTCAATACCTATGGTTCCCTTACCTGGAATTGGTGCGATAATTCGAATCCCCAAAGCGGCCAAAGAAAGCGCGATATCGTCCTCCAGGTTTTTGATTTTTGAAATCCGGATACCCGCCTCTGGAACAATTTCGTAAAGGGTTACGGTTGGACCAATGGTCGCCTTAATCTGTGCAATCCCGATTTTATAGTTTTTGAGCGTATTGACGATACGGTTCTTGTTCTCCTCCAACTCTTCTTGGTTGATGGTGATGCCGCCACCTGTGCCATGTGCCTCAAGCAAATCCAATGTTGGGAATTTGTATTGGCTCAATTCCAGCTTTGGGTCAAATTCCCCAAAGTCTTTAACCAGTTTTTCCGCCTTAATGTCTTTTTCCTCTTTTTCTTCGGATAGTTTTTCAACCTTTAAAGCAATTTTCTCTTCTTCAGGTTCTTCTTTTGCTGGAACGTTTACGTCTAAACCAGCTTCAGGATTTAAAGGAGGAATGTCCTTTTTATGAGTGTAGGTGTCCAAGACAACTTCTGCCTCAGACTCGCTATTGAGTTCCAAAGTGGTTTCCAAGTTATCTGAAAATGTTTGTTTTTTAGGGGTTTTTTGAAAATCTTCAGCCAGGGTCTTTTTTTGTTTTTTGAAAAAATTGGCCACGCCTTCAGGGGTAAAATTGAACAGGCGCACCAGAATGACTATCAATACAAAAAGCAAGAGGAGAAATACACCAATGCTTCCGGTATAATCCTGAATAAAGTCATTCATTTCATAGCCCACGGTTCCGCCTAACAAGGGCTTTTCTTCAGCAAAGAAACCTAGGGCAATTGAAGTCCAGGCCATACCGGTAAGGCCCCAAATCCATTTGCTTATCACATTTTTTAGGGGTAGTCCTAGAAAAAGATACAAGCCGGTGATGGCCAAAAGCAGGGGCAAAACAAAGGAGGCCAATCCAAATCCTTTAAACATAAAGAAATGGCTAATGGCAGCACCAAAAACTTTCATGAGATTGCTGACCTGCGCATTTCGGTCATTGAATTCTGACAATGCACTCTGGTCATCCTGCCAAGTAAAATAGTAGGAGGCAAACGAGAAAAACAGGGCAATACTCAAAATGATGAGTGAGCTTCCCAGAATAACCTGGTTCTGTTTAGAAAGCTTAAAGCTCCGTTTTTTAGTAGCGGTTTTGGATTTTGATTTTGTTCTCTTTTTCGCCATTAATCCGATTAAACCAAGCGGTAATTTACAAATTTACGATTGAGGGGCATAACACGGATGCCTTTCAAAACAACTTTGGGAGGTAGATGCACAAACCTACGATAACCGCCGCAAACGATACTAGCATAACGGCACCAGCGGAAATATCTTTTATCAATCCTATTTTTTTATCATGTTGGGGTTGTACAAAATCAGAAAGCTTTTCTACAGCCGTATTGATTCCTTCAATTCCCATGACCAAACCAATGGACAGTACCTGAAGGCACCATTCTACCATGGAAATTTGAAAGTACCAACCTGCAAAGGTGACCAGAAGCGCAATAACCAATTGGATTTTGATGCTAGCCTCCGTTCGAATGAGAATAAACATCCCCTTGAGGGCATACCCAACACTTTTTATACGATTGATAAGGAAAGATTCCTTAGGCATCCATCAAGGCTTCAAGCGCAGCTTTGTAGTTAGGCTCATCAGCCGTTTCAGCAACCTGTTCGGTGTGTTTTACCATGCCGTTTTCATCGAGCACCACTATGGCGCGAGACAAAAGTCCTTCAAATGCAGAATCTCCGAAGGTTACACCATAGGTATCTCCGAAACCACCGGTTCTGAAATCTGATAGCATTTCAACATTTTCAATTCCCTCAGCGCCACAAAAACGGGCTTGGGCAAAAGGCAAATCTCTTGAAATACACAAGATTTTGGTATTCTCCAATTCCGCCGCTTCTTCATTGAATTGACGCACGGATTTGGCACAAGTTCCGGTGTCTACACTTGGAAAAATGTTCAGTACCAGTTTGGAACCCGAGTAATCGCTCAAGGAGGCTTGTGAAAGGTCTGACTTGGTTAAACTAAAGTCTGGTGCTTGGGTGTTGATTTGGGGTAGTTCCCCTATGGTGTTGGCGGGGTTGCCGCCCAAGGTAATCGATGCCATGTTTTATGATTTTGATTATGGCGTGAAATTATGAAAGATTCTCCGAAGCGGTTGCTTCCGAAAACAATTTGTTGATAAGAAATGAAGTGATATTTAGGCCGTGATTTTTTGGGCCAGTTGCTTGATTTTAATATTTAGCGCGGCAAACAATAGCGTCATAAACGGGCTGAGCCAATTGAATATGGCGTAAAAGAAGTACTCCCCAACGCTTACACCAAGCACACCGCTATGGTAGGCTCCACAAGTATTCCAAGGGACCAAAACAGAGGTAACGGTACCGGAATCTTCCAAGGTTCTACTAAGATTTTCAGGAGCAAGTCCTCTTTCTTCATAGGCTTTGGAAAACATTTTTCCTGGTACTACCAAGGCCAGATATTGGTCAGAGGCAGTAACATTCAAAGCCAAACAGCTTCCCACGGTACTGGCAAACAAACCAAAGGTGGTCTTGGCCAATGAAAGAAGGGACTGCGTAATCCTCTGCAAAGCACCAATCCCATCCATAATCCCACCGAAGACCATTGCACATATGATTAACCAGATGGTGCCTAGCATACCATCCATTCCTTTCGCTTGAAACAAATCATTCAAAGCAGGATTGTCGGTTGGAATATTGGTTTTAACCGTTATGGCATTCAGAAATCCTTTATATCCTGTCTCAAGATTTAAGACTTCTCCTCCACCAACTGTTGCTACAATACCCGGTTGAAAAATTAAGGCAAATAATCCACCTGTTAATGTTCCTATTAATAGAGCGGCTAATGGAGGCGTCTTTTTGACTATCAAAAAAATTACCAGGACAGGTACTAAAAACAACCATGCAGAAACATTGAATACAGATTCAATATCTGCTAGTAAGGCTTCGGTATCTGCATTCCCAGAGGTGTCTATGGTCAATCCTAAAATAATGAAGACTATCAAGGTAATGGATATGGTTGGAATGGTCGTCCAAGCCATATATCGGATATGCGAAAACAGGTCGCCTCCTGCCATGGCTGGGGCCAAATTGGTCGTATCACTCAAAGGAGACATCTTATCTCCGAAATACGCCCCTGAAAGTACGGCGCCGGCAGTCATCCCTAATGAAATACCCAAAGCATCACCGATACCAACCAAAGCGATGCCAACGGTGGCGGCTGTTGTCCAGCTACTTCCTGTTGCAATGGAGATTATCGCACAAATAATGACACAAGCCGCCAGAAATATCGTTGGGTTCAGTATTTGAAGCCCATAGTAAATCATGGCTGGGATAATGCCGCTTACCAACCATGTTCCCGATAGCGCACCTACCATTAAAAGAATCAGCAAGGCTCCAGTTGTAGACTTAACATTCTCAGCAACTTCCGCGAGCATTCTTTTGTAAGAGACTTTCTTTCTAAATCCAACAATAGCCGCAACCGCACCGCCTAATAAAAGAATAAACTGATTTGAACCTTCTATCGCGCTATCACCGAAAGTGTAAACGTTAAACGCAAGCATTGCCACCAAAGCAAAAACGGGAATGAGTGCTTCCCAAATCGTCAAACTGGTATTTTCAACAATATTTTCGTTTTCACGGAACTTGGCTTTTTTGGTTTTTTCTGACATGAGCGCGTATTGGTTGTGGGTAATATTACAATTTTGAATTGGCTTCTCCAAAAAGGTAAATCTTCCTTAAAAGCCGGTTATTTCTGCTAAAAAGAGTTAAATCCACTCCAAAATCTTGTTAAGAGGATATCGTCCGTCTCGGTTTTGACGTTTCTTTAAGGTAGACCAAACCGCGACCAAAAAATGACCTTACGTTTCCGTCTGTTTCTGTCAACCTTAGCCACCCTAGTGGGGGCTTCATCACTTTGGTTATACACCACACTTTCCAAAGACGTTCTTTTTGAGGGAGTTGGATATTGCACGTCAACTTCAGGACAGCTTTTTTTGAGCGTATTGGCCATCTTAGGGTCTTCAATCGTTAGTGGTTTCTTGGCCGCATTGATTGTGGTTCGAAAAACCCACTGGCCCCATATTTGGTTGTCCCTGGCGGTTCTTATCCAAATGGCATTGGTCGTGACGAGTTGCAATGAAATTAGCGCGCCTACTTGGTTTGAAGCCAGTCAAAACTTATCCCTGTTAGGGGGTGTTTGGCTTGGTGCATTTGCTGCTGGAAAATTTCCGTTGGCCCCGATGTAAGGGCTTCCAGTTGCAGCAAAACATTCGTAACTTTGTAGTTCATTAATTCTTTCAAAATCTTATTTCCGATATATGAATCAATATGATGTGGCCGTTATTGGCTCGGGCCCTGGAGGGTATGTTGCAGCAATTCGTTGTGCCCAATTGGGGATGAAAACCGCAATCATTGAAAAATACAACACGCTAGGCGGCACCTGTCTCAATGTGGGATGTATTCCTTCAAAAGCCTTGTTGGACTCCTCGCACCATTATGAAGATGCCATTAAGCATTTCGAAGAGCATGGTATTGATATTCCTGGTGAAATCAAGGTGAATTTGAAGCAGATGATTGCCCGAAAAGATGCCGTAGTAGACCAAACTACCAAAGGCGTTCAATTTTTAATGGATAAAAACAAAATTGAGGTCTTTCACGGTATCGGAAGTTTTAAGGATGCCACTCATGTTGATATCAAAGGTGAGGATAATGAAATTCAAACCATTGAAGCGAAGAATATCATCATCGCCACGGGTTCAAAACCATCTACCTTACCATTCATCCAAATCGATAAAGAACGTATCATTACTTCTACAGAAGCCTTGAAGTTGAAGGAGATACCCAAACACATGATTATCATCGGCGGGGGTGTAATTGGCTTGGAATTGGGTCAGGTTTACCGTCGATTGGGTGCGGAAGTAAGCGTGGTAGAGTACATGGACCGTATTATTCCAGGAATGGATGGGGCACTTTCAAAAGAATTGATGAAGGTGATGAAAAAACAGAAAGTCAAATTCCACCTATCCCATAAAGTTAAATCCGTTGAGCGAAACGGCGACGAAATCGTTGTGAAAGCAGATGATAAAAAAGGGCAGGAGGTAACCTTTACAGGGGATTATTGTTTGGTGTCCGTAGGACGTCACGCGTACACGGATGGACTGAATTTAGAAGCTGTAGGAATCCAAACGGATGAACGTGGCAGGGTAGAAACCAATTCGCATTTGCAAACATCCGTAGCCAATATTTATGCAATAGGTGATGTGGTAAAAGGAGCCATGTTAGCACACAAGGCGGAAGAAGAGGGCACCATGGTAGCAGAAATTCTTGCCGGACAGAAACCGCATATCGATTACAATTTGATTCCTGGGGTAGTTTACACATGGCCAGAAGTGGCTGCAGTAGGTAAAACCGAAGAAGAACTCAAAAAGGCTGGGGTCGAATACAAAGTAGGACAATTTCCGATGCGCGCGCTTGGGCGTTCCAGAGCCAGTATGGACACTGACGGCTTTGTAAAGATTCTGGCCGATAAGAATACAGACGAGGTACTTGGTGTGCATATGATTGGCGCACGTTGTGCCGATTTGATAACCGAAGCAGTAACTGCAATGGAATTCCGGGCTTCTGCAGAAGATATGGCCCGTATGAGCCATGCGCACCCTACCTATGCCGAAGCGGTAAAAGAAGCAGCCTTGGCCGCCACGGAAGACCGTGCGCTGCACGTTTAACCCATATGAAAAAAGGAGTTGTCTTAGGGGTATTTCTATTCCTCTTCGCCTGCAGCGAAGAGTCTGGTTTGCCCCCTCAGACTTCTTTTCCTCCAAGCAACCCAACTACGGGTTTGCTGACTCTTGAACAAAAGCAATTTATTGCTGAATTTGAATACAAAGTCTATGGCAGGGAAACCCTTAGCGAAGGAGGGTTAACTGCTAAACTTAAAGGAGGGATTCGTATTTTCTTGGATGGAACGTTTAATCAAACCTTCTCGGAAAATGTTTCAAGGGAGCTGGATGTTTTAAATACATTCATGACCGATGGAACTTCTCTGGTTCTGGCAGAAACCCTTGAAGACGCTGATATTCATCTTTTCGTTGGTACCCTAGAGGAATTGGAAGTATTATGGAATGATATCTTCGTTATTGTCCAACGAAACAACTTCGGGGGATATGCTTCCACCAATTTTGATTTGAACGATTTATCAATATCAGGAGGGCGGATTTATATGATTAACCAAAGTACCTCACTATTGATTCATGAAATTGGACATATTCTTGGTCTGGGCCATTCAAGCGCTGGTTTTTGTCAGAACAACTCCAATGCTTCGCTCAGCTTTATGTGTCCTGCTGCACTTCGCCAAACCTACTCCAAATTCGATTCAGGAATCATCAGGACATTGTATCATCCCGATATTCCTATTGGAGAACCTTTTGAAACGGTTGAACCTATTGTTAGGGGACTTTTGCAATCCGAAGTCATAAAACTTTAGGTGGCGATAAGTTTGTACCTTTAGGTAAAAGGCACTTCCTATTTTAACCATACCCTTATGAAAAAAGTCCAGTATTTAGCTTGTGTAGGAGTCTTGCTTATGCTTTCGGCCTGCGGAAATGATGACGGTCCTAATGCAAATGATGGTCCAAACCAAGCTTTGGAGCTTTCTGCCCTGCAAGAAGCGTTTATTGAAGAATATGAATACGTAACTTTTAATTTCAGTCCAACTTCCTTTGGCGGAAATCGAAATGAAAAATGGTCTGGCGTGGTGCGTCTGTCTTTGGAAGGTACTATCGCAAATTCCTATCGCCAGGATATTGAGAATCAGCTCGAAGTTTGGAACGGTTTCATTACAGACGGCACCCGATTGGAACTCACGGATGATATAGGTCAGGCAAACATTCGTCTATATCTCGGAAATGAATCAGAAGTGGAAAGTCTTTGGCCCGATATGTATGACCGTATTTCGGCAGGTAATTTCTCTGGTTATGCTCTTTTTAATCGTGATGGCGATTTCAATATTACCGTTGGACGAATTTGGGTGAAGAACAACAGTATTCCCTTGTTTGATCATGAATTGGGTCACATCATGGGTTTTGGTCACGCCAGCAACAATTATTGTCAGCAATTCAATGACCCTTCAAGAAGTTTTATGTGCAACGGTTTGGCACCCGAGTTTTCCAGCTTTGATGCGGCGATGATTAAAACCTTGTATCATCCAGATATTGAAGTAGGTACTACTTTTTCCCAGTTGCGACCTATCATCAGAGAACTATTGCTCTCCGAAACCATAACCATAGATTGATGCGGATTGATTAACTGCGTTGAGGGCGAAGTAATTTGAAAACGAAATCACGTCCTTTTCGAAGTACTTCCCGCACAACAGGAACCAAGACTCTCCAAAATTCAACAAGCTGACCGATTGCTTTGAGCAAGGTAGACTGTATCGCAGTTTTAATATCCTGCTCGCGCTTGTCATATTGCAAAGCGAGTCCAGTGCAAACTACCATAAAAGCAATAGCGCCAGGAATGGCAATCGCAGGGGTTAAGCTGTGGTCAAAGAAACGATACAAGCCCAAACCGGTAAAACTACCGTAGAGAATGATGAAATGAATCACATATATGGACAGCGTATTACTGCCAATACGAAGAATAGTTTTGTGCTTTAAAGCAGCTTGGGCCAGCATGAAAAGAGCAAAGACCACAAATACATCTCCCAAGCGTATGAAAAGATAGTTGTTCAATTCAATTTGTTTGAACAATAAAATACCAGTCCATTTAAACAAATTCAAAAAGGCTGGCGAAGAGAGAAAAATAAGCGAGGTGCCTACCGCTAAAAATGTTCCAATGGCAACCGGATACAAATGTTTGTATGTTTTAAAGCGGTTGAATAGCACGGATACGAAAGCACCAATAGAAGCGTAGCCAAGCCAGGGGATTATTGTAAATACCGAACCATTTACCTTGGTAAAATAGTTGGCTATGGCATAAGGCATAAAATCAAAAGACCATTGTTTGTATAAAGGCTCAAAGATGAAAAGCACTAATGTAGTCAACAATAAAACTGTGGGAAAAACGTAGGAAGCCTTTTTACTACTAAAAACATAGATTCCTATGATGGACAAAATCGAAAGCCCAATACAGTGTAACACATCAACCAAGTAAAAGGCATTATACACCTCACCTTGCAAGAGTCCCATAAAGTTCATGCGCAGTAAATAGCCAATCAAAAGTAGCTGTAAACCTCGCCGAATACCTTTTCGTACTCTAGGGTTTTCCTTACCCTGCTGCGGGGCGCACAATAGCAAATACGTAAAAATAAAACCAGAAACGGTGAAGAAAACCGGAGCCGTAATCCCCCTGAAGTAAAGCCATGTATTGAAAACCATGTTGTCCCTGTCCCTAAAAACAGGGTCCAGAAGTCCATCAATGAAATGTCCTTGGAGCATCATCAAAATAGCCCAAGCACGAATCGCATCAATAAAAAACAGTCGGGTTGTTTTGGCTTTCATCACAATCAATTAACCTATATACTTGAAACGCAATAGGTTTGGATTTCTTATGGCGCAAAATTAGACAAAATACACGCAAGTATTCGGGGCTTTGCGGTATTTTAGCAAAACAACGTTATTTTTCAATTATGGCTAAGATTTTGGCATTTGCGGGAAGCAATTCTTCCACATCCATCAATCTACAATTGGTAAAACATACGGCTGCGCAAATAAAAAATCATGATGTGCGCGTACTGGACATGACCCGATATCCTTTCCCCATGTATTCGGCAGACATTGAAAAGCAAAAAGGTTTTTCAAATTCTTTGGTTGAATTCAAGAACGAATTCGCCCAAGTAGACGGTGTTATTGTATCGGTTAATGAGCATAATGGCAATATATCAGCCTATTTCAAAAACACCATGGATTGGCTTTCTCGTTTGGAACGCACCTTTTTAGAGGACAAACCCATTCTATTGATGGCGGCTTCTCCAGGTAAAGGGGGCGCAAAAAATGCCTTGGCTCGTGCAGAACAAATGTTGCCTTATTTTGGAGGTAAGGTCATCGCTACGTTCTCCTTGCCTTCATTTGGTCAAAATCTTACTTCGGATGGATTCGCAGACGCTGAAATCGCATCCAACCATGAGGCTGCTTTGGCCGCCTTTCTTCAAGCCATAACCTAAGTCTTTTTGAAAAGGGTTTCGCAGAAATTTATACTTGACCACCCAAAGCGGTTCAAAAGAGCTTTGATGCATTGGGGTCACGGCTTCCAACGTTCCGTTTGGTTGGACAGCAATGGCCACAAAGATATGTATGCTTCTTTCGAGGCTACTTTGGCAATTACAGAACAGACGAGTCGTTCTGCTCAAACTCTTGATTCTCTCGATGAAGTTCAAGCTTTTATGGATAAAGAACAGGATTGGCTTTTCGGATTCATAAGCTATGATGTCAAGAACGAATTGGAACCTTTGGTTTCCGAGAATCCAGACCACGTCGGTTTCCCTTTGGTTGGTTTTTTTGTTCCCGATAAAATCATCCAATTAACCGGAAATGAAGCTACTTTTCTGTATCAAAGTACCTTGGAAGGGGAAATTCAAGCAGATTTTGACTTTTTAAGAACCTTCACATTTCCGGAAGCTGATACCTCGACCAAAGAAACGCCTCATATTCGGATGCGTATTCATAAAGAAGCCTATTTCCAAAAGGTAAATGCTTTGTTGGACCATATCCATAAAGGAGACATTTATGAAGCCAATTTTTGTCAGGAGTTCTATGCGGAACATACTAGCTTGAATCCGTTGCATACTTTTGAACATCTTAACGCTATGAGCAAAGCGCCTTTTAGTACTTTGCTTCGCTGGGATGAGAAATACGTATTATGTGCTTCCCCAGAGCGATACCTAAAAAGAATGGGAGATACGGTGCTATCCCAACCCATAAAAGGAACGGCACCTAGAGGTACAAGTGCTAATGAGGACAGTGAAATTGCCGAAGCTTTACGGCAAGACCCTAAAGAACGGTCAGAAAACATCATGATAACCGATTTGGTGCGGAATGACTTATCCAAAAGCGCTCTTAAGGGTAGTGTTGCGGTACAAGAATTATGCGAAGTCTACACTTTTGAACAAGTACACCAGATGATAAGTACGGTGGTTGCCAAAGTAGCGAAAGGGCAAAAATCAACCGAATTGATTCAGGATACCTTTCCCATGGGAAGTATGACAGGCGCTCCTAAAATCTCTGCCATGAAGCTTATCGAGAGTCACGAAGTAACCCAAAGAGGCTTGTATAGTGGAACTGTGGGTTACTTTGCACCCAACGGCGATTTTGATTTCAATGTGGTTATCCGAAGTATTTTATACAACGCAGAAACGAAGTATGTTTCGTTTTCTGTGGGCAGTGCTATAACTGCAAAATCAAATCCTGAAAAGGAATACCAAGAGTGTTTATTAAAGGCGAAAGCCATGCGAAAAGTCCTTGAGTCCAAAAACCCCTAATTTTACGGACAAGGTGTTAGCACAATTTCAAAACCATATTGAAAAAGAGTTCCCTTTTTTAAAAAAGGCACCACTCATTATTGCGTGCAGTGGGGGAGTGGACAGTGTGGTGTTAACGCATTTGTGTCATGATTTGGGTTATGACATGACTTTAGCCCACTGCAATTTTAATTTACGCGATGAAGCGAGTGACGCGGATGAAGCCTTTGTCATTGACTTAGGAAAACAATTATCCATTCCAGTTCGAACTATTTCTTTTGATACCGAAAAAGAGAAATCCAAGCTTCGCGAATCCACACAGATGACGGCAAGAACCCTTCGATACAAATGGTTTGAAACCTTGGTTGCCGAAGGCGTGGGGCAATATGTGCTTACTGCCCATCATTTGGATGATACTTTGGAAACCTTTTTAATCAATCTTTCTCGTGGTACGGGCATTCAAGGATTGACAGGAATTCCTGAACGGCAAGACTTCGTAGTGCGACCTCTGTTGAGATTTAGCCGAAGTACTATTGAAGACTACGCGAAGAAAAATAGCTTGTCTTGGAGGGAGGACCAAAGCAATCAGGACAAGAAATATTTGAGAAATGAAATGAGGCACGATGTCATTCCCGCCTTAAAAAAAGTACGCCCCGATTTTTTGGAGCGTTTTCAAGATACCTTGAAACATCTGCAGGCCACAGCTGAAATCCAAGAACGCCATATAGCCGGCATTCGAAAAGGTTTATTTCAAAAACAGGAGCATCGGATTGTAATTCGATTGAGTGTTTTATTCGAGTTAGACCTGTTAGAAAGTCATGTATTCCTGCTTTTTCGCCCCTATGGTTTTACCAATACGGATGAACTCTTGAAGTTGTTTTCCGCTACAAGCGGAAAAGTCCTGTACTCGGAGACCCATCAGCTGTTGAAAGATAGAGAACAGCTAATCCTTCAAGAAAAACAGAAAAATCCCGAAGAGGAATACCCAGTTGAAGAAGCGGTTCGAATGATAAGCGCCCCCGTCGCTTTACGCTTCGAAGAAATCAAACAAAAAGGCAATTCAGCTTCGGATATCGTTTTTTTAGATAAGGAAAAGTTAAACTATCCGTTGTTATTAAGGAAATGGAAAAATGGCGACTATTTTTATCCATTGGGTATGTCGGGCAAGAAAAAATTGTCGAAATACTTTAAGGACGAAAAAGTTGATGTTTTTGCAAAGCAGGAACAGTGGTTGTTGACTTCCAACGGAGAAATCGTTTGGATAATTGGTAGAAGAATGGACCGACGTTTTCAAGTAACCGAAAACACAAAAGCCATCCTCAAAATAGAGTTGTGTAGATGAAACAATTGATAAAGGTATTGCTCGTATTGGTTTCGTTTTGGTCTTTTGGCCAAAATGATGATAATCCTGCGGTTTGGTCCCATTCCGTAAAAAAGGTATCACCCCAGGAATACGAATTGACCTTTGAAGCGAAAATCGCCCCGGGATGGCATATCTATTCCCAATACACGGCTGAAGGAGGCTCAATGCCCAGTGAATTTACCTTTGAGGGCTCGGGACGGCAATACGAATTGGTCGGAAAGACTGAAGAGAGTAAAACCATCACCGAATACAGCGACATTTTTGAGGTAGATGAAACCTTTTTTAAGGATGTGGCGGTTTTTACCCAGCGCATTAAACTACAGGATACAACTGTAAACCAATTCAAGGTGAATGTTTCTTATCAAATCTGTAAAGAGGTTTGTATTCCCGTGGAAAAGCAATTCAACATTACTTTAGACGGAACTGCCTTTAAGGAGGAGGACAAAGAGGTTTCGGTCAGTAGCCTTGAAAAAACTTCTGAACTCCTTTTGGATTTATCGGGTCGTGAAAAATTGAATGAGACATTGGAAGGTGAGAAAAAAGAGAAATCAGGTCTGTGGATGATATTCGGACTTGGTTTTCTTGGAGGACTCTTGGCTTTGTTGACTCCTTGTGTTTTCCCCATGATTCCGTTGACGGTTTCCTTCTTTACGAAACAATCAGCTAATAAAGGCAAAGGGATTTTTAATGCCTTGTTATATGGATTTTTTATCGTCCTCATTTATGTATTGTTGAGTCTGCCGTTTCATATTTTCGATTCAGTTGACTCCCAAATTCTAAATACCATAGCCTCAAACATTTGGCTAAACCTCTTTTTCTTTGCCATTTTTGTGTTCTTCGCTTTTTCCTTTTTTGGATTCTACGAGTTGACTTTGCCAGCAGCTTGGGCCAATAAAATGGATGCTGCGTCGCACAAAGTTGGCGGTGGCTTGGGCATTTTCTTTATGGCTTTGACCTTGGCATTGGTCTCCTTCTCGTGTACAGGACCGATTCTGGGTGGTTTGTTAGGGAGTACAACCTTGGCTGAAGGAAATGTGGCCTTAAACCTTTCCATGGGGATGTTTGGCTTTGGATTGGCTTTGGCTTTGCCGTTTGCCTTATTTGCTTTATTTCCTGCTTGGTTGAATTCACTCCCCAAGTCTGGAGGGTGGATGACAACGGTTAAGGTGGTGTTGGGTTTTTTGGAACTGGCGTTGGCATTCAAATTTCTATCCAACGCAGACCTTGTTGGGCATTGGGGACTATTGAAACGTGAAATCTTCATTGGAATTTGGATTTTGATATTCGTTCTGATGACGCTGTACCTTTTTGGAGTTTTCCGTTTTCCACATGATGGTCCGTCTTCCAAATTGAGCCCTTTGAAAAAAACACTTGGGGTAGTTTCAGCAGCTTGTGCCATTTATTTAATTCTAGGCATAAGCAACGTGGTGGATTTACGGATACTAAGTGGTTTCCCTCCTCCCGACTTTTATAGCCTTCAAGCAAAAGAAACAGATTGTCCATTAGGACTGGACTGTTTTAAGGATTTTGACCAAGGCTTGGCCTATGCAAAAGCAGAGAGCAAACCGATTCTTCTCGATTTTACTGGATGGACCTGTGTGAATTGCAGAAGAATGGAAGAAAATGTATGGAGTCAACCCGAAATTTATCGGATGCTTAAGGAACAATATGTGTTGATTTCCCTATACGTTGATGATAGCGAGGTACTGCCATCGAACGAACAATTTGACTTTGAATTTGAAAATGGGAAAATAAAGGCCATCCAAACCATAGGCCAAAAATGGGGTACCTTTCAAACGCTCAACTTCAATAGCACTTCTTTGCCTTATTATGTTTTGCTTTCTCCGGAGTTGGAAGTTTTGAATCCACCGGTAAACATGGTTGACAAAGAAGTTTACCAAGCGTGGTTGATGTCTGGCTTGGAACGGCATCAATTTTTTGCGAAGCGTTAAATCCGTTTGGCTTTTTCCGAAAAAACCTATCTTCGTCGGATTAATTTATTCCTACCGAAATTTTGAAAATACTGAAGAAGATTCTCCTGGTTTTAGGGCTGATTTTAGCCTTGGCTTTACTGGGAACATGGCTTTTTGTAAATAGTCTAAAGCCCGATTATAGCGGAAAAGAACAACTTTCTGATTTAAACAGTGAAGTAAATGTGCTCTATGATGAATTTGGAATCCCACATATTTATGCTGATAACGAAGAAGATGCTTTCCGCACTTTAGGGTATGTGCATGCCCAGGACCGCCTATGGCAAATGGAGCTCATCCGAAGAATTGCCAAAGGAAGACTTTCTGAGGTTTTCGGGAAAGATTTGATTGAAACCGACAAGTTTTTTCTTTCGCTTGGCATAGATGAGCATACCAAAAAAACAGTATCAGGCTTAGACACCAATCTTCCCATGGTCAAACTATCACAGGCCTATTTAGATGGTGTAAATGCTTTTGTTGAAAAAGGCCCCAAACCTGTGGAATTCTATTTGACGGGTATTGAATCCGCACCATTTGAGATAGAAGATATCTACAACACCGTGGGATACATGGCCTTCAGTTTTGCGATGGGGCATCGAACGGACCCATTGTTGACCTCCATCAAAAACGACTTGGGAGAAGATTATTTGGCAGACCTTGCCATCATGTCGGATTCATCCACAACATGGATAAAGACCTTCAAAAACATGGAAAAGGACAGCGTTGTGACTACTCTTGGACTTTCTGCCATAAAAGCTTTGGATAAACTTCCTATTCCGCAATTTATTGGAAGTAATAGTTGGGTGTTAGGGCCTGAAAAGACAAAATCTGGAAAAGTAATTTTAGCCAATGACCCGCATATTGGTTTCGCACAGCCTTCCGTTTGGTATGAGGCTCATGTCGTTACCCCCACGTATGAAAAGTACGGATATCATTTGGCGGGAGTTCCTTTTCCCTTATTGGCGCATGACCGCGAAAGGGCTTTTGGACTCACCATGTTTCAAAATGATGATATCGATTTTTACTACGAAACCCTGAATCCTGAAAATACTTCCGAATATAAAACGGAAACAGGTTGGGAATCTTTTGAAACCGTACAGAAACAGATTAAAGTCAAAGATTCTACTACATTGGATTTTCAATATAAAATATCACGTCATGGTCCTATCATGAATGGTTTGGCCAAAGGCATTGACGGAGAAACGCCAATAGCAGCTTCTTGGCTTTATACCCAACGAGAAAATCGCGTAATGCATGGTCTCTTCCGCATGAACTGGGCCAATAGTATTGAAGATTTTCAAGCTGCTTTACCTGACATTCATGCACCGGGTTTGAATATTATGTATGGTGACGCTGAAGGTAATGTAGGATGGTGGGCCACCGCACAATTATATAGTATGCCCGATAGTGTGTCAACCAAATTTATTTTGGATGGTGCCTCTGGCGTGAATGAAAAAAAGGAGTTTCTTGATTTTTCCCAAAACCCAAGCGCAATAAATCCACCATGGAACTATGTCTATTCGGCAAACAATCAACCTGAATCATCCACATCTGGTGGTCCACTGGTAACGGGTTACTATTTGCCGGAGAATCGCGCCAAACGAATTGTTTCCCTTCTGGAACCTAAAAATGATTGGGACAAGGCTTCAACCCAAAGATTGATTTTAGATGTGACGTCATCCGTTAATCCTGATTTGGTCAAGGAACTAATCAAGTATTTGGATATTTCCCTACTTGAAAAAGACCAACTCATGGTCATGGACAAACTACGGCAATGGGATGGTACTTATGATTTGGATAGTCAAAGTGCTCTAGTGTATCACCGTTGCGCTTATAATATCATAAAAAATACTTTCGCGGACGAGTTGGGTCCTGAACGGTTTGAGCAATTTTTGTCAACACACCTTTTGAAAAGACAAATTGCTTGGGGCGCCAAAATGCGAATTGGAAAATGGTGGGACAATGTCAATACCCCAGATATAGCGGAAACCCGGAACGATATCGTATTGAAATCCTTTCAAGATACCTGGATTTCTTTGGTAGAGGATTTTGGCGAAAACCCCGATAACTGGACCTGGGATAAAGTTCACACTTTGGAACATCAGCATCCTTTTGGACAAGTGGAATCTTTGCGAAAGTACTTTAATGTGGGTCCGTTCCCCGTAAATGGGAGTAGAGAGGTCATCAATAACCTGATGTTTGTCTATGATGATTCTGGATATTTTCCCGTTACTGGTGGTCCATCTACACGGCGTATCATTGATTTTTCGGATGTTGAAAACAGCGTCAGCATACTTCCTACAGGACAATCCGGAAATCCACTTAGTGAACATTACGACGACCAAGCTGAAATGTACGTAAACGGCGAGTTTCGAAAGATGATGATGAATAAATCTGAAATCGAAACGAAAGCAAAATCGAAGCTTACCTTTAGTCCAGAAGACTAGTTTTGTACTATTTTTCGGTATTGGTCAATCGAAATTACGGATTGGTCAAAATAGAACCTATCGCTCTCTAAACGAAATCTATCTTTTCGGTTTTGAAGAAAAGATATGTTGACAAAGGTTTTTGGCAGCGCACTTTTTGGTGTAGATGCTACCACGGTTTCCATTGAGGTAAATGTGAACAAAGGGATTGGCTATCACTTGGTTGGTTTGCCGGATAATGCCATAAAAGAAAGTCAGTACCGCATTGCTGCTGCCCTTCAGAACAATGGATATAAAATTCCAGGCAAAAAGATTACCATAAATATGGCTCCGGCGGATTTGCGAAAAGAGGGTTCTGCTTATGATTTGCCATTGAGTTTGGGAATTCTTTCAGCTTCCGGTCAGGTAGTGGCGCATGACGCGGAAGATTATGTGATTATGGGAGAATTGGCCTTAAATGGAGCGCTTCGTCCCATTAAAGGAGCTTTGTCCATAGCACTTCAAGCAAAAAAGGAAGGTTTTAAAGGATTTATTCTACCAAAACAAAATGCGCAAGAAGCGGCCATGGTCCATGATTTTGAGGTTTACGGTGTAGAAAGCTTGGAGGAAGTCATCCAGTTTTTCAAAGCCCCAGAAAAAGTTGCGCCCATTGAGGTGAATATTCAGGACACTTTCGACAAAAGCCAAACCCACATAGAAACTGATTTTGCTGACGTCAAGGGCCAAGAAAGTATAAAAAGAGCCATGGAGATTGCAGCGGCCGGCGGTCATAACTTGATTTTAATTGGTCCACCAGGCGCAGGAAAAACCATGTTGGCGAAAAGATTACCTTCCATTTTACCTCCTATGACCTTGGAAGAAGCGTTGGAAACTACCAAAATCCATAGTGTGATTGGTAAAGTGGGAGATAGCGGTTTGATTCGCAGCAGACCCTATCGCAGTCCACATCATACCATAAGTAGCGTAGCGTTGGTTGGCGGTGGGAGTTATCCGCAACCCGGTGAAATTTCATTGGCACACAATGGTGTTCTTTTTTTGGATGAGTTACCAGAGTTTGAGCGAAGAGTGCTAGAAGTGATGCGACAACCCATGGAAGACCGAGAAGTGACGATTTCGCGCGCACGATTTTCGGTAACCTACCCTAGTAGTTTCATGTTGATTGCCAGCATGAACCCAAGTCCTAGTGGGTATTTCAATGATGGAAATAATTTGATGTCAAGCTCTCCCGCAGAGATGCAACGGTATTTGGGTAGAATTTCAGGCCCCTTGCTAGACCGTATCGATATTCATATTGAAGTAAATCCCGTTCCTTTTGAGAAATTGTCCGAAGAAACGAGAGGAGAATCCAGCATAGAAATACGAAAACGCGTTATAGCGGCCCGGAACTTGCAAAACAAACGCTTTTCTAGCTTTGCAGGAATGCATTACAACGCTCAAATGACTTCAAAACAGATAAGACAGTTTTGTGTTTTGGATAAAGCCTCAAAGGAGTTGTTGAAAACCGCCATGGAACGTTTGGGTTTGTCGGCTAGGGCGTATGACCGCATCTTAAAAGTATCCCGTACCATTGCGGATTTAGCTGGCGAAACGGCCATAACGACGCTTCATGTGTCCGAAGCAATTCAATTCAGAACTTTGGATAGGGAAGGCTGGTTGGGTTAAATAACCTTCATGTTGATTTTAAGGTCTGCAACGATACCGAGAATGTTATCAATAGTATCTTCCAAATAGTACTTTATCGTCAAGTGGGGGATACGAATGGTAGTAAATCCATTTTTAAAAGAATGCATCGCATCTTCCAAGTCCTTAAGGGCTTGCTCGTGTGTGATAAGGTTGTATTCGGTATCGATTTCGATGTTCAGTTTGACACGAGAGAACGCAATGTCAACTGATTTTTTACCATCCCACCATTCCAACATCGGTTGCGCACCGCGGTCTTTTAGACCATAGAATAGTTGAATAGCCTCTAAGGGCGTATTGTTGTTAAGGATAATCCGTTTGATGAGTCGGGTATGCCTTGCGCAAAGGGGAACGCCAAGAGCATCTAGAGACGCTTCCTTTTCGTGTTCATCCAATAATTTGCCACAGTCCTTGCACGTCATAGGTGTTGGTCAAGTTTAAGTCAATAATAAGATTTGGGACTATTATAACTCGACTAATTTGAGAATCGTATACCCATACTTCCGATTCAGGGTGGTTTTTAGACGAAATGCATTTTTTTGGACGAAATGCATCTTTTCCCTTAAAACAATTTACCTTTCAACGGAAGTTCGATATTCGATGTTCAAGAAGTTTGGTCCGGGAATTTTTATTGCAGCCGCCTTTGTCGGTCCAGGTACACTGACGGTTTGTACGGTCGCTGGAGTCAAATTTGGCTTTGCACTATTGTGGACTTTGCTCGTTTCTACCATCGCGACCATTGTTTTACAGGAAATGTCCGGTAGGGTAGGGATGGTTTCCCAAACCGGACTCGTTGAAGCTTTGCGGTCTTCCATTCAAATAAAATGGCTTAGGGCTATCTTGATTTTTTTGGTTTTAACCGGTATACTTTTGGGGAATGCAGCTTATGAGGCGGGAAATATTGGAGGTGCCGTTCTTGGGATTTCGGGTATTACGGACAATGAAACCATTTCCAATTGGTCGCCTTTCCTTTTAGGTGGCATCGCATTCGTGTTACTTTGGTTCGGGAACTATCGGTTTTTGGAACGTGTGTTTGTCCTTCTTGTAGCCCTTATGGGGCTTTGTTTTATCATCACGGCGATAATTACCAAACCCAATTTACTGGATTGGCTAAAGGGGGCTTTAACCTTTTCTTCTCCTGAGGGTAGTATTTGGACCATCTTAGGATTGGTTGGAACTACCGTAGTGCCGTATAATCTTTTTCTGCATGCCTCTCTTGTAAGTGAAAAATGGAGCTCTAAGTCCAATCACAAAGCAATGCGCTGGGATACCATAATTTCTATAAGTTTGGGTGGATTGGTATCTATGGCAATTATTACGGCCGCAGCAGCAGCTCCCGTTAACGAAGTAAATGGGGTGATGGATATGGCCACGGGGTTGAAACCTTTGTTAGGTTCTTGGGCTCGTTTTGTTATGGCCTTGGGTTTGTTGGCTGCAGGAATCACGTCTGCGATTACAGCACCTTTGGCAGCAGCCTATGTTGCGCAAAGTTGTTTTGGCTGGGAAAAAAATACCAAGGGGAAGAACTTTCGATTGGTTTGGATGCTGGTGATTGCAACAGGAGTTGTTTTTTTATCATTGGGTGTAGAACCCATTTGGGTGATTCAAATTGCACAAGTGGCGAATGCCGCGCTTTTGCCATTAATAGCCATGCTGTTGCTATGGACCGTAAATCAAAAACAAATTATGGCAGAACATAAAAATTCGGGACTTCAGAATGCATTTGGGTTTTTGATTGTTGGTTTTGCCCTTTTTTTGGGAATTAAAAGTTTTTTGGACGTATTCTCGTTGATATGAAAACACTTCATATTGATATTAACTGCGACGTAGGGGAGGGTTTGGTTGATGAAAGCCTACTGTATCCGTACATTACATCTTGCAGTATTGCAACTGGAGGACATGCAGGCGACGCTGAAACCATAAAGCAGGCGATGCGTTTAGCTGAGGCAAATAATCTTCATATAGGTGCGCACCCATCTTACCCGGACAAAGCAAATTTTGGTAGAAAATCCATCGATATTGATTTGAAGGAGCTTGAAAAGCATCTGGAAAAGCAGTTGTTGGAGTTTAAAGCCTTGGCGACTCAACTGAATCTAGCGGTAAATCACATTAAACCACATGGCGCTTTATACAATGACTTGGTTCATGACGTAGAAAAGGCTGAGATGATGGTTTCGGTAATCCAGAAAACACAACTGTCTGAAACCATTTATGCACCTGACAACTCGGTTTTTGGTGATTTGGCGCAATCAAATGGACTAAAAATAAAGTATGAAGCTTTTGGAGATAGAGCATATGATGACCAAGGTCGACTCGTTAAGCGAAGTCAAGCGAATGCCGTGATTGCCGACCCTAAAAAGGTACTGGAGCAAATCGTGAACTTGGTTAAGGAAGGAAGGGTTCAAACCATAACCGGGAAGGATTTAAAACTGCATGCGGAAACGATTTGTATTCATAGTGATACTCCTCAAGCATTGGAAATATTGATGTATCTTCATCAACAATTAAAAAGGCACGGAATATCCCCCGCGAAGTGAATACATTTGACCTCAAGATATCTCGTTTCGGAGAAATGGCAATTCTACTGCAATGGCCACAAGAAGTAAGCGAGTTGATTTTAGAAGATATCCTTGCTTTTGTTGAGGTATTGAAAACGCACGACCGTTCTGAATGGGAACATGTCGCTTCTTACAACTCCGTAACCCTGATTTCAAAGTCCAAATTCGATTTTGAGCAGGAAAAAACACTCCTTTTGGAGGGGTATTCTAAGAGAAAGAAGCAACAAAATAAAACAGAAAGACATTGCTGGGAGCTTCCCGTTTGCTATGATTCTGAATTCGCTTTGGATTTACCTATGGTTTGCGAAAAAGCTGGATTATCCGAAGAAGAGGTGATTCAACTCCATACTTCAGAGGACTATTTGGTGTATGGGATGGGGTTTTTGCCCGGATTCTTATACCTCGGCGGGCTACCAACATCTTTGGAAATCCCTCGACTTGAGAACCCCCGATTGGAAGTGTCTCCAGGGGCAGTTGGCCTTGCCGGAAAACAGACAGGGATTTATCCTCAAAACTCCCCCGGTGGATGGAACATCATTGGGAATTGTCCAATTCCTTTATTTAATGCAAAATTGGAACCACCCTGTTTCGTAAAGGTGGGCGATAAGATTCGGTTTCATGCCATTACCAAAGCGGAACACAAGCTAAGAAAAATTGAAAGCGAGGTAGGGATATATAACCTGTCTAAAACAGTAATCGATGCTTAAAGTTTTAAAACCGGGATTTTATTCCACGATTCAGGATTTAGGACGATTTGGGTATCGCAGCATGGGCGTTCCGGTTTCGGGAGGAATGGATGCGCTCGCTGTTCGCAAAGCAAACCTATTGCTAGAGAATCAACCGAACGATGCAGTTATGGAAATTACCATGACTGGCCCAACCTTACTTTTCGAAACCCCGACTTATATCTGTTTGACCGGGGCAGAGATGGCCGCCACTTTGAATAATGAACCTATTAAGAATCATAATGTAGTTCAAGTAAAGGCGGGTGACATTTTATCCTATGGCAAACTAGAATCCGGCTTTAGGTCCTATCTAGCCGTGAAAGGAGGATTTCTAACGGAAGAAGTTTTAGGTAGTCGGTCCCAATATTTCCCGGTGACCTCCGTGAAAAAATTATCTGAAGGAAACGAAGTTTCATATTTTGAAACCAAACGGTATGATGCGTTAATTAGTGACCCTAAACTAGAAAATCATTTTGGAACAAATTTTCTTGAAGTGGAAAAAGGTCCAGAGTTCATGATTTTAGGAGATGCACAGTTGGCAGAGCTTTTTGCACAAGAATTCACCGTTTCGGAAAAGAACAATCGAATGGCCTATCAAATTTCTGAAAAAATAGTGGGCCATGAACATAATATCATTACTTCTGGAACGCTTCCAGGTACAGTTCAGCTTACTCCAGGAGGTAAATTGCTAATCTTGATGAAAGATGGCCAAACCACAGGAGGCTATCCCCGAATTCTTCAACTAACCGAAGCTTCCATTTGCACCTTAGCCCAAAAAAGGGCAGGGGATACCGTTCAGTTCAAACTGGTTTAGCCAGTAACGTTTCTTTTCAATTATTTTAGTTCAATAAGTTGATTTCGCACATTGTTTATTGTTGGAATTTGTAAGCGAACACGCTTCGTAAACCCGTTGAATATGATATTTTTTACAGCTTAAATATCTGTTTATGAATTAGATAGCAAATGATTGTGTTGGATGAGTTTAAACGGTTTTAAAATGTTAAAAAGATTGGGTTTTGTAAAGACATATCTTTGAAGGCTAAGATAAATTCACTTAAAAAGTACATTCCAAACAAATCCATCAATGGAATTGAACAAGTACAGTAAAAACGTTACTCAAGACCCTACACAACCCGCTGCACAAGCCATGCTGCACGCGATTGGTTTGACCCGAGACGATATGAAAAAACCGTTAATCGGAATTGCCAGCACGGGATATGAGGGGAACCCCTGCAATATGCATTTGAATGACCTTTCGGTTCATGTAAAAGAGGGAACCAAAGAGGCTGATGTAGTAGGACTTATTTTCAATACCATTGGTGTGAGTGACGGCATTTCCATGGGGACTTATGGGATGCGATACTCCTTACCCTCAAGGGATATCATAGCGGATTCGATGGAGACGGTGGTACAAGCGATGAATTATGACGGGCTTGTTACCGTGGTGGGATGTGATAAGAACATGCCGGGTGCCCTTATGGCCATGATACGATTGAACCGTCCTTCTTTGATGCTATATGGCGGTACAATTGCCTCTGGTTGTCATAACAACAAGAAATTGGATGTGGTTTCTGCATTTGAGGCTTGGGGTGAGAAGGTCGCCGGAACGATTGATGAAACCGAATATCAAAGCGTGATTCAAAACGCCTGCCCTGGAGCGGGTGCTTGCGGCGGTATGTATACCGCCAATACCATGGCGTCTGCGATTGAAGCATTGGGCATGTCACTACCTTACAGTTCTTCCAATCCAGCGGTTGGAGAGCATAAAACTGGAGATGCACTTAAGGCAGGAAAAGCGATGCGTAACCTTTTGGAAAAGGATATCAAACCTTTGGATATTATTACCAAAAAATCACTGGAAAATGCGGTAAGGTTGATAGCGGTTCTAGGGGGCTCTACTAACGCAGTATTGCATTTTCTGGCCATTGCCAAAGCAGCGGAAGTATCATTTACGTTGGATGATTTCCAAAGAGTTAGTGATATGACTCCTTTCTTGGCAGATTTAAAACCAAGTGGTAAATATTTAATGGAAGACCTTCATAATGTGGGTGGTATACCCGCTGTAATGAAGTTTATGTTAAAAAATGGAATGCTTCATGGCGACTGTCTGACGGTTACCGGAAAAACAGTGGCTGAGAATCTCGAAGCGCTTCCAGGTCTAGATGAAGGACAAGAGGTCGTCATGGATTTGGATAAGCCCATTAAGGAGACAGGACATCTACGTATTTTGTACGGAAATCTTGCCGAAGAAGGTGCTGTAGCTAAAATTACAGGGAAAGAAGGTGTTTATTTTTCAGGTCCTGCAAAAGTGTTCAATGGAGAATTTGAGGCAAACGACGGTATTAAAAATGGCTTGGTCAACAAAGGTGATGTAGTGGTGATTCGCTACGAAGGGCCAAAAGGAGGTCCAGGTATGCCTGAGATGTTAAAGCCAACAGCAGCGATCATGGGTGCTGGACTAGGAAAAGATGTAGCACTGATAACCGATGGTCGTTTTTCAGGAGGAACCCACGGATTTGTTGTGGGGCATATAGCACCTGAAGCGCAAGACGGCGGGGTGATTGGATTAGTTGAAGATGGTGATGTGATAACGATTGACGCAGAGAAAAACAGCATTTCCGTTGCCTTGACAGAGGAAGAAGTAAAGGATAGAAAAGAAAAATGGTCGGCACCGCCTTTGAAAGTAGTGAAAGGAAGCCTTTATAAGTACGCCAAAACCGTATCGTCGGCATCTTTGGGTTGTGTGACCGATATGTTATAAAATATTAACGAGTTAAAGAAACGCTTATGGAAACAATGAAGGTTCAAAAAACCGAATCCAAAAGCTCGCAAAAATTAAAAGTAACCGGTGCTGAGGCAATTATTCATTGTCTTATCGCCGAGGGTGTGGATTTGATTTATGGATACCCTGGAGGGGCTATTATGCCCGTTTATGACGAACTCTACAAGTTCCAAGACCGATTAACACACATTCTGGCGCGTCACGAACAGGGCGCTACGCATGCAGCGCAAGGTTACGCACGTGTTTCCGGAAAAGTAGGGGTAGCCATGGCAACATCAGGGCCTGGGGCCACGAATTTGGTTACTGGATTGGCAGATGCGCAAATCGACTCTACGCCGATAGTATGTATTACGGGACAAGTGCCCAGGCATTTATTAGGTTCGGATGCGTTCCAAGAAACCGACATTGTCGGTATTTCCACTCCAGTGACGAAGTGGAATTATCAAATCACAAAAGCATCTGAAATCCCGGAAATCTTCGCTAAAGCCTTTTACATTGCTAAGGCGGGAAGACCAGGCCCAGTGCTTATTGACATTACCAAGAATGCTCAGTTTGATGAAGTTGAGTTCGAATATCATAAATGCACCGCGGTGAGGAGTTATCAAGCGGTACCAGAACCGGAGCCAAACGCAATCGAAGCGGCTGCTGCACTTATCAATAGTGCAAAACGTCCTTACATTGTGTACGGGCAGGGTATTATACTTGGTGAAGCCGAAGAGCAACTCAAGGCACTAGTTGAAAAGTCGGGAATTCCAGCAGCATGGACTATTTTGGGGCTTTCGGCCATGGATACTGCCCATCCGTTGAACGTAGGCATGGTTGGAATGCATGGAAACTATGGGCCAAACGTGCTTACCAACGAGTGCGATGTGCTCATTGCCATAGGTATGCGCTTTGATGACCGTGTCACAGGGAATTTGGAAACCTATGCGAAGCAGGCCAAAATCATCCATTTTGAAATAGATCCTGCGGAAATCGACAAAAATGTAAAGGTTGATGTTGCCGTTCTAGGAGATGCCAAAAAAACCTTGGAGCAAATTCTTCCGTTGATTGATGAGAATGAACACACGGAATGGCGAAAGGAATTTGACCGTAAATATGACATCGAGTATAAAAAAGTCATCGATAAAGATTTGAATCCCACAAAACCTGGACTGACGATGGGGGAGGTGATTCAGCAAATCAACAAGGCTACAAATGATAACGCGGTAATTGTAACAGACGTAGGACAGCATCAGATGATTGCGTGCCGATATGCTCGATTTAGCGAGACCAAAAGCAATATTACCTCAGGTGGATTAGGAACAATGGGTTTTGCCCTACCAGCAGCAATTGGTGCTAAAATGGGTGCAATGGACCGCGAAGTTGTTGCTATAATAGGGGATGGCGGATACCAGATGACCATTCAAGAGCTTGGGATAATGCAACAACATCAAGTTCCTGTAAAGGTAGTGGTGTTGAACAATGACCACTTAGGGATGGTAAGGCAATGGCAAGAATTGTTCTTTGAAAGCCGCTACGCGTCTACGGTTATGGTCAATCCGGATTTTGTCAAAATCGCGGAGGGATATCATATCACAGCGAAAAGAGTGAGTCAGCGGGAAGAGTTAGCGCAAGCTGTGGCTGAAATGATAGCCTCAGATGAGCCCTATTTCCTTGAAGTTAAAGTGGAAAAGGAGGATAATGTTTTCCCGATGATACCTTCAGGAGCCTCTGTTTCAGAAATTCGATTGGAGTAAGATGAACACCCTTTCCAAAGTCAGAACACCTAAATATTTTGAGGAATTACAGGAGTTGACCCAAGAACTTGGGTTTTCCATGTCTTCTGATATGGGAATTCAATTTCTTTTGCAAAGCCTGTGCGCTTCAAAACCAAACGGTATTTTCTTGGAATTAGGCACGGGTACTGGGCTTTCGTTAGTCCATATGCTTCATGCTATGGACATGAACTCTCAGGTTATAAGTCTGGACAACGACCCTACATTAATCGATAATGTAGCAAGAACCCTTGCAGATGAAAAACGATTACAACTACTCTGCGTTGACGGCGATAAGTGGATTGAAGCGTATGAAGGGGAGGGTTTTGATTTGATTTTTGCAGATGCATGGCCTGGAAAGTATAGTCAGTTGGACAAAACCCTGGAAATGGTTAAAAAAGGTGGATTTTATGTCATTGATGACCTTTTACCCCAGCCAAATTGGCCAGAAGGACATCAAGCAAAGGCTGAAGCACTAACAGCTGAACTGGAAACAAGAACCGATTTTGCAATTACAACTATGGAATGGTCGACAGGAATCCTAATAGCGACCAAAATAAATTGAGTATGGAGAATAAGTGGTATACCATATCCGTGTATTCTGAAAACAGCGTGGGGTTACTGAACCGCATCTCTGGAATATTTTTAAAGCGACACATTAATATAGAAAGCTTAAACGTCTCTAAATCAGAAATTGAGAATGTGTCAAAGTTTACGATTGTCATCTTTACCACAGAGAACTGGACGCGTAAGATTGTTGCTCAGATTGAGAAACAAATAGAAGTCATCAAGGCGTTTTATCATACCGACGAAGAGACAATCTATCAGGAATCTGCGCTATTCAAGATTGCTTCCAATCTATTGTTTGATGAACGCCAGATTCAAAATATTATCAAGGAGAGTAATTCGCAAATCGTTACGGTTTCAAGAGACTTTTTTGTTTTGGCCAAAACAGGTCGGCGTCACGAAATAGATGAAATGCATGATGCGTTGGAACCATTCGGTATAATGCAGTTTGTGCGCTCAGGTAGAATTGCTGTGACCAAAGCTACTATGCCTATTACCAATATATTATCAGAATTTCAAAATCAATAAATACAAAACACTATACTTCAAATGGCAAATTACTTCAATACCCTATCCTTAAGAGACCAACTGGCCCAACTAGGCAAATGTCGATTTATGGATGCTCATGAGTTTTCTGATGGCGTGGAAGCGCTGAAAGGAAAGAAAATTGTAATTGTGGGTTGTGGTGCTCAGGGATTGAACCAAGGGCTGAATATGAGAGATTCCGGATTGGATATCGCCTATGCGTTGCGACCCGCTGCAATCGCGGAAAAACGTCAATCCTATCTGAATGCGACCGAAAATAATTTTACCGCAGGAACATATGAGGAATTGATTCCTACTGCAGACTTGGTCATTAATCTTACCCCGGATAAGCAACACTCGAATGTGGTAGGTGCTGTTATGCCATTGATGAAAGAAGGAAGCACCCTTTCGTATTCCCATGGATTCAACATCGTCGAAGAGGGTATGCAGGTGCGTAAGGACCTCACGGTGATTATGGTAGCTCCGAAGAGTCCGGGTTCTGAAGTTCGTGAGGAATACAAGCGTGGTTTTGGGGTACCTACCTTGATTGCCGTGCATCCAGAAAACGACCCAGAAGGAAAAGGTTTGGCGCAAGCAAAAGCGTATGCAGCTGCTACAGGTGGACATAAAGCGGGTGTTTTGGAATCTTCTTTTGTGGCTGAAGTAAAGTCTGATTTAATGGGAGAGCAGACCATCCTTTGTGGATTGTTGCAGACCGGTTCTATTCTTTGCTTTGATAAGATGCTGGAAAAAGGTATCGAGCCAGGTTATGCTTCCAAGTTGGTTCAATATGGATGGGAAACCATCACGGAAGGACTCAAACATGGTGGTATTACCAATATGATGGACCGCCTTTCCAACCCTGCCAAAATCAAGGCTTTTGAACTGGCTGAAGAACTTAAAGTCATTATGCGTCCTTTGTTTCAAAAACATATGGATGATATCATGAGCGGACATTTCTCCAAAACGATGATGGAAGATTGGGCCAACGGCGACAAAAACCTTTTGGATTGGCGTTCTGCTACAGCTGAAACGTCATTCGAAAAAACACCAGCAGGAACCGATACGATTTCAGAACAAGCCTATTATGATAATGGCGTTCTGATGGCTGCCTTCGTTAAGTCGGGGGTTGAGCTGGCCTTTGAGACCATGACCGAATCTGGAATTATTGGCGAATCTGCTTACTACGAGTCCTTACATGAAACTCCATTGATTGCAAATACCATCGCACGTAAAAAGTTATTTGAAATGAATCGTGTCATTTCCGATACCGCAGAATATGGTTGTTACTTGTTTGACCATGCGTGCAAACCTTTATTGACGGATTTTATGGCAGGTGTGGATACTGATGTAGTAGGCAAAGTTTATGGTGAAAGTAGTGATACAGGTGTGGACAATTTCAAGTTGATAGCGGTTAACAAGGCGATTCGAGAACATCCGGTGGAAGTAGTTGGTGCAAGACTAAGAGCTTCCATGACGGCAATGAAGCCGATTGTCTAGGTTTTCCTGACAGCTTATTGTTGAAATTTCGACTTATATGTGGGGGCATATAGTTGATTCTAGGCTCCCAATTAGTTTAGTTCTAGCATTCATGTTTTGTCTACAAAACAATATTTGTTTAACAATTTTAAATAAATGCTAAACAAAATTAGTAACTTACTCTGAAATCACTGAAAATGAAAAGTTTACCTTCAATACCCGAGAAGCTACAGATTAAGGAACCCATTCACTTACGACACTATTTGGTCAATGGTGAAATGAAAGATTGGGAGGGAGAGACTTCAGAGGTATTTTCGACCATATCTTCCACTGAAGAATATCAGAAAACCATCTTAGGTAGTATCCCTACAAACCAGGAGCCAGAGGCAATGGAAGCGTTAGAGGCAGCTACGAAGGCATGGGACCAAGGAAAGGGTTTATGGCCGACCATGAAGGTTAAAGACCGGATTGAGTGTATGGAATCTTTCGTTAAAAAAATGGAAGAGAAACGGGAGGAAGTAGTGAAGTTATTGATGTGGGAGATTGGGAAATCCCAGCCAGATTCGTACAAAGAATTTGACCGTACCGTATCCTACATTTATGACACCATTGAGGCTTATAAGGAGTTAGACCGAAACTCAGCCAAGTTTGAAAAATATCAAGGGGTTTATGCGCATATTCGAAGAGGCCCTCTGGGAATAGTACTATGCTTGGGACCTTATAACTATCCTTTGAACGAAACCTTTACCCTGCTGATTCCGGCCTTGATTATGGGGAATACCACCATTTTCAAACCAGCTAAACATGGGGTTTTGCTCATTGCACCACTTTTGGAGGCCTTTCAAAGTAGTTTTCCTAAAGGTGTGGTAAACATTCTCTTTGGTAGGGGTAGAGCCATTGCTGGCCCCATAATGAAAACTGGTAAGGTAGATGTGCTGGCTTTAATTGGGCATAGTTCTTCCGCCAATGCTTTGGTCAACCAACATCCCAAAAGTAATCGCTTAAGACAAGTTTTGGGATTGGAGGCGAAAAACCCTGCGATAATATTACCCGACGCGGACTTGGACCTTACGGTAAAAGAATGTATTTCTGGAACGCTTTCCTATGATGGACAGCGCTGTACGGCATTAAAAATCATTTATGTTCATGAGGATATCAAAAAGGAATTTCTAAAGAAGTTCGCGAAAGCAGTGGACGCCCTGAAATTTGGGAACCCATGGGATGAAGGCATTGATTTAACCCCTTTACCCGAACCTGGAAAGCCGGACTACATTCAAGAATTGTTGGATGACGCACTGGAAAAAGGAGCCAAAATCATGAACAAGAAGGGTGGGGAACGCGTTCCTAACTTTATTTGGCCCTCAATAGTGTATCCAACCACGAAAGACATGAAGGTGTATGAAGATGAGCAATTCGGGCCCATCATTCCTGTCATATCTTTCGATGATATTTCGCAGCCTTTGGATGATATGGCAGCTTCCAATTATGGGCAACAGGTAAGCCTCTTTGGTAAGGATGTTTACGCGCTGTCTCCTTTAATTGATACCTTGGCCAACTTAGTATGTCGCGTAAACTTGAACAGTTCGTGTCAGCGTGGGCCGGATGTCTACCCCTTTACCGGAAGAAAAGATTCAGCACAATCCACCTTGAGTGTTCACGATGCCTTGCGTTCCTTTTCGATTCGCACGTTCGTAGCATTTAAGGATACCGAGCTGAACAATGAGACCATCGAGCAACTCATGGAGGCCAAAGTGAGCAACTTTTTGAGTACAGATTATATTCTGTAGCTCAAATAGACGATTGAAAATCAGTTGATAGTCGCAAGACCGCTGTATTTTTCTTTGGTTTTAAGGGCTTTGTCCAAACCTGATAAGTAATACTCAAAACTGCCTTGGAAAAGTGTTTTTTCATGGATTGTAGTGTACTCTGGTATGACTTTTAAGTGGGCCGCAGCCTTTTCCAGTTGTGCGGTAAGCAAATATCCTAAAGTAAGGTTTGCATGTAAATACTTGTTGATTTCTGGAGATTCAGTTCGTTCGAGTTTATCTTCCCAATAGTCAATGGAATCCAATAAATCAGGCTGTATATCTTTTAAGGACTTCTTTTTCTTCTTGCTTAATGCCGATAACGAATTGATGTCTTGTTTTGCGATTTCACTGGCTTCGTTCAAGGCCTCGTGCCCCTTGTTTTTAATACCAAAGGTAGCGGCATAGACGTCAATTTTCTGGCCTAGAAAGTGCTCTTTTAACAAGGTTCCACTTTTTTCATAGAAATAGTGTAGCACTACTGATTCATACTTCTCCAGTTTTCGTTGTAACTGTGCTTTTTTCTTTTCGGGCTTCTTTTTCAGGTTGTATTTTAATTTGAATACGGGATTCAGCATAAACATTCGAATTGGGAGCAAGGTTGATTTCTCCTCTTCATCCACGTAATATGGAATTTCTTCATTCAAGATGATATCTCCTTTCTGAGAAACCACCGTAAGCCTAGCGGTAGCATTTACGTTGCAGATGGTACTTTCCATATCTGAAAAATCCACATCCAACTGCACATTCTCAACCTTATATGTTTCAGTGGTTAGTGTGATGGTAAAATCAGGATTATGCTGTGTGCGAGCGAAAGGTTTTTTCTTCAAGGCAATATAGCGGTCACTCCAAACCCTTAAGGTGTCTTCTTTTGCAGCTTGAATGACCAGCTTTTTCTCTCTATAATCCATGTTGCCCAGTGCCATGCTCAAACCCGTCTCCTCTCCCCAATCCATGGGGTCTAAATCGGTTTTTACAACAATTTGATAGGTCTGTAAACTTGAATCTAGAGGGCTTTTAGGTTGTACGGAGTAAGTCCATGCCACTGGATTTTTAATGGGCTTGATTTTCTTTTGCGCCGTAATGAGGGCGGGGGTCAAGCTCAAAATAGCGGCGCAGGCTAAAATTCGAAAGGAATTCATACTTTGATTTTAGCCAAAAGTATGACCCAAGAAACCGTTAGCGCATAGCAATTGACTAGTCAAATCAAAGAATTGACCAATGCCTGTTTTGAGTTGATACTTAAAGTAAATCTGCTGTCAAGCTATACGTTGGAGGCGAGCCAATCCCCAACTTCACTGGTTTTATGACTTTTTCCTCCTTCAGCTAAATCTTCAGTAACAATACCTTCAGCCAACGATTTATTGACTACCGCACGAATCGCTTCAGCTTCTTCTTTTAGACCGAAAGCCGTTTCAAACATCATAGCAGCAGATAAAATAGTAGCCAAAGGGTTGGCAATGTCTTTTCCTGCCGCTTGTGGATAGGACCCATGAATGGGTTCAAACAAAGCCGTTTTTTCGCCCAAGGAGGCGGATGGCATCAACCCCATGGAACCTGAAATAACAGAGGCTTCATCGGTAAGCACGTCACCAAAAAGGTTTTCGGTTATCAAAACATCGTAAGCGTTAGGCCATTGAATCAGACGCATGGCTACGGCGTCTACAAACTCATAACTCACTTCAACATCTGGATATTCGGATTCAAGACGCTGTACGGTTTCGCGCCATAGGCGGGAGGTTTCCAAAACATTGGCCTTATCTACACAGCATAGTTTTTTGGAGCGTTGTCGTGCCATTTCGAAGCCTTTTCGTGCTAGACGCTCGACTTCAGCTCGGGTATAGGTACAGGTATCGTATGCAGTGTTGCCATCGTCTTCACGCCCTCTTTTTCCAAAATAGATACCTCCCGTTAGTTCGCGCAGAAAAACCAAGTCCGTGCCTTCAATTCGCTCTCGCTTTAAAGGAGATTTATCAATTAGGGATGGGAAAGTAAAGGTGGGTCTCACATTGGCGAATAGCCCTAACTTTTGACGCATCTTTAGAAGTCCTTGTTCGGGTCTAACCTTGGCGGATGGGTCATTGTCAAAACGAGGATGCCCAATAGCGCCAAAAAGAACAGCATCTGCGGCGACACATATCTCGTGTGTTTCATCCGGATAAGGTTCGCCAACGGCATCTATCGCGGCTGCGCCAGTCAAGGCTGGCGTCCAAGTGATTTCGTGCCCAAATTTCTCAGCTATGGCATCAGATACTTTTACAGCTTGTTCAACAACCTCAGGACCAATTCCGTCTCCGGCTAAAAGCGCTATTTGTAGTTTCATTTATATCAGTTATCAGTTATCAGTTATCAGTTATCAGTTATCAGTTATCAGTTATCAGTTGTCAGTTGTCAGTTGTCAGTAATTCCGAATGACAATAGTAATATTAAGACTATAAAGGTATTGCTCATGGGTTACTGCTGATTGTGTTTTTTGTCAAAAAAGATTCAGCATTTTCTCGGTTGCCTTTATGGCGGATACCGTTTGGTCAGAATCCAAACCCCTTGTCGTAAAATCCTTCTCTTTGGTTTTCCAGGTGATGATGGTTTCGCATAATGCATCGGAGGTACTTCCAGGAGGTATACGAACCGCGTAATCTATGAGTGTCGGAAGCGCTATACCTTCCTTTTTGTAAACTTTGTGTAGCGCATTGATAAACGCATCGAACTGACCATCGCCCTGAGCGCTTTCCTCATAGGATTTTCCATCAATTTCAATGGAAAGGGTAGTGGAGGGTTTCAATCCTTTGGAATGCGTTAATACATATGATTTCACAAACACCCGTTGCTGATGCAATTTGTTATCCAAAACATCCGAAATGATGAAGGGTAAATCATCTTTGGTGACACGCTCCTTTTTATCTCCTAATTCAATAATGCGTTCAGTTACCTTTTTGAGTTCATCATCATTTAAGGTTAACCCTAATTCCTGTAAATTCTTCTGAATATTCGCTTTTCCAGAGGTTTTTCCTAAGGCATATTTGCGTTTTCTGCCGAATCTTTCAGGTAACAAATCGTTAAAGTAAAGATTCTTTTTGTTATCTCCATCTGCATGTATTCCAGCAGTTTGGGTGAACACGTTATCTCCTACAATGGGTTTATTGTCAGGAATACCAAAACCGGTAAAAGCGGAAACCAGTTTGCTTACTTTATAAAGCGATGATTCTTTGACCCCAATCTCAACTTCCGGAAGAAAATCATTGATAACCGCAACCACACTTGCCAAAGGAGCGTTACCCGCCCGCTCTCCCATGCCGTTGACGGTTAAATGTAATCCATGGCATCCAGCAGAAAGCGCTTCCATAACATTGGCAACACTTAAATCGTAATCATTGTGACCGTGAAAATCAAAATGATGGTCAGGATACCGCGCTACAATTTCCTTAATAAATGCTCCGGTTTCAAAATGGGTCAGTACTCCTAAAGTATCCGGTAAGAGAATCCGTTTGATGGGCAATTGGGTCAAAAAATCCAGGAATTGGAAAACGTATTCTTTTGAATCCCGCATACCATTGCTCCAATCTTCAAGATATACATTGGTGACAATTCCCTTTTTAGCTGACTTATGAACAACGGCTTCTATATCCTTAAAATGTTGCTCGGGTGTTTTTTTAAGCTGGTGCGTGAGATGGTTCATGGAACCTTTGGTCAACAGGTTCTGCACTTTAGCACCTGCTTCTTCCATCCAATCAATGGAAACACCACGGTCGACAAAGGTCAATACTTCAACCTGTGAAATATACCCTTCGGTTTCGGCCCATTCCGTAATGTTCTTTACGGCTTGGAATTCCCCTTCGGAAACTCTTGCAGAGGCAACTTCAATGCGGTCTACCTTGAGTTCTTCCAAAAGCAATTTGGCCAAGGTTAGTTTTTCCGAAGCGGAAAAGGAAACTCCAGAAGTTTGTTCTCCATCCCTTAGGGTGGTATCCATGATTTCCACCAAGCGTTTTGCCATTGCTATTGCTTATCGTTCTTGAATACGGCTATAAAGGGGTGTTTTGGGCAAATACTTCAATGTCATTTTTGATATTGAGCAAATATTCGATAT
>JBCBPD010000020.1:0-47392 GCA_039820925.1 Bacteroidota bacterium | reverse complement strand
TGTGTAATTCGTGTCCAAAATATTTAAATACTTTCTAAACCTTATCCCCCGTCCTTGGCTTATCAGTTTAAGCTATTGGGTGAGACCCTTAATCGCCCTATTCCTTAAAGGCAATACGTTTATTGACCCCATTGATGGAAAGGGTTTTCGAAAGTTCTTGCCTTATGGGTATGAAAGCCCAAGAGAAAATGTGCTTTCCCCCTCTACCCTGTCTTTGGAAAGACATCGATTGCTGTGGTTGTTTCTTCAGAATAACACCAAATTTTTTACAGAGTCCATAAAATTGCTTCATTTTGCACCAGAACAAGCCTTTTACAAGCGCTTTCGCAAACAAGCAAATTTAGATTATGTCACAACAGACTTAAATTCACCCTTAGCAGATGTAAAAGCCGATATCTGCAAGCTTCCCTTTGAGAACGATGCCTTTGACGTAATCCTTTGTAATCATGTGTTGGAACATATTCCAGATGATACTCAAGCCATGAAAGAA
Organism: Bacteroidota bacterium; assembly: GCA_039820925.1. GTDB lineage: Bacteria > Bacteroidota > Bacteroidia > Flavobacteriales > Flavobacteriaceae > Flagellimonas. The sequence continues at coordinate 46,902 of JBCBPD010000020.1, read as the reverse complement.
TTGTTTCGTGTGCTTCGCCCTGGCGGATGGGGTGTTTTTCAAATTCCACAAGATGTAAAGCGGGAAAAAACCTTTGAAGACGATACCATCACCGATAAAAAAGAAAGAGCCAGAATCTTTGGGCAATATGACCATGTTCGCATCTACGGTCTAGATTACTTCGATAAATTAAGAAGTATTGGGTTCATTGTTGAAGCAGTAGATTATACGGCGCAACTTTCCCCGGAAGAAATCAATCAGTATCGTTTGGCCCAAGGCGAGCTGATTCCATTCGTGAAAAAGCCGCTATTGAACTAGGAGTTTCTCGAACCCTGGTGTCATGAAACGCTGTGTATTTCCTTGCTCATCCAAATAAATGATGAAGGTTTCCAAATCATTGACTTGTTTCAACAAATTTTGGGTATCCTCAAGCTCCATGGCCATAAAGGCGGTCGCGTAGGCATCGGCCTCCATACAGTTATTCGCTACTACGGTAGCGGACAAGATGTTTGAATTTTTCGTAAACCCTGTTTTCGCATTGATGGTGTGTACATACTTTTCGCCTGTCGCTTCGTCCACCCTAAACTTTCTATAGTTTCCTGATGAGGCCAAAGCACCATCTTTCAAATGAATCAAAGCAGCACTCCCTCGCGAATCAAGGTTCGTGGGATCGTCAATACCAATAGTCCAAGGTTTTCCGGTGATAACATTTATCCCTTTGGCTACCACTTCGCCCCCGACTTCAACCAAATAGTGGTCAACTCCAAAGGAGTCATCCAACATTTGCGCCAACCGGTCAATGGCATAGCCTTTCGCAATGGCATTAAAATCAAATCGAATATTGGGGTTAGCCTTTGAAATAGTAAAATCTGATTTCAACTGTACTTTGGACCAGCCCACATACTGCATAAGACTGTCTACCTGAACGCTATCCAACTGATTAATGGGTTTTTCTGGACCAAACCCCCAAGCATTTACCAAAACTCCCACAGTGGGGTCAAAATAGCCCTTGGTTTCTACATATACCCTTTGGCTTTGGAGGTAGACATCTCGAAATGATTTGTCAACCACTATAGTACTATCTCCTCTATTGATTTTTGAAATATCTGAATCCGGAATATAAGTGGATAGCGAAGCATTGATAACCCTAAAAACCGAATCAATTTTCTGCTGTGCATCAATTTTTTCCCTTGCTATGAAGGTAAGGCCGTAAGTGGTGCCTAAAGCCTCTCCCACCGCTTGGTTCTTAACCCAACGCTCCCTGGAATCGCAACCAAATAGCAAAATGGCGAAGCTTAGTATAACAATGTTTTTCATGCTCTTGAATTAGGTGATTTCCAATAGGCCGTCGTAATCCACGATGTACTCTTCATTTAGATAAACGGGTAACGTTCTGTCTACGGCATTTGAAATACCAACGCCCGCATAATACGTTCTCGCTTCAAACTTTATCGCGTGGTCTCTCATTTTTTCCATCAACTCAACATCGTACTCCCTTGGATTATGGGGAAACTCAATATTGCGAACCACAATGAAGTGCAGGTTTTTATCCTTTAAACACACGTATTGTGGATTCTTCTTGGGCTTGCTATTGATGGCCATAAATTCATAGCCATCAGCCTCCAACTGTCGGCCAACGATATTCATCGCTAAATTATGCAGCTCTTGCTCTGTCAATTCTCTTCCCATAGCTATAAAAAAACCGATACGTAAGGTATCGGTTTGGTATGATTTTTCACCGCAAAGGTGTTTGTAACACGATTATCCTCCGAAGTCATCGAAGCGGATGTGCTCATCCGGAATCCCGAAGTCCTCACCCATTTTCTGAACTGCTTTGTTCATCAATGGAGGACCACAGAAGTACAATTCGATATCTTCTGGTGCTTCATGATGGTCTAGATAGTTATCGATAACACAGTTGTGAATGAATCCAACGAAACCATCTCCTTCCTCATCATTGATATCTTTCTTCACTTTCCAGTTATCTTCTTCCAAAGGCTCTGAAAGGGCCATGTAAAACTTGAAATTCGGGAAGTTGCGTTCCAAATCCTTGAAGTGCTCGATGTAGAACAACTCACGCTTGGAACGTCCACCGTACCAATACGTCACCTTTCTATTGGTCTTCAAAGTTTTGAACAGATGATATAAATGCGAACGCATTGGTGCCATTCCAGCACCACCGCCCACATAAAGCATTTCAGATTCAGATTCGTTAATGAAGAATTCACCAAAAGGTCCTGAGATGGTTACGGGGTCACCTTCTTTCAATCCGAATATATAGGAAGAAGCAACACCTGGATTCACATCCATCCATCCATTTTTCGATCTATCCCATGGTGGGGTAGCAATACGCACATTCAACATGATTTCCCTTCCTTCTGCAGGATAAGAAGCCATGGAATACGCACGCTCAACCGTTTCAGGGTTTTTCATCACCAATGGCCAAAGACCGAACTTATCCCACTCAGTTTTGAACTTATCGGGTGTTTCGTGCTCCTCAGGGTGCGCCGTAATGTCCATATCAGCGTATTTCACCTCACAAGGTGGAATTTCAATCTGGATATATCCTCCAGCTTTGTAGTTCATCTCCTCAGGAATCTCAACTACGAACTCCTTGATAAACGAGGCCACATTATAATTACGAACCACTTTTGCAGCCCACTTTTTGATTCCAAATACTTCTTCCGGAATCTCAATTTCCATATCCTGCTTTACCTTCACCTGACACGCCAAACGCGCACCATGCTGCAACTCTTTTCTAGAGAAGTGCGGTGTTTCAGTTGGCAAGGCTTCACCACCACCAGAAAGCACGTGGCATTCACACTGGATGCAAGTTCCACCACCCCCACATGCAGAAGGCAAAAACACTTTTTGATTTCCTAAAGTCGATAACAAGGTACCTCCCGAGGCTACTTCAATCTTCTTTTCTCCATTAATGGTCAAGGTAACCGGACCTGAAGGGGAAAGCTTTTCTTTGGTGAACAGCAATAGGGCCACCAACAATAGCAATAAGACCAAAAATGCAACGACGGTTATTAGAATGGTACCACCAGTACTTGTAGCTAATATCATCTTTATTCTTTTACAACTTCGTTATAAGAGACTGCTTTGTCATCCTCTTCAATCTCCTTTTTAATCAATTCTTTTTCTTTGGTTTGTTCCGCGGTTGTAGGTTGTTCTCCTTCAGGCGGCTCATTGTCACCAGTAAGCATACCTCCAAAACTTTGGAAACCGATACCCATAAGACCTGTTATGATGAATGTGATTCCCAAACCTCGTAGCGGTGCAGGTACATTGGAATAACGAATCTTTTCGCGAATGGCGGCTATGGCCAAAATCGCCAAGAACCATCCAATACCCGAGCTGATACCATAATTCAATGCAAGCCCCAAAGTTGGAATCTCACGCGCTTGCATGAACAGTGAACCTCCCAAAATAGCACAGTTTACCGCGATAAGTGGCAAAAAGATACCCAAAGAGTTATATAGTGATGGTGAGAACTTTTCTACAACTATTTCAACGAGCTGTACCATGGTCGCAATGGTAGCGATGAACATGATAAACGATAGGAAGCTCAAATTGTAGTCCGCATATTCTGGACCTAACCATACCAAAGCGCCTTCTTTAAGTAGGTATTGGTCCAATAACCAGTTCAAAGGAACTGTAACGGCCAATACGAAGATTACCGCTGCACCCAAACCTACTGCCGTAGATACTTTTTTGGATACTGCCAAATAGGAACACATGCCCAAGAACACGGCAAATACCATGTTATCGATAAAGATGGACTTGAAAAATAATTCTAAATGCTCTAACATAATCTCTCTATTTATGCTTCTTCAATTAAGGCTCTATTTCTAGAACGCTGTACCCAAATGATGATGCCAACTACAATAAGTGCTGCCGGTGGAATAATCATGAAACCATTGTTTTCGTATCCAATGGAATACAAACCTGTCTTAGCGATAGGGTCTCCTAATACTGGAATTCCGAAAAGCGTTCCGGAACCTAGTAATTCTCTAAAGAATCCTATTATAATAAGAATCACTCCGTACCCTAAAGCGTTTCCGATACCATCCAAGAACGAGCGCCATACCCCATTTCCTAAGGCAAAAGCTTCAAAACGTCCCATAATGATACAGTTCGTAATAATCAATCCCACAAAAACCGAAAGCGTTTTACTCAATTCATAAGCGAAGGCTTTCAGTACTTGGTCTACTACGATTACCAAAGTAGCCACTACGATAAGCTGGGCGATAATTCGAATTTTGGACGGAATGACGTTTCTTAATAAAGAAATCACCACATTACCCACGCCCATTACAAAAATTACTGAAACGGCCATCACCAAAGATGCCTTCAATTCAGCAGTAATTGCCAGCGCCGAACAAATTCCCAATACCTGAATGGTAATAGGGTTGTTGTCCGCTAGAGGGTCTAATATCAGATTTGCGTCTTTTTTTGAAAGTAATGCCATTTCCTAGTTGTTTCTTATGGTTTCCAAAAATGGTCTATATGCCTTAAGGGTCTCCTTAATCATAGCCGAAACTCCATTACCGGTAATGGTAGCGCCTGCTATAGCATCCACTTCGTTGTCTTCTTTATCGTTGTTCAAAGGGTCGTTGTTCGTTTTGGAAACTGCAATTCCGCTATAGCTTCCGCCTTCCAACAAAGATTCTCCTGTAAAATCATCCATGAAGAATCGCAACTTGATGTTTGCACCAAGACCTGCAGTTTCCCCTTTGTGGTCGAAATAAACGCCTTGTACTACCATGTCCTTATCTACGGCCATGAAACCCCAAATGGCATCCCAAAGTCCTTTTCCATACATGGGTAGCACATAAACTTCTTCGCCGTCCTTTTCTCCCATGAAAATGGGTAGACGCGCCTCACCCCCTTCTTTGAGAACTTTGAGTTCCTTTTTCAAATCAATAAGGTAGGCCTGGTCGTCAGTCTTTAATTCACCATTAACCCAAACATATTGTTCTTTGACCTGGTCTTTGAACTGTTTTTCCACAACGGTCGTTGGAATAAAATTCACACCACTATCTGGAGTGTTTTCATTAACACCCATGGCATAAAGAATATTCTGTTGCTTTTCGAAACGTTCGTTCTCTTTGATTTTGGTACTAAGTCCGGAGGCCAAAAAGGCCAAAACAGAACCCACGACAATCACCATGATTATCGCAAATATGACCGTGTAGCTGTTTTTTTCGGTATTGATTGCCATGCTTATGCAGTTTCTACTTTTAGTTCTTCCGCTTGACCTTCAGAAGGTTTTGGTAAGATGGTAGCGTTCTTCAATCGTTTCATTCTCTTTCTCACGTTACCGCGCACTACGTAATGGTCAATCGTTGGTGCAAAAACGTTCATTAAAAGAATAGCCAAGAATACTCCTTCTGGATATCCTGGATTGAATACGCGTATCATTACGGAGATAAATCCAATTAGGAATCCGTAAATCCATTTTCCTTTGTTGGTTTGGGAACCTGTTACAGGGTCGGTTGCCATATAGACGATACCGAAGGCTAGACCTCCCACAATAAGATGCTTCCAGAACTCAAATTGCATGAGTCCGTAGAACTTACTGTATTCAGGAATCCATCCTGCCTCAACAACCCCATTGAATATCAATCCCATGGCCAAAGCACCAGCAACAGCACTCACCATGATTCTCCAGCTGGCGATTTTGGTGAAAATCAAGAATAATCCACCTAACAATATCAAGAACGCAGAAGTTTCACCTACAGAACCTGGAATAAATCCAAAGAACATATCCGAAAGGGAATAGCTGAATTCCGCTCCTTTATTTTGTGCCAAATAGCCTAAGATAGTTTCACCTGAAATTGCATCAGCAGTACCCGCTCTTTCAACACCTTCGTGCACCCATACCTTGTCACCACTCATCCAAGTTGGATAGGCAAAGAACAAAAAGGCACGAATTGTCAGGGCAGGATTCAGGATATTCATCCCAGTTCCACCAAAAACTTCTTTACCAATGACCACACCGAAAGCAACAGCGATAGCCAACATCCAAAGTGGTGTATCTACAGGAACGATAAGTGGCACCAACATTCCGGTAACCAAATACCCTTCTTCTACTTCATGGCCTTTAATGACGGCAAAAACAAATTCTATAGCCAAACCAACACCATAGGAAACAATAACCAATGGCAAGACGGTAATAGCGCCCAACCAAAAGTTTTCCCAAGTAATGAAGTGCTCCATTATGGAGAAATCCGCTGGAAAACCATTTACGGCAGAATAATGTTGGTAGCCGGCGTTGAAAATCCCAAACAGCAAACAAGGCACCAATGCCAAGATTACTGTATTCATGGTTCTTTTCAAATCGTCAACGGCACGAACATGCCCACCTGAGTGTGTGGTTTCGTTCGGCGAATACAAAAAAGTGTGGATAGCATTAAAAGCAGGGGCCATTTTCTTGCCCTGAAACTTTAGCTTGGTCTGATGTAAATTTTCTTTTAATCCCATTTTATCCTATTTCTTGATGTAATAAATCCAATCCTTCGCGGATAATCTGTTGGTGAGGTTGTTTCGAGATACAAATGAATTCGGTCAAAGCGAAATCTTCTGGAGCCACTTCATAGAGACCCAGCTGTTCCATTTCGTCCAAATCTTTTACCATACAGGCTTTAAGCAATTGTAGCGGATAAATATCCAACGGAAATACCGTTTCGTATTTACCCGTTACCACAAAGGCTCTATGCTCGCCGTTGGTGTTGGTATCCAAATCGTATTTTTTCTTGGGGTTTAACCATGAAAAGGTCAAGGCCCGTGTAGAAGAAATTTTATTAAAAACAGGCTTGTTCCAACCGAAGAATTCGTAATCATCTCCTTCTGGGATGGCTGCTACTGCATTATTGAAATAGCCCAAGTGCCCTTCGGGATGCGTTTTGCTTCCGGTTAGCACATCCCCATTGATAAGTCTGAATTTCTCCTGATTCACACCTGCTGCGTACAGAAAAGTAGAAATCTCAGCGCCAATTTTAGTAGTGTAATACTTCGGGGATTTCACAACTGACCCTCCGAGTGCAATCACTCTTTCGGCATTAAACTTTCCGGTCAACAAGGTTTCACCAATGATGACCAAATCTTGAGGATTAATGGTCCAAACCACTTCACCTTTGTTGATAGGGTCAATTTTATTGATTTGCGTTCCCACCAAACCGGCTGGGTGTGGTCCAGAAACATTATGTACGGTTACGTTGCTCAGCTGTGCTAGTGGAGAACTGTTTCCGCCTACAGAAATATGAATTTTACCTGGAGTTAATGCAGAAAGTGCATCAACAGCAGCTTGCAACTCCGCTTCTTTTCCTTGCAAAACATAATCGCTGTCTGCAGCCAAGGGTGCCGTAGCTAATCCTGAAACAAAAATCGCTTTTGGAGTAGCATCCGGATTGGCAATAATATCATACGGGCGTTGCTTAATGAATGCCCAAAGTCCTGACTTCAAAAGAAACGCGCGCACTGTTTCAGCATTGGCTTCTTTAACATCAAACACTTTGTGTTGAACGTATTCTTGGGTTTTATCGGCTAGAATCTTAAGGGTCAGAATTCTTCTTCGTGCCCCTCTCACAATTTCAACTAATTCACCGCTCACTGGCGAAACAAAAAGCATGTTTTCTTGCTCCTTATTAAAGAACAAAGGTTCACCTGCTTTTACTTCACCACCTTGTTTGACCAACATTTTTGGAGTTACTCCATGAAAGTCATCTAGATTGATGGCGTAAACATTACTTGAAACTGCTTTGGAAGTTGTCTTTTCGGCCTCACCAACGAGATTGATGTTCAATCCCTTCTTAATCCTTATAGTTTTGGACATATTTACGTGACCTTTGGTTTATGCAAATTGCTCGCAAATTTACTACTAAAAGCAAATTTTTCATAATTATTGTCCAGAAAAATGGGATTACATCGAGGTTAATTCCGAGGGTACGGTTTTTGTTTACCTTTACCCAAATTTACCCATTAAAATGCGCTTAAGGATTAAACAGATTATACTGGTGTTATGCTCGTTTTACGGCGTAGCCCAGGTACAAGAGGAAGTTAATCCACCCCCAAACATCAAAACCATCATCTTTAAAGGACCTACGGAAGACCAATTTCCGGTGGTAAAATTGGGGGAACAAATCCGCTTGGAGTTTGATGATTTATCCGCCAACGAACAGGATTACTATTACGAAATTCTACATTGTGATTACGACTGGACCCCTTCCCAACTTTTGAAGTCACAGTACCTAAATGGGATGGACAACCAGCGCATCATTAATTACGAAAACAGCTATACGACCTTACAACCGTATTCCAATTACCAGTTGCTGATTCCAAACGAAAATGTTGGTTTAAAGGTTACGGGAAATTACGTGATTGAAATACGAAACAGCGCAGGAGACCTTCAATTTTCAAGAAGGTTTATTGTCTACAAAGATGCCGTTCAAGTAGGCGGAACGGTAAAACGGTCTAGGGATTTCGACTTCCTGAATGAAAAGCAGGTAGTGCAGTTTTCCATAAACACCGCAGGGTTCCCCGTGGTGAATCCGAAGAAAGAAATTAAGGTCGCCATCGTCCAAAATCATTTTTGGCCCACAGCACTATATAATATCAAACCCCAATTCACTATTGGAAATGAATTGGTATATAAATATGACCAAGAAACCAGTTTTTTTGGCGGGAATGAATTTCTGAATTTTGATACCAAAGACCTTCGTACTACTTCTTTTGCGATTTCCAAGGTCGACCTTACCGATATCTACAACCATTACCTTTTCATGAATGATTTTAGGTATGACCAACCCTACACCTATTTTCCGGACATTAATGGAGATTTTGTGATTCGAACGCTTCAGGGCGAGGAAGTTTCACGTGAGGCGGAATATACACGAGTTCATTTCAGCTTACCCTATTCCAGTGATATTGGTTTGGATAATGTATATGTCATCGGCAAATTCAATAATTACGCTTTGGAAGAGGAAAATCGTATGGAATTCAATGAAGAAGAGGCCCGAATGGAAGTTTCTTTTTTAATGAAGCAAGGTTTCCATAACTACAAATATGTGATTGAACGCGAAAGCGGAGCCATTGAATTGAATACTATTAGTGGTAACTTTCACTTTACCGAAAACAATTATCTCATTTTGGTCTATTACCGAGACTTCGGACAGCTCTTCGATGATATTATCGGAATAGGCTCGGTCAATTCCAGGAATATCACCAATTGATTTATCTTTAGGCGACCAACTGACTGGAGATGGCCAACAAACCAACCTTATTTTCAAAGGGCAGGTATGCCTTAAAATATCGGGGGACCGAATGTCTCAATTGTGGGCACCCGCTTGACATGAGCGACAAGTACTGCCCCAATTGTGGCCAAGCCAACAGTACCAAAAGGCTGGTTTTGAAGGATTTCTTTGATGAGTTCTTTCACAACCTCATCAATTACGACTCCAAGCTGCTTAAAACCCTTTATGCCCTACTTATCAAACCGGGCACCATTACCAAAGACTACATTGCAGGCAAACGCATGTCTTACACTAATCCATTTCGGTTTTTGTTGAGTTTGGCTTTCCTGTATTTCTTACTGTTCAGCTACAACAGCTCTTTTCTGAAACTCGACAGGAAGTATGCGGATTTGGATAAAAAAATAGACAATTCCCAAGTATTTGATTTTGATTTGAATTTAGAGGATTCGGACACGCTCGATTTAGGTGGCCAAACAGCCATCCCTTTGGAAGGCTTGGATTCCTTACGAAATGTCAACCCTAAATTCTTGGAAGGCATCAAAATCCCAGATACCTTAAAAACCAATAGCCTTGGAAGTTTAAAAGCCTCAAGGGACTCATTAATCCTCAGCAATCCAACAAGCTTTTTGGATACCATTGAAAGTAGTTCATCTGGCCTTTCCAAAATCATTAAAAAAGTGGACTTCTTCATTGTCCTCATTCGAAAAGATTCCATTGCCGCTTATGAAGATGCGGTCAATAGGCACCAACTGCCATCTACTACAAGTAACCGTGCGACCTTCAACATAGCTGATAGTGTTTTGCGCGCCCTGTCAAGGCCTGGGAGTTATTTGAATACCACTATTGCGAAAGTCCCTTTTGTGATTTTCTTCTTTCTTCCTGTCTTCACAGCGTTCATTTGGTTGGTGTATATCAGAAAAAATTATACCTACACCGATCATCTCATCTTTAGCTTCCACAACCAATCCTTATTGTTTATCTTGCTGCTTCTTAGCCTGTTGATAGACACGTTGATTGGAACACAAAGTTCCTTTTGGTTTTTATTGATTTTCGGAATTTACCTGTACAAGGCAATGCGAAAATTTTACGGGCAAGGAAGATTTAAAACCATTTTGAAATACATTTTTCTCAACACGATATTCGCCTTTTTGGCTTTTTTCACGGTGTTATTGTTGTTTGCGGGAAGTGCTTTTACCTACTAGCCGTATGTTCACTCAAATTACCAAAGGAATCAAAGTTTCGGTACAAACCACTTTTGAAGGAACCTTCTTCAAAAATTACAAGGTACATTACGCCTTTGGTTACACGGTTACTATTGAAAACCAAAGTAAGAATACCGTACAACTCACGGCACGTCATTGGGATATTTACGATGCTTTAAAAGAGATGGAAATGGTGGACGGTGAAGGCGTCATCGGGCAAAAACCGGTACTCAAACCGGGTAAATCCCACACCTATAGCTCCGGCTGTTTGCTGGCCTCGCCTATGGGAGCCATGAAGGGCTATTACCAGATGGTCAATTTGGCGAATGCCGAAGATTTTGAAGTGGAAATTCCAACCTTCAAGTTTGCTGCACCTTTTGCGATAAACTAAGCGCTATACATTTTAAAGACCGCACTCCTTTTACTACTTTTGGCGATAATCTAAACAACTAAAATCGCTAAAATGGGAAAAGGTTTCTTTCAAGTTCCAACCGCTATCAACGAGCCAGTAAAAAGCTATGCTCCAGGGTCTCCGGAACGCGAAACGGTACTACAACAATACCAATCATATTACAACGGAAAAGTTACGGTACCCCTTTATATAGGGAGTGAAGAAATTCATACGGAAAATACCCGTGATATGTCCCCGCCACATGAACATCAACACGTTGTGGGGCATTACCATTTGGCTGAGAAAAAACATGTTGAACAAGCCATAGCCGCAGGACTAGAAGCGAAGCGTCAGTGGGAGGCCCTTAACTGGGAACAAAGAGCAGCCATCTTTTTGAAGGCGGCTGATTTAGTGGCAGGACCGTACCGAGCTAAGATTAATGCGGCCACGATGATGGCACAATCCAAAACCATTCACCAAGCTGAAATTGATGCTGCTTGCGAATGGATTGATTTCTTGCGTTTCAATGTGGAATATATGGCTCAGATTTACGCGGAACAGCCAGAATCCTCTGAAGGCATTTGGAACCGCGTGGAATATCGTCCGTTAGAAGGTTTTGTATACGCCATTACCCCTTTCAATTTCACTGCTATTGCCGGGAATCTTCCAGCTAGTGCCGCGATGATGGGTAATGTGGTCCTTTGGAAACCAAGTGATAGCCAAGTGTTTTCAGCAAAGGTCGTTATGGACGTTTTTAAAGAAGCTGGACTACCAGATGGAGTCATCAATATGGTTATGGGAGACCCTGTAATGGTTACCGAAACTGTTCTATCCCATCCAGATTTTTCTGGTTTGCACTTTACGGGTTCTACCTATGTTTTCAAGGAATTATGGAAGCAAATTGGAACAAACATCCACACCTATAAAACCTATCCTCGTATTGTAGGGGAAACGGGTGGAAAAGATTTCATCTTAGCGCACCCAACAGCAAAACCTCAAGTTGTAGCAACTGCTATCACTAGAGGTGCTTTTGAATTCCAAGGGCAGAAGTGTAGTGCAGCATCAAGAGTGTACTTGCCAAAGTCCATTGCGGATGAAGTACTTGACCTTGTGAAAAAAGACCTGGACTCCATGAACAAACCCGGTTCGCCTGAGGATATGTCCAACTTCATTACCGCAGTAATTCACGAAGGTTCTTTCGATAAGCTTGCAAAGTACATTGACCAAGCCAAAGCAGATACCAAATCTGAAATCATAGCCGGAGGGAATTATGATAAATCGGTTGGATATTTCATTGAGCCTACGGTCATCTTAACCACCGACCCAAAATATACTACGATGGAAACCGAGCTATTTGGTCCTGTCGTTACCGTTTATGTGTACGAAGATGCAGATTGGAAAGCAACTTTGCAGTTGGTGGATTCCACTTCTGAATATGCCCTAACCGGTGCAGTAATCAGTCAAGACCGTTATGCCATTGAGGAAGCTACCACAGCGTTGCGCAATGCCGCCGGGAATTTCTACATCAATGACAAACCTACCGGGGCTGTTGTAGGCCAACAACCTTTTGGTGGTGCTCGCGCTTCAGGAACCAATGACAAAGCAGGTTCAGCACAAAACCTTCTGCGATGGGTATCCCCTCGCCTTATTAAGGAAACATTTGTTGGTCCTGAAGACTACCGCTATCCCTTTTTAGGATAATCAACGATGCGCGCCTTTTTCCTCATACCCGATGAAGTCCAGTTATTGGATATTACGGGACCGGCCCATTTGTTTTATGAGGCAAGGGAATACGGTGCAGACATCGAAACGTTTTATCTGGCCATGGATAGGAACACCCAACACATGTCCAGTGCAGGATTGGCCCTGGCCCAACTGAAGAATTTTGCTGATTTTTCGTTGGGCCTGGACGATTTCCTGTTTATACCCGGTCAAGAATCGTATTTATTTTACGAAGCCGATTATGTCAAAAAGTATGAGGCTTTCTTCCAATGGCTAAAGCAACAATATGAACAGGGGGCAAAGCTTTGTTCTATTTGCACCGGAGCCTACCTGTTAGGTTTTGCCGGATTGTTAGATGGAAAAGAGTGTACGACCCATTGGAAGTATTTCGATGATTTTCAAAAACGTTTCCCAAAAGCTGAACTACTTCAAGACCGCCTTTTGATTAAGGATGGAAATATTTACTCCAGTGCTGGCGTAGCCTCAGGTATTGATTTGTCCCTTTATATTCTGGAAGAATTGTTTGGGTCTGTTTTTGCCGCCAAAGTGGCCAAAGAGGTGGTCATTTATTTGAGACGCTCTCCAAAAGACCCGCAGCTTAGTGTATTTTTGCAATACCGCAACCATATTGAAACCCGTATTCATCAAGTCCAAGACCTATTGGCGCAAAACTTGGAAACTAAAATCGTCATCGAAGACCTAGCGGAAAAGGTGTTCATGAGTCCGAGAAACTTGACACGACTCTTCAAAAAAACCACAGGAACTACAATTGGTCATTACCTCGAAAAACTAAGGGTGGAAAAGGCAGTTCAATTGCTATCCAAAGGAGAAAAGGTAAATGCCGTTTCCCAGGCTTGCGGCCTAAAAAGTAGCAACCAACTCCGTACCCTTCTCAGAAAATATACTTCTGCCCTGCCCTCCGAACTTTCCGTTTAGCTTGTCCTGATTCTGCGGTGTATTGTCCTTCATTCACCGGAAATGTGATGGTATGTTTGTACTTCTAAAACCATCAAAAAATGAACAGAATCATTCTAATTACGTTAAGCTTTTTTCTAGTTAACTCCAGTATTGGACAAACGAGCAGTATTCCCGTGGCTACCAAATACATCTGCCCGCCTTGCAACAATTCCTGTGATGAAATAGAACATGACCAACCTGGTGTTTGCGAGCATTGCAATATGGTATTGGTCAAAAAAAGCGACTCCAAAACCATTGCATTCTATCTGCAAGACGGTGTAGAGGTACTTGATTTCGCCGGCCCCATGGAGGTCTTTTCATATGCAGGTTACAAGGTTTTCACGGTTTCGGCGACCAAGACACCTATCACATCGCAGGGTATTCTTAAAGTAACACCAGACTATAGTATTGAAGACGCGCCTAAGGCAGACATTTTGGCTTTTTTTGGCGGAAATTCCAATCAAGCCACCAACAATCCAAAGGTCATCGAATGGGTAAAAAGCCAAGAGGATATCCAGTATCACTTTTCGGTATGTACTGGAGCCTTTATACTAGCTGAGGCAGACATCCTAAATGGAAAAACCGCGACCACCTTCCACAACGCGTTGGACAACTTGGAAAGTTCCTATCCAGAAATAGATGTTCGCAAGAATGTAAGATTTGTTGACAATGGCAAGGTCATCACTACTGCAGGAATTTCAGCTGGTATTGACGGCGCCCTACATTTAGTTGCAAAACTACAGGGTTTGAATGCGGCAAAACGAACTGCATACTATATGGAATACGACAACTGGAACATTGGTGACGGACTAGTACTTTCTGATGACAACCCGTATAATAATCAAAAATCCGCTCAGGAATTGGAAGTCTATGTGGGGCGATATGAATTCGGTGAGGATGCGCAAATTGAAGTGACGGTGGACGCCAAAGAGAAAACCCTCTACGCCACTTTTGAAGAGTTAGCCCACCCGCTCTATCATGAGAACGGAGATGTTTTCTCTGATGAATCCAATAGTCCCGTATATTTCAAAAAGGATGACAATGGAAGCATTGTGGGATACTCCAAAAGCCCGAATGGCAAGCTTTTCAAAAAATTGTAAAGCCAATATCCCTTACACAAAAGCACAACAGGATTCTATTATTTGCTATCTTTAGGTCATGCCCGAAAGTCGGGCGAGTACAACCTAAGCACTGTATCGCAATGAAAAAACTTTTAACGCTGGCATTCATTTTGCCATGCTTTCTTGCCTTCGCGCAAGAAGACACTATGGTTCAACAAACCATAAAAGGTATCCTAAGTCAAAACCAAGGACAGGTCATGCAATTGGCTGAAGCCTTTTCCGAAGAACAATACGATTGGCGTCCCATGGAAGGAGTCAATTCCGTAGGTGAAGCCCTTTTGCATGTTGCTGGGGGAAATTATTTTATCGCTTCCAAAATGGGATTTGCACCACCGGAAGACGTTGACATGATGAACCTCGGAAAAATCACTGGAAAAGAAAACGTGATTGCTGCACTTAAGAAGTCCAACGAGTTCGTTTTGGGAAAGATTGAAATGGTGGATTCTTCCAAGCTGGGAGAAGAAGTGGATTTTGGTTTCGCCAAAATGAGCAGACTTGCGGGTCTTTTGGTCATAATGGAACACAACGGAGAGCACAAAGGGCAATTAATAGCCTATGCACGTTCGAACGGAGTGGTTCCGCCCTGGAGCCAACAGCAATAGAAAAGAGAAGGGGTGTTTAAAGCGCCCCTTATTTTTTTTGTGGCAAATACACCACCTTTTTCGTTTCAAAGAAAGGTTCACTGAAATAATCTTCCAGGGGAAAAATCTCAGCTGTTTGAAAAGATACCAATTCTTCAGTTAAATCCCCTCCTTTTAAATACAGAATTCCGTTTCTACGTTCGTGCAGGGATTTCTTTTTGATTTTCCCTTTGGTCCATCTCACAAAGGTGGGCATCGCTGCCACCGCGCGACTTACAATAAAATCAAACTCGCCATCTAAATCCTCTACCCGAGAATGAAAGGCTTTGACATTGGTTAAACCCAATCCCTCAACCACTTCATTGACCACCTTTATTTTTTTTCCGATGGCATCTACTAAAGTAAATTCCGTTTCTGGAAATAGAATGGCCAACGGAATCCCTGGAAAGCCTCCACCAGTACCCACGTCCAAAACTGAAGTGTCCGGTAAAAACGATTGTATTTTGGCAATACCCAAAGAATGTAGCACATGTCTTTGATACAGCTCGTCGATGTCCTTGCGCGAGACCACATTGATTTTTTGGTTCCAGTCCCGATATAGAAACCCCAACGCTTCAAATTGACTTCTCTGCGTATCAGTAAGCGAAGTAAAGTGAGCAAAAACCTGCTCCGGACCCATCATAAATACAGTGTTAATGTGGGCTAAAATAATACTTTTGGAAAGGCAAGTTCGTTTTTATTATACCGGAACTTATTTACTTACCTTTGTAAAAAACAGTACATGGAAAAGGAAATTGTACGATTCTCCCGAAAAGATTCTGCGAACTTTTTTCGCACCCTTAACAAAAGAGTCAACCAATACTTCGCCGAAAACAACATTAAAAAAACCGGAAACTGGAAACTACACCTCAAAACGGTGGTAATGTTCGCGGTTTTTCTAACCCCCTACTTTTTGATGCTTACTTTGAATCTTCCTTTTTGGGGATATTTATTGTTATCCATCACCATGGGCGTGGGTATGGCCGGGGTCGGCATGAATGTGATGCACGATGGGAATCACGGTTCCTACTCCAATAAAAAATGGGTGAATAAATTGATGGGGAGTTCCATCTACATCCTTGCAGGAAATGTATACAATTGGCAGGTGCAACACAATGTACTGCACCATACGTACACCAATATTCATGAGCATGATGAAGATATGGAAGCGGGAAGAGTCCTTCGTTTTTCCAAACATGCAGAGTGGCAAAAGCACCATCGTTTTCAACATTTTTACTCCATTTTCTTGTACGGTCTTTTGACTTTTAATTGGGCAATCACCACAGATTTCCAACAAATGTATCGGTACATGAAGCGAAAGCTCGCTTATGGAAAACTTCCTAATCCGGTTATCAATTGGAGCACTTTGGTGGTCACTAAACTCATATATCTCACCGTTTGGATTGTGCTTCCGTTGATTTTCGTAAATATTCCTTGGTGGCAGATATTACTAGGGTTTTTCATTATGCACTACGTAGCAGGCGTCATTCTAAGCGTTATTTTCCAATTGGCGCATATCGTTGAAGATGCAGAGACGCCGCTTCCTGATGATACAGGAACCATGAAAAATACCTGGGCCATTCACCAACTGTTTACTACGGTGAATTTTGGCACCAAAAACAAAATCATGAACTGGTTCACCGGTGGATTAAACCACCAAGTAGAGCATCATATTTTCCCGAATATTAGCCACGTGCACTACACAAAAATTTCGAAAATTGTGAAACAGACGGCCAAGGAGTTCAATTTGCCTTACAACGAATATAAAACTACCAGAAAAGCTATAATTTCGCACTTCAAACATTTGAAGGAGCTCGGTAAAAATCCGGCGCTCCAGTATCAATAAAAGACCACTATTTCATGAGCGTTCACTTGTCCGATAGGATTACCAATATGTCCACTTCGGCCACATTGGCTATGGCCGCAAAAGCGAGAGAATTACGAAACGAAGGAAAGGATATCATCGGATTGAGTTTGGGAGAACCCGATTTCAACATCCCTGATTTTATCAAAGAAGCAGCCAAAGAGGCGATTGACCAGAACTACCGAAGTTATACCCCCGTAGACGGGTATGCCGATTTAAAGAAAGCCATCAGCTTAAAGTTTGAACGCGATAACGGTCTAACGTACGGACCGAACCAAATTGTGGTTTCCACAGGTGCCAAGCAATCTCTTTTCAATGTGGCTATGGTAGCCTTGAATCCAGGAGATGAAGTGATTCTGCCCGCACCGTACTGGGTAAGTTATAGCGATATCGTAAAATTGGCAGAAGGTGTGCCGGTTGAAGTATCTACCTCTATTGAAACGGATTTCAAAATGACGGCAGAGCAATTGGAAGCCGCCATTACACCCAAAACCAAAATGCTTTGGTTTAGTTCGCCATGCAACCCGAGTGGTTCAGTATATAGTGCTGAAGAGCTGGAATCGCTTGCGGGCGTGTTGAGAAAGCATCCGGAAATCATTGTGGTCTCTGATGAAATCTACGAACATATCAACTTTGCTGGTGGTCATGTAAGTATTGCCAACATTGAGGGTATGTACGACCGAACTGTTACCGTAAATGGAGTTTCCAAAGCCTTTGCTATGACGGGCTGGCGAATCGGATACATTGGTGCCCCGGAATGGATTGCGAAAGGTTGCACCAAACTACAGGGTCAAGTAACCAGTGGTGCTAATGCCATTGCGCAACGCGCTGTAATCGCCGCCTTGGAGGCACCGAAGAGCAAAATCCAATATATGATTGATGAGTTCCAGCAGCGCAGGGAATTGGTTTTGCAGCTTTTGGGCGAAATTGAAGGGTTCAAGTTGAATGTGCCGGAAGGCGCATTCTACGTTTTCCCAGACATTTCTGCGTTTTTTGGAAAAACGCTTCGCGGCTTGGCCATCAACAACGCTTCGGACTTTGCGCTCTATCTTTTGGAGCATGCCAATGTAGCTACCGTAACCGGAGAAGCCTTCGGGAATCCAGATTGTATTCGTATTTCGTATGCCGCTTCTGAGGCATCCTTGCGAGAGGCGATTTCAAGAATTTCAGCTGCGCTTTCCTAAAAGAACTTTACTAAAAAAAGTATTCAATCCTCTATCCGTTGATAGGGGATTTTTTTTATCGCTTCCTCCAGAAGTATGGGGTAAGGATAATGAGTACGGTAAACAATTCCAATCGACCCAATAACATCAAAAAGGCACACCACCATTTACCCGCATTGGGAAGGCTATTGTAGTTGCTTACCGGATTAAGGCTGCCGAGCGCAGGTCCTACATTCCCTAAGGAAGAAGCAGCCCCTCCAATAGCAGAAACAAAATCCATTCCCAAGAAACCTAGTACCAACGACCCAATAATAAAGAGCAACATGTATAGCACAAAAAAGCCAATGATGTTGTAAACAATGTGCTCGGAAACGGTCTTTTCATTGTAACGAACAGGAATAATGGCACTGGCGTGAAGCGTTCGCTTAAACTCCAATAATCCGTTTTTGATAATCAACAAATGCCGCATCACTTTGATACCACCAGCGGTTGAACCAGCTGACCCTCCCAAGAACATCAAACCAAAAAAGAAAACGGTGAGAAAAGGGGTCCAAGCCGTAAAATCAGCTGTGACAAAACCAGTTGTTGTGACTACCGCAATCACTTGAAACAGCGCATGGCGAAATGCACTTTCCCCTGCTCCCCAAACCATAGGATGATAGGTTGAAACAGATACCTCAGCCTTCAAGTAAATGACCAGGGCAGCAATTAGTGTAAACCCAAAAATAAATCCCACATAATATCGGAATTCTTCATCCCTTAAAATGCGTTGTACTTTCCCTGTAAAGGCGAAATAGCTCAAAACGAAATTCGACCCTGCCAAAAACATGAAAACTATCACGATGTATTGAATGATAGGTTCATGGTTCCAATACGCCAAACTGAGATTTTTAGTGGAAAAACCTCCAGTGGAAAGCGTTGCCAAACTATGGTTCAAAGCATCAAAAAAGGACATGCCTGCGACGCTGAGCAACAAGGTTTCGGCAAGGGTGTATCCTACATAAATCAACCACAAACGCTTAGCGGTATCTGTAATTCTGGGATGGAGCTTATCCCCGCCCGGACCAGGTGCCTCCGCCGCAAACAATTGCATCCCCCCAATACCCAACAGCGGTAAGATGGCAATAGCCAATACGATAATTCCCATTCCACCAATCCAATGGGTCAAGCTGCGCCACAGTAAAATACCTTTAGGTAAAGCCTCAATATCATCCAGAATTGATGCTCCGGTTGTGGTGTATCCCGAAATCGTTTCGAAAAAAGCGTTGGTTACGGTTGGGATTGCACCCGAAAACAGATAGGGTAATGCACCTGAAATGGACATGACAATCCAACCAAAGGCCACCACGATATACCCCTCCTTTCGTTTGACTTCCTTCTTATGCCCACGTGTATAAAACATGGCCATCACTCCGAAAAGCATGGTTACAATGGCTGCCAACGTAATATCCAAGGTGGCGCCATCCTGATAAATGCCACTGGCTAAAGCCGCTAAAAGCATAAAGGAACCAT
The DNA here is from genome assembly GCA_039820925.1 of Bacteroidota bacterium. Lineage (GTDB taxonomy): Bacteria > Bacteroidota > Bacteroidia > Flavobacteriales > Flavobacteriaceae > Flagellimonas. Next base: position 27,111 of record JBCBPD010000020.1, on the reverse strand, counting down.
TGCACAATAGCAATAGTCCCATAATGTGAATAATTATTCTCGAATTCAATCCCATTACAGGAAGAGCTTTTCTATTCTTGGAATGGCTTTAGGTAAACAGCAGACCACTACTCTATCCCCTTCCAAAATTTTAAAATCCCCAAGCGCAATAATGCCTTTGCCATCTCGAATGACTCCACCAATACTGGCTTCTCTTGGAAAATCCAATTCTCGTATGATTTCGCCATTCACCAAAGAAGTCGCTTTTACCTCAAATTCCAAAATCTCGGCGTTTAAATTGTTCAAACGCGTTACGGCCAAAACTTCTCCCCTGCGGATGTAGCGGAAAATATTGTTTGCAGCCAATAGTTTTTTATTGATTAAGGTATCTACGCCAATGGAGTGCGACAATTGGAAGTAATCCATGTTTTCGACCAAGGCAATGGTCTTTTTGATGCTTTTGGATTTGGCCACCAAACAAGACATGATGTTGGTTTCGGAGTTTCCTGTCACTGCGATAAAAGCATCCATGGATTCCAGACTTTCTTCATCCAACAACTCTACATTACGTCCGTCACCATTAATGACCAAAGCATGGGGTAGCTCATCAGCGATATCAAAAGCTTTTTCCTTGTTCTTTTCCACCAATTTCACGTTGAACTTTTTGGTGCAAAGGTCACGGGCGGTTTTAAAACCGACTTTGCTACCTCCAAGAATCATCACATTCTTGATTTCGCGCTTCTGCATACCCGTAAGCTTGTACAACTCATCCACGCCCTCATCTGCGGTGATGAAATAAACCTGATCACCTTCCTTAAAAACCGTATCTCCCCTTGGAATTACCGTAAACTGGGTTCCCATCCGTTGTAGGGCAATGGGCATGAAATGTAATTCAGGGAAAATCTTCGCGGCTTCCTTGACCATCTTGCCCACGAAAGGAGCTGATTTGGGCAAGAACACGCCTATCATCGTCAATAAACCATCCTCGAACTCATAGGTATCGTTGAAAGCCGATTGGTTCAATAAGAGCTGAATCTCATTGGCCGCTAATTCTTCCGGAGAAATCAATTCGTCAATACCCAACTCATCAAACTTAATCAGCTCACGGTTATCAAGAAACTCGGTATTGGATATCCGAGCAATGGTTCTTCTGCATCCTAACTGCTTGGCCAACATACACAACGTAAGGTTGGTGGTTTCTGAGGAAGTAACCCCGATAACCAAGTCGGCTGAGTCTACCTTAGCTTCTTTAAGGGCCTCTATGGAGGTGGCATCGCCACGCAGCACTTTTATGTCCAAATGACTATCGGCATAGGCCAAACTTTCCTTATCGGAATCTATCAAGGTAATTTCTTGAGCCTCATAGGATAACAGCTTTGCCAAATGAAAGCCTACCTCACCCGCTCCAGCGATTATGATTTTCATCGATTGGAATAAAAGATATTAAAGAATGTATTGGTTTTGAAGTGATTATCACTTGTCAAAAAGAAGGGGTTACAACAGTCGCAGTCACACATAAATCATCAAAATCTGCTTCAATGGGTCAAAATTACATAAATATTTCATAGTACTACCCTAGGGCTAAGTCGTATATTTGCCGCCAAAACGCTACGATGTCAAAGAAGGTGAAGCCCTACAAGGATTCTGATTTGGGAAAAAAGGCCCAAGTCACCCAAATGTTCGACACCATTTCGAAGGATTATGATGGACTCAACCGCGTAATTTCTTTTGGCATCGACATCAAATGGCGTAAAAGGGTCGTTCAACTACTTAAAACCAAAAAACCGGAAAGTATCCTCGACATAGCCACGGGAACCGGGGATTTAGCCATCGCCATGACAAAAACAGGAGCGACCAAAATTGTAGGTCTAGACATTTCACCGGGAATGCTGGAAGTTGGCAAATATAAAGTTTCCGATAAAAAACTGGATGAAACCATCTCCATGGTTGTTGGGGATAGCGAAAATCTGGATTTTGAAGACAATAGCTTCGACGCGGTGACAGTAGCTTTTGGGGTCAGGAACTTCGAAAATCTGGAAGTTGGGCTTAAGGAAATCCATCGGGTTTTAAAGCCCAAAGGCAGCCTAGTCATTTTGGAAACCTCCGTCCCTACCCGAACACCTTTCAAACAAGGGTATTTTTTCTACACGAAGTACATTTTACCCACCATTGGGAAGATTTTTTCCAAAGACCGTTCCGCCTATCGCTATTTGAGCGAATCCGCATCAGTTTTCCCTTATGGACAAGCATTCAACAATATTTTGAGCAAAACGGGGTTTATAGGAATAGAGAACAAGCCTCAAACGTTTGGGGTAGCATCTATTTACGTCGCTACAAAATAATTGAATGAAAAATATCCAAATCGCTTTACTATGCCTACTGGCTAGCCTTACGGCCCATGCGCAATTTGGCGATGACCCTGTACTCAACTTGCAAACTGAAGACAGAAGGCTCCTCAACTGGGGGTATTTTCTAGGTTTTAACAGTTATGATTTTCAATTTGAGTACGAAAATGATTTGGGCCAAGATATTTTGGTCGATACGAGCTTCGGGTTTAACGTGGGGCTCATTGGCGAACTTCGCATCAATGAATTTTTAGATGCGCGATTCGAGCCCGGTCTCTTGTACTCTCAAAGAATTTTAGGTTTTCCAGGATTTACGAGTGAGCAAGATGCCATTCGAGAGGTGCGCTCGACCTATATTCGATTTCCGCTATTACTTAAGGTTAGTACCAAACGTTTTCGAAACTGGAAACCTTATGTGGTGGGTGGTGTCTATGCTTCCTTGAATCTCGGCGCCAAGGAAGATAGCCTGGACGATAACAGTAGTGGTGAATTTCGAATGAAGAAAAACGTTTACGGCTACGAGTTGGGGTTTGGAATTGACTTCTACACCGAATACTTCAAATTTTCGCCATCCATTCGCGGGGTGTTTGCTTTGACCGATGAATTGGTTCCTGATGATGACCCCAACAGTCCATGGACCGGAAACATCAACGGTATGCGAACTCGAGGTATTTTTATCAACCTTGTGTTTGAATAATTAGCTTCCGCGTAAAGCACCCAAGGTAATCGCCGTAGCTACCGCTACATTCAAACTTTCAGCAGTCTTTTCACCGTATTGTGGAATGCTCAACTTTGTACCGCAAAAGCTTCCGACACCTTCAGAAATACCATTCGCCTCGTTACCCATCACAATTACACCCTGCTGGGGGAAATTATGGGTAAAAACATTCTCACCCTCCATATACGTACCATAAATAGCCGTTTTCGATTCTTGTATGAAGCGTACCAAATCCGTATAAATGACCTTAACTCGAGCGATTGAACCCATACTTGCTTGTAAAACCTTAGGGTTAAAGCAATCCACGGTATCTTCTGAAGCGATTATTTGCGGAATATTGAACCAATCACAAATTCGAATAATCGTACCCAGATTTCCGGGATCTCGTATGGCATCCAATGCTAAAATCCAATCTGATGAATTAGCCACGCTATTTTTCGGAAGTTGAAATACCGCCAATACATTACTTGAAGAAGACAATCCGCTCATTTGTCTCATTTGGTTTTGACCCACTTCCACATAATCGGGATGCAAGGATTCACCCATTTTGGAATCTGTTACAAAAAGGTATTCCAAAGTAAAATGGGATTGCAACAGTTCTTCCGTAACCTTAAGGCCTTCCACCACAAATAGCCCAAGTTGATTTCGGTACTTTTTTTGCTGTAGACTTTTAACCGTCTTAATTTGATTTTTGGTAACCATCTAAATCCTTAATTTTACCTGCTATGGGGCTTTTTTGGCGTGAATGGCGCATGGGCGCAAAAATAAGGTTATTGTTGCTCATGTTGTTGGTTACCGCCTGCAACACCTTAAAAAAGGTAGGGGACGATGAACTTTTGCTCACCAAAAACACCATTTATGCGGACGGTGAAAAAGTCGCTGGAGAAGACCTAAGAGGCCTTTTGGCACAAAAACCCAATAGTCATGTCCTTGGCTACCCACTTCGATTGAATCTTTACAACATGGCCAAAGAAGATTCCGATTCGCTTTTTCTTGACTGGTTGCATCGCAAAGAAAAACGAGAAGAACGTCTGAATCGGATGCTTTCCAAGAAACAGGTCAATCGGTTAAGGGAGTCTTTCGTGGTAAAGGGAGCAAACGAATTTTTGAAACGCATTGGCGAGCCTCCTGCTATTATTGATACCACATTAGCACAAAAATCCATTGACCGCTTAAAGGCATATTACAACACCAAGGGCTATTTCAATAGTAAAGGACAATATGTGATTGTACCTAGTAAGCGAAAAAAACGAGCAGAACTCAACTACAATCTCGATTTAGGCCAACCCTATACCATCGATAGCATTGCTACAAATATTACCTCATCCCAACTGGATTCCATGTACCAAGAATACCGCTCTGAGACTTTTGTAAAGCAAGGCGAGGTTTTTGATTTGGAAAATTTCAATGCCGAGAGGGAAAGGCTCACCACCTTGTTCAGAAACAATGGGGTATACAATTTTCAAGAAAGCTCCATTAATTATACCATTGAACAGGATACCGTACGTACCTCAGAAGATAAAGGCATGGATGTTCAATTAAATATTGATAAACCCGTCACTACAACCGAAACGGATACTTTGACCAATGAATATTATGTACACCGTTTTAAAAAAATAAATATCTATAGCGATTACGACATCAGCGGTACCAACCATTCATTGCAGTCCATTGAATTTGACAACTATATCATATACTATTATAACGAACTAAAATATCGCCCTAAAGCCTTGGCAGATGCCGTATTTTTTGAAAAAGACAGTGTGTATCGCGACTTGGACCGTATCCGTACCTACAGGCAGTTTACCAACCTTAATACTTTTAAATATCCCAATATTGATTTTGTGGCCGATACAACCGGGCATACTTTGACCACAAATATTTATCTCGCACCCCGACCGAAGTATTCGTTGAATGTAAATTTTGATGTAACCCACTCTAACTTCCAGCGATTGGGAACGGCCTTGAGCGCCTCGGTGATCACTCGGAATGTTTTTGGAGGCGCTGAGACGTTGAATCTTTCGGCCAGAGGTTCAGTAGGTTTGCTAAGTGATTCCCCGATAACTGATGAGACATTTACATCTGAAATTGGTGGAGATATTAGCATTACCTTTCCCCGTATATGGTTTCCTTTGAGTACAAAGGGTGTTATACCCTATTATATGTTGCCCCAAACACGTGTCTTATTGGGAACTAACTTTCAAAAAAATATTGGTCTCGACAAGGTAACTTTCAATTCAATCCTTTCTTATAATTGGTCGCCTACCCTCTTAGTGAAACACAATATTGAATTATTGAATGTAGAGTTCGTAAGAAACGTAAACCCTGAGAATTTCTTTAACGTCTACGGAAACACCTATGCGCGATTGGATGCTATCGCTGATGACTTTGAAGACAATCCGGATTTTACGACATTCTATGATGAAACTGAGTTCCCTGATTTGGATGATGATACTGAATTGGATTTGTTGATTCCCAATGGAACGGATGATTTTATTACTGCAGTTTTAGCGGATGGATTTGATACTGATGAGGAAACGCGTAACCAAGTACGTAGTATTGATGAACGCCAAGACCGTTTAACCGAGAACAACCTCATTTTTGCCAGTAGTTACACCTTTACCAAAACCAATAAAACAGATATTAGCGATAACAACTTTTACCAGTTACGACTGAAATTGGAAAGTGCAGGCAATATCCTTTCGCTCATGTCTGGAATTGTTCCTTATAACGAAGACCCAGATGGTCAACTCTTGGTTTTTAGTGTGCCTTTTTCGCAATACATAAAACCCGAGATTGATTTTATCAAACACTGGCCTGTTGGCGGGTCGAAAGTCCTCGCATTTCGTAGTTTTATTGGTATGGCCATACCTTATGGAAATTCCACCAACATTCCCTTTGTACGAAGTTACTTTGCCGGGGGTTCCAATGACAATAGAGCCTGGAATGCCTATGAATTGGGTCCTGGAAGCACCAGTAACGTTAACGACTTCAACGAAGCCAACCTAAAACTGGCTTTCAATTTTGAATATCGCTTCCCCATTGCCGGAGACGTAAAAGGAGCTTTGTTTGCCGATGCAGGTAATATTTGGAATGTTTTTGATGATGAAGACAATCCCGATGCGATTTTTTCTGGATTTGAGTCCTTACAGGACATCGCCTTAGGCACAGGAATGGGACTTCGCTATGACTTCAGTTATTTCGTTTTCCGTCTGGATTTGGGCTTTAAGACTTATAACCCAGCCGAAGAAGCTTCAAAGCGTTGGTTTCGTGACTACAACTTCAGAAATGCCGTCTTTAACGTCGGTATCAATTATCCATTCTAGAGTAAATTATTTATTACTTTTGTGGCCTAATTAAATCCGTAACTAACTAAATCATGTCCCATACTATCAAGCCCGGTGTTGCCACTGGAGACGAAGTACAAGCTATTTTCAATCACGCCAAAGCGAACGGTTATGCCTTACCCGCGGTAAACGTAATCGGAACCAATACCATGAATGCTGTTATGGAAACGGCTGCTGCATTAAATGCTCCCGTTATCGTTCAGTTTTCGAATGGTGGAGCACAGTTTAATGCCGGTAAAGGACTTTCGAATGAAAACCAACGGAGCGCCGTACTTGGCGCGGTTTCAGGAGCCCATCACGTACACCAGTTGGCTGAAGCATACGGTGCTACCGTGATTTTACATACTGACCACTGCGCCAAAAAGCTATTGCCTTGGATGGATGGTATGTTGGATGCTAACGAAGCACACTTCAAAGCGACCGGAAAGTCATTGTTCAGTTCACATATGATTGACCTTTCGGAAGAGCCGATTGAAGAAAATATTGAAATCTGTAAAAACTATTTGGAACGTATGTCCAAAATGCGCATGACCTTGGAAATTGAACTAGGGGTAACTGGTGGTGAAGAAGATGGTGTAGACAATACCGATATAGATGATTCCAAACTATATACCCAACCAGAAGAAGTAGCCTACGCATACGAAGAGCTATCTAAAGTGAGCCCAAAGTTTACGGTTGCAGCGGCCTTTGGAAACGTTCACGGGGTTTACAAACCAGGAAATGTTAAGCTCACTCCTAAAATCTTGAAAAATTCGCAGGAATTCGTGGCCAACAAATATGGCGTTGGACACAACCACATTGATTTCGTATTCCACGGTGGTTCTGGTTCTACCCTTGAAGAAATTAGAGAGGCGATTGGGTACGGGGTAATCAAAATGAACATCGATACCGATTTGCAATATGCTTTCCTTTCAGGAGTTCGCGATTACGTTCAGGGCAAATCCGGGTACCTTCAAGCTCAAATCGGTAACCCTGATGGGGCGGACCAACCCAACAAAAAGTTCTATGACCCTCGCGTATGGTTGCGCGAAGGAGAAAAAGCTTTCGTTGACCGTTTGAAAAAAGCTTTCGAGGATTTGAACAATGTAAATACGCTTTAAACCTAAAATAACCCCCATATGTCATCTTGGTTTAAAAGAAAGGAAAAGGGCATTCAAACTGCCACCGAAGAAAAGAAAGACACACCGAAAGGCTTATGGTACAAATCACCCACCGGAAAAATTGTTGAGTCCGAAGAACTGGCCAAAAACTTTTATGTCAGCCCTGAAGACGATTATCACGTTCGCATTGGCAGTAAAGAATATTTTGAAATCTTATTCGACGACAACAAGTTCAGAGAATTAGATGATAAATTATCTTCAAAAGACCCACTTCGCTTTGTCGACACCAAAAAATACTCTGAGCGCCTAAAAGCAGCTCAACAAAAAACGGGCTTGAAAGATGCTGTGCGAACAGCCATAGGAAAATCCATGGGTAAGGATTTGGTCATTGCTTGTATGGATTTCTCTTTTATTGGAGGTTCCATGGGAAGCGTAGTAGGTGAAAAAATCGCGCGCGCTATTGATGTAGCGAAAAGAAGAAAAGTGCCTTTTTTGATGATTTCCAAATCAGGGGGTGCACGTATGATGGAAGCAGCTTTGTCCTTGATGCAATTGGCAAAGACTTCAGCAAAGTTGGCGCAATTAGCTGAAGCCAAAATTCCATACATCTCTTTATGTACTGACCCAACTACTGGAGGAACGACCGCTTCCTATGCCATGCTGGGGGATATCAATATTTCGGAGCCCGGAGCACTAATAGGTTTTGCAGGACCTCGTGTGGTAAAAGACACTACAGGTAAAGACCTTCCTGAGGGTTTCCAAACTTCAGAATTCGTAAAAGAACATGGATTTTTGGATTTCATCTCGCATCGAAGGGACTTGAAAAAGAAAATCAACCTTTACATCGATTTGATAACGAATCAACCCGTACGAAACTAAAAAAAGCCTGCATTTCTGCAGGCTTTTTCATGTAAACCAAAAACCAAACTATTTCAAAAATCTTCTAAGGAAGACTTCAGTTTCTGTGCCATCGGGCTGGGTCAATATTCCCGTAGCATCACAACTTCCATCACCAAAATCTAAGGTGGCGGTGTTGTCGTTTCTTGAGATTTCTAAAACACCGCTAACGATGAATCGACAAGACAATTCCCTACGCAATGGTGTCGTCACTTCTTTTACGAAGACATTGCCCAATCTACCAATGTAGGTTCTTTTGCCAGTGATAAGGAAAACATTGTCCCCCCAAAAACCACTGCCATAGCCTTCAATCCACTCACGAGTACGTGTTCCCGTAAAGGAAGCCGTATCGCCATTGGGCCATGTCGCGCTGAATTCGGAGGTAACGGTACCCTGAGGGTTTCCATTTTCGTTGGAACGCAACCGCAATACACTTGCAGAACCTTCCACAGCTACACTGTTGAAGGTAAAGTTTTCCAAAGTCAACGAAATGGATTTGGAGGCAACGGTCATATCCTTCGCATAGTTCAATTTGATGATACCACTCAATACGTTTCCATTGGGAAGTTCACATCCTTCACCGAAATCAATAATCTTCTCTCTTGTCGATTCGGTAACAGTAGTGGTAATAACCACACATTCGGGTAAATAATCTGAACGATAATCGCCTTTGGCGGTAGTGGAGATTTCATCCGAGGCATAGACATCTTCAGCGATGCTCGAGATTTCTTCTGTAATCAATTCGGATTCATCACTTACTTGCAATTCAGCGACAGAGATAACCTCATCTGAGGCAATTTCGGTACTGGCATCCTCTTCATTGGTACAAGAGGTTATGGTCAATAAAGAAAGCCCTAGTACCCATGGGGCCATTTTGGTAAAGTTCATTTGCTTGAGACTCTTTTTCATGATGATTGAAATTTTAGGATTTGGTTCTATGACCGTAACTTTTCCAAAAGGTTTAAATCGACGAAAAAATTTTTTAGCTCAAAAAAAGAATTATCTTTGCACGCTGATTGACAATCAATCAAATACATAAAAATCATTTAAATAATATTGGAATGTATTTATCTAAAGAAGCAAAAGCCGACATTTTCAAAAAACATGGCGGTTCTGAAACAAACACCGGTTCTACAGAAGGGCAAATAGCGCTTTTCACATATAGAATCAACCACCTTACCCAACACTTGAAAAAAAACCATAAAGATTTCGCTACTGAGCGTTCTTTGGTAAAGTTGGTAGGGAAAAGAAGAAGTCTTCTCGATTACTTGAAGAAAAAGGATATCCAGAAGTATCGTACCCTAATCAAAGAATTAGGTATTCGTAAATAAAACATTGGGGAGGCTTGCCTCCCCTTTATTTTTGGCCTAATTGGGCCAGCCTCGGTTTGGATGTAGAAGCATTCAACCAACATAAAAAGCTGCATTTCAGTTTTTCATTGGTCAACACAACAACACAACCCGACCGTCCGGAAGACGGTAGACCAAATGTTTAACGGCCCGTTAAAACAACGGGTAAGATTTATTTTATGATTCCAAAAACTTTTAAAGAGGTCATTGACCTTGGTGACGGTAGGGAAATCTCTATTGAAACCGGAAAATTGGCCAAACAGGCACATGGTTCTGTTGTGGTTCAATCTGGCAAGTGTATGTTATTATGTACAGTTGTCTCTAATTACAAACAAAGTGATGTTGATTTTCTGCCCCTTACGGTAGATTATCGCGAAAAATTCGCTGCTGCTGGGCGCTACCCTGGTGGTTTCTTCAAACGTGAGGCTCGACCTAGTGATGGTGAAGTATTGACCATGCGTTTAGTGGACCGTGTACTGCGTCCGCTTTTCCCAAAGGATTATCACGCTGAAACCCAGGTGATGATTCAGTTGATGTCGCATGACGAGAACGTAATGCCTGACGCTATGGCTGGTTTGGCTGCTTCTGCTGCCATCCAACTATCTGACTTGCCTTTCGAATGTGCTATTTCTGAAGTTCGTGTTGGTCGCGTAAATGGAGAATTGATTATCAACCCAACCTTGGACCAATTGAAAGAATCCGACATCGATATGGTGATAGGTGCTTCTGAGGATTCTGTAATGATGGTGGAAGGTGAGATGAGCGAGATTTCTGAAGAAGAAATGGTTGAAGCCATCAAATTTGCCCACGAAGCCATTAAAGTACAATGTGCGGCACAATTAAGATTGGCTGAAGCCTTTGGCAAAAAAGAAGTTCGCGAGTACGATCCTGAAAGAGCCGATGAAGAGCTTGAGAAAAAAGTGCATGAGCTTACCTATGATAAAGTGTACGCTATCGCTAAAGCAGGTTCTGCAAAACATGAGCGTAGTTCAGCTTTTGAAGCCATCAAAGAAGAAGTAAAGGCTACCTTTTCTGAAGAAGAGTTGGAAGAGTTTGGTGACCTAGTTTCCAAATATTTCTACAAAGCAGAGAAAGAAGCGGTTCGTAACCTAACCTTAGATGAAGGACTTCGTTTAGATGGTAGAAAGACCGATGAAATCAGACCCATTTGGTGTGAGGTTGATTATTTACCCTCTGTACATGGTTCTTCCATATTTACAAGGGGTGAAACCCAAGCTTTGGCTACGGTGACCCTCGGTACTTCAAGAGATGCCAATATTATTGACATGCCATCCTATGAAGGCGAGGAACGATTCTATTTGCACTACAACTTCCCACCTTTTTCTACTGGAGAAGCCAGACCGATAAGAGGTACTTCAAGAAGGGAAGTAGGTCATGGTAATTTGGCGCAACGTGCCTTAAAAGGTATGGTGCCTGAAGATTGTCCGTATACCGTTCGTGTGGTTTCCGAAGTATTGGAGTCCAACGGTTCTTCTTCTATGGCAACCGTTTGTTCCGGAACTATGGCCATGATGGATGCTGGTGTTCAATTGAAAAAACCGGTTTCTGGAATTGCCATGGGATTGATTTCAGATGCTGAAACCGGAAAGTATGCCGTTCTATCCGATATTCTTGGTGATGAAGACCACCTTGGTGATATGGACTTTAAAGTAACAGGTACTGCGGATGGTATCACCGCTTGCCAAATGGACATCAAGGTAAAAGGATTGTCTTATGAAATTTTGGTAAAAGCATTGATGCAAGCCAAAGATGGGCGTCTGCACATCCTAAAGCATTTAACCGATACTATTGAAGCACCAAGAGCAGAGGTGAAATCCTATGCACCAAAAATTGTTACCAAAATCATTCCTGGAGAGTATATTGGAGCAGTTATTGGTTCTGGTGGTAAGGTTATCCAAGAATTGCAAAAAGAAACCAATACTACTATTGTTATCAACGAAGACCCTGATACAGAAGAGGGTATTGTTGAGATTTTGGGCACGGACCAAGCGGGAATCGATGCGGTAATTGCAAAAATCGATGCCGTCATGTTCAAACCTGAAGTAGGCAGCGTTTACGAAGTGAAGGTTATTAAAATTTTGGATTTTGGTGCCGTAGTGGAGTATACTGAAGCAGAAGGAAATGAAGTATTGCTACACGTTTCTGAGCTGGCATGGGAACGTACCGATAAAGTTACTGATGTGGTGAACCTTGGTGATGTCATCGACGTCAAGTACTTTGGAATGGACCCAAGAACGCGAAAAGAGAAAGTTTCTCGAAAAGCACTTTTGCCAAAGCCTGAAGGGTATGTAGAACGACCACCAAGAAGAGATAAAGGTGGTGACCGCAGAGGCGGAAATCGCGATAGAAAACCAAGAAGAGATTAGTAGTTTCTTAAAGATTTTAAAACCCCGAGCAACCCTCGGGGTTTTTCTTTACAAAAAAATTTCCAAATAAAGTTTGCCAAATTGTAACCTTTTTCATTTTTGAACGTATAAACAAATGAGCTTTGATTTACGAACTTAATTTGAAGGGAATTTTTAGATGAGACAGTTAAAGATTACAAAACAGGTTACCAATAGGGAAACCGCTTCGTTGGACAAGTATTTGCAGGAGATTGGAAAAGTGGATTTGATTACCGCTGATGAAGAAGTGGAATTGGCGCAACGTATTAAAGCCGGTGACCAAATTGCTCTTGAAAAACTGACCAAAGCCAACCTTAGATTCGTAGTTTCTGTAGCGAAACAATACCAAAACCAAGGATTAACCCTTCCTGACTTAATTAATGAAGGAAACCTTGGATTGATAAAAGCCGCACAACGTTTTGATGAAACCCGTGGTTTTAAATTCATTTCGTATGCGGTATGGTGGATTCGCCAATCCATTCTTCAAGCGCTTGCTGAGCAATCTCGTATTGTTCGTTTGCCTTTGAACAAAATTGGTTCCATCAACAAAATCAACAAAACCTTTGCTTTCTTGGAGCAAGCCCACGAAAGGGTACCTTCTGCGGAAGAAATTGCCAAAGAATTGGACATGACAGTGGAAGACGTAAAGCAATCCTTGAAAAATTCAGGAAGACACGTTTCCATGGATGCTCCTTTGATTGATGGTGAAGATTCTAACCTGTACGATGTATTGCGAAGTGGAGAATCTCCTAATCCTGACAAGGAACTTTTACATGAATCCTTGCGCACCGAAATTGAGCGTGCTTTGGAAACCTTAACACCGAGAGAGGCCGATGTTATTAGGCTATACTTCGGTTTGGCGGGACAGCACTCTATGACTTTGGAAGAAATTGGTGAAACTTTTGACTTGACACGTGAGCGTGTCCGTCAAATTAAGGAGAAGGCTATCAGAAGGCTAAAACACACTTCGCGAAGCAAAATCCTGAAGACATATTTGGGATAATTCATCCGAATTTTTGAACAAGTTACAGTTAAACATACCTTAAATTTGTTTTTTGGCAAGAATGTTGTAATTTGTAATCCTATAACAGTTTATCATGACTGTTCGTTTTTTGATTGATGAATAAACTCCGGCTGATTACCGGAGTTTTTTCATTTATAAAGGTTTCTACCGCATTAGTCCCGTGTTTTGATCTCCCTTATTCTTCCTATTTAACATGTTGGTACGGTGTCTGGCATCTATAATTCGCAACTACCAAAATTACCACCCTAAGTGAATAACTTTTCCCGTATTTTATTCAAAAAGAGTATATTACCATACTATTCAACAACCAAAATACAATACAAATGACCAATAATTTAGTAAGAATTCCGGCTTGGTTCTGGGTGGTCTCCATAGTTGCATTGCTATGGAATCTCATGGGCGTGGGCTCATTTTTTCAACACCTATTTATATCCCCAGAAGAGTTGAACCTTCTCCCCCAAAATGAACAAGAATTGTATACCCGATTTCCCATGTGGACCAAAATTGCCTTTGCCTTGGCCGTTTTCGGAGGTTTTTTAGGTTGCGTTGCTTTGCTACTTCGAAAAAAATGGTCTGTGATACTGTTCCAGATTTCGCTAATTGGAGTACTAGTGCAAATGTTCCATAGCCTTTTTATTACCAAGGCCACCGAAGTGTATGGCCCCGGAGCTGTAATTATGCCTATCATGGTCATTTTAGTGGCTTTCGGACTAGTATGGTTCTCCAGAGTTGCCGTTAAAAAAGGCTGGTTGCGCTAAGGCATAGCTTCTTCTAAAGTATAGGGGTTAAGATTTATAAATCCGTACGCCGGAAATATAATTTTCAACTTTTTTCACTTGTACATCCGCTTACTTGTTTGAAAAAAGACGCCCATGTACTCAAAATCATTCCTTTGCCTCGCTCTGGTCACCCTTTTGATTGGTTGTAATTCCCAAAAGAAAGAAACCCCAGGTTTAGCAGCAGTGCAACAAATCCAAACTGACGAATCCAAGGATAAAGTACTGTTCGTAGTTTCCAACCAACACACCTACGGCACTTCCGAAATAAATGCCGCAAATCATTTTGCAGAGATAATTTTGGCTTATGATGAATTTAAAGAAGCAGGCTACCAAATTGATTTCGTCAGTCCTGAAGGAGGCTCAATTCCCATAGGCTACCTGAATACTTCCGACCCCTTAGAAAAACAATACCTCTATGACTTTGAGTTTATGAACTTGCTCAAAACCACAAAAAATCCAAACGAAATTGACCCGGCAACCTATCGCGCCGTGTATTATGGCGGTGGTGGTGCAGCCATGTTCGGTGTACCTGAAAATGAAACCATTCAAAATATCTCCATGTCCATTTATGAAGAGAATGGTGGCGTAGTTTCGGCTATTTGCCATGGTGCTGCAGGATTGGTCAATCTGAAACTAAAAAACGGGGAATACCTCTACGCAGGAAAAAAAGTAAACGGCTTCCCCGACCTGTTCGAGCGAATGGACGCAGCCTACTATCAAGAATTCCCTTTTTCCATAGAGCAAACGCTAATGGAACGCGGAGGCGATTATAGCTACTCCAAAGAAGGGTGGGACAACTACTTCGTGGTAGACGACCGACTGATTACCGGACAAGACCCCACCGCAGCGGCAAGTGTCGCCCAAAAAGTCATCGAAGCACTCAACAAAACAGCTTTATAAAAGATATCATGAAAAAAGTAATTCTTCTGACGTGCTGCTTTCTAAGCAGTCTTCTATCCGCACAACTATCCAAACAAGACGAACAGGCGTTGGATAGCGTTTTCACACAATGGAATCAATTGGAAAAACCAGGCATGGCTGGGGGCCTGATTTATGGCACCAACACCCAATACTTAAAAGGTTTTGGGATTGCCAACTTGGAAAGCAAAACCCGCATTACGCCAACTACACAATTTCACGCGGACCACCTTTCCCAACAATTCACCATACTTGCCGTTTTATTGCTTGAAAACCAGGGTAAGCTTGCCTTATCCGACGCAGTACAAAAGTTCGTACCAAAACTACCGAAGTATGAAAACCGCCTTACAGTCGGGCATTTGGTCAATCATTGCAGCGGATTGGACGACTACGAAATGATGAAAGCTATTTTGGGCAAGAACGATGAAGATGTTTTCACGCACCAAGATGCCTTAAGGATGATTCAGCAGCAGACCTCAACGCGGTTCGACCCGGGAACCAAATTCTCGTACATTTTATCCAAAACGGAATTGTCCTTATTGGCAGAAGTAATTGCCAAAGCCTCGGGGCAATCATTTTCAGAATACACGAAAACCAACATTTTTGATGCATTGGGGATGCAGCACAGTGAATTCGTAGAAGACCACAACCAACTGGTTTTGGGTGGTGCCGGTTCCTATCAATTGGATGAAGAAGTCTATAAAAAAGAAGTTCAAAATCTCGGTAACGCAGGCCCTAATAACCTTTGGACGTGCGCAGAAGATTTAATGGCATGGTACAAAATCCTAACGCTACCTTCGAGTCATCCGTTAGCTGACCTTATCAAAAAACTGGATACCTCAGTAAAACTAGATGACGGCAGCACTTATGACTCTTCTTGGGGCAGAATGACTTTGGGAAGGTCGTTTTTTCATAAAGAACGGGGCTTGCCCGCCTATTGGCAATATGGCCTAGCAGGAAGCTATGGGTCCAATGTCTTCCGTTTTCCTGAACAACAGCTTACCTCTTTTGTATTGGGCAACAACGACGCCTATAATGGTATGCCCGCCATGATGATGGCCTATCATTATGTTGAAGATGTATTTCCTGAAACCCAAGAAGTCACCATCAAAAACAAAAAGAAAGGAAAAATATCCGCAAAACAACTACAAGCATGGGCTGGTAGCTATTGGAACGAAGAAAGGGGTATCGCCCGGCGCGTTTTCTTCGAAAGGGATACCCTCTTTTATGGAAGAATTGACCAAGAACAAGGTCGACCATTAATTGCTCTACAAGAGAAAAATAGGTTTCAACTACTAGTCGATAGCGATGATGTCATCAAATTCACCTTTAGAAATGAAAACGGCATCAACTATTATGATTCTACGTTTGGAGATAGTGACCCGGTGCATTACAAAAGCTTTACTCCGTACGAGCCCAATGACGAGGCTTTACAGGAGTATTCCGGAAACTTCTACTCCCCAGAACTCAATAGTGTTTATCAATTCAAAACGGAAAACGAGCAGCTTGTGGCGGAAGGGCCGGAGAGCACCAAGGTCACCTTTTTTCCCGTAACCAAAGATGTTTTTCGGAGTGATACCTTCGCCTGGGGCAGTATTTTATTCGAACGCGACACCGATGGTAAACTTGCTGGTCTTCAAATTAAAACCGACGGTATCCAAGGGTTGAAATTTGTCAAGTTCAGTTATCCCGGAGACACTACTGGGGATTCCTTCGTACCATAGCATTAAGCAGCGGGTGCTGGCAAACCATTTCAATTCCCTAATTTTGCTTGAAACAAGCATGATATGGGAAAAGGATTGCTGGCACCCTCTTTACTTGCCGCAGATTTCAACAATTTGGGGCGTGATGTCGACATGGTGAATGAAAGTGAGGCAGATTGGTTTCACTTAGACATCATGGATGGGGTTTTCGTACCCAACATTTCCTTTGGAATGCCAGTGGTCAAAGCCATTGCTGAAAAAGCCAACAAAACCTTGGACGTCCACCTGATGATTGTGGACCCTGACCGATATATCCAAACTTTTGCGGATTTGGGGGCCAACTATTTGACCGTACATTACGAAGCCTGCACTCATTTACACCGCACCCTTCAAGCGATAAAAGCTGCTGGAATGAAAGCCGGGGTCGCGTTAAATCCACATACCTCGGTTCATTTGTTGGAAGATACTATTGCGGATATCGATTTGGTTTGTTTGATGAGCGTCAACCCCGGTTTCGGTGGCCAATCCTTCATTGAAAACACCTATGTAAAAGTTGCGGCCCTTCGAGAGCTTATTGAAAAGAAAGGAACACAAACCCTGATTGAGATTGACGGAGGAGTTCAAGCCAACAACGCCAAAAAATTGGTCGACACCGGAGCTGATGTTTTGGTAGCTGGAAGTTTTGTGTTTAATTCCGACCAATCCATCGAAACCATTAAAGACTTAAAAGCGCTGATTGCATGAGTTCGTTCGATGTTTTGATAATTGGGGGTGGACCCATTGGTATTGCTTGCGGCTTGGAAGCAAAAAAGCGAGGACTCACTTACGCCATTATTGAAAAAGGACCCATCGTCAATTCGCTGTTCAACTATCCCATCAACATGCAGTTTTTCTCCTCATCTGAAAAACTGGAAATTGATGAGATTCCTTTTATCAGCAAAGAAGCGAAACCCAAACGCAACGAAGCACTAGAGTACTATCGCCGCATTGTGACCTCAAACCAACTGAATATCAAGCTTTTTGAACAGGTGCATTCGGTGGTAAAGTCAGAGACGGGTACTTTCGATATTGAAACTTCAAAAGGGCATTATACCGCAAACAACGTTATTGTGGCAACGGGTTTCTATGATATCCCGAATACCATCAAGGTCAAAGGCGAAGATTTGCCCAAGGTATCCCACTATTATAAAGACCCTCACTTTTATGCTAGTCAAAAACTAGCGGTGGTTGGAGCAAGTAACTCTGCCATTGATGCCGCCTTGGAATGTTGGCGCAAAGATGCCGAAGTCACCTTGATTATCCGAGGTCCTGAGGTGGGGCAACGCGTAAAATATTGGGTGAGACCCGACATCATCAACCGCATTGAAGAAGGAAGCATCAAAGCTTTTTACAACAGTAATGTGGTCGAAATCAAAGAAGACAGCATTGTAGTAGAAACACCATCTGAAACCGTCGAACTAGACAACGACTATGTATTGGCCTTGACAGGATACCGTCCCAACTTCAAATTCTTGGAAGATTTGGGCGTTAAACTCTCTGAAGACGGCAAAAAATTACCCGCCTACAATCCAGATACCATGGAAACGAATGTAAGTGGCATGTACCTCGCTGGCGTAATTTGTGGCGGAATGGAAACCCATAAATGGTTTATCGAGAATTCCCGAATCCACGCGCCCATCATTATGGATGCGATTAAAGCTAGAGTTCCCGCATAACTTTTAGTAATTACTCTACCCTTTTTATCAAAAGTCCGCGAAATCCATTACTTTAGAAGTCGAATGGAAACCCATCCATTCAAACGCCTAACCAAAGCGTCCTCCAGCCATTACAATTGGGAGTAATAACTATTGTAATCATCTAAACTTTAATTATGAAAAAATTAGTTGCCGAGTTTATCGGAACCATGTGGTTGGTATTAGGGGGGTGCGGAAGTGCCGTTCTAGCTGCGGGCTATCCTGAATTGGGTATTGGCTTTGTTGGCGTTTCCCTTGCTTTTGGTTTAACAGTGCTTACCATGGCTTATGCTATTGGGCACATTTCAGGATGCCATCTCAATCCCGCAGTGTCGGTGGGACTCTGGATGGGTGGCCGTTTCAGCGCAAAAGAACTTCCTGGGTATGTTTTTGCACAGGTTTTGGGCGCATTGGCAGGGGCCACTATTTTGTACTTTATCGCTAGCGGAAAACCTGGTTTTGAGCTGGGTGGTTTTGCCGCCAATGGTTTTGGAGAGCACTCCCCAGGAGGCTATGGTATGACAGCCGCTTTACTCACTGAAATAGTGCTTACGTTCATGTTTTTGATTATCATTTTGGGTACAACCCATTCGAAAGCGCCTAAAGGTTTTGCTGGCCTTGCCATAGGCCTTGGGTTGACTTTGATACATTTGGTGAGCATACCGGTCACAAATACTTCCGTAAATCCTGCAAGAAGTACCAGTCAAGCCATTTTTGCTGGAGATTGGGCTGTAGGTCAATTATGGTTGTTTTGGGTTGCCCCAATCGTAGGTGCCGTAATTGCTGGTTTGGTTTACAAGTTCATGTCGCCCGAACACCATTAAAAAATAATAGCAAAGCCATGGACCCATTCTGTGAGACCATGGCTTTCGTTTTATGCCTGCGTAAGTTCAGCAAAAACACTCATCTTTATCACCACCAAACTATCGATTACTCTACCAAAAGTAAACTCACCAATGTAAAATCAGGCTCCCTTCATTCTTTAAACAATTTTCCACCTTCGATAAAAGGCATCAACTTAAAGATGAAACGATTACGCATAGTAACCCAAAACGTTAAACAAAACGTAGCCCCACGACAATAATTTGCGACTCACCCGAAAATGTTAACAACTGAGCTAGTAAAGTTATAGAGCGGCGGAGTTGCAAAATAAGTTTGCTTCGTCAAGCCAACCAAGTTCATGAAAAAGTTAATCGAAACTTCACACTACAATCATGTGGTGCGCAAGCTAAGGTATCCTTTCGGAGATTTTTATCTGTTCGAGAACTTTGTGATTTCCGAAATACGAGAAGATGTTGTGTTTACCTGGAAAGACCACGCGCAACGGGTCGTTGAAGAAATTAGCGCTTATTACAAAAACAACGGAAGCGAGGTTGTGTACATTTCCAATCGAGTTCATGCCTATGCTGTAGTACCTAGTGATTGGCTCAAGTTTTTCAAATACAGCTATAGCTTAAAAGGGTATGCCGTAGTGGCCCAAACCAAAAACTCAATTTTGGAAAGTTTGTTTATGTCTAGCAAAATGCGAAATTTTCCGCGGTTGGACGACGCAATAGCCTGGGCCAATGAAATCAATCCCATCGAAATAAAGACAGCTGACCAAAGAAGTGCCTGAAGTTCCGTATCTTAAATCTTGATGCAATACGTAAAGCAAACCATTATGCGATTTTCCGTTGTACTCTCATTCCTTTTTTTGAGCAGTTTAGCCTATGGTCAAACCCATAAAGACTCTGTTTTAACCTTTCAAAGGGAGCTTAACGAATTTTATGCCCACCCCGATAAGTCTCCTTTATTGGCCAAAGACCTAAAAACCTTTGAAGGGCATCCCTTTTTTGAACCCAACGAAACCTTTCGCGTAAAAGCCAAATTCGAGCGGGTTGAGAACGCCCTGCCGTTTTTCATGAAAACCACCACCGACCGTTTGCCCAAATATCAATTGTATGGGGTAGCCACGTTTGAAATCAATGGCGAAACGTTTCAGTTGAGTTTGTACCAAAGTCTGAGTCTGCGCAAAATGCCAGAAGAAGCCAATCTGCTTTTTCTACCGTTTACGGATTTAACGAACGGCCATGGAACCTATGATGGCGGACGTTTTATAGATATTGAAATTCCTATGGGGGATACCATAGTCATCGATTTCAACAGGGCCTATAATCCCTACTGCGCTTATAGCCCTTATTACTCCTGCCCTATTCCACCCAAAGAAAACCATTTGGAGACAGAGATTTTAGCTGGGGTGCAGTATGGGGGGCATTAAGGTTTGTGAAGACTACAGGTATTGTAAATCCTTTAATAATCGCATCTTTAATGAGTTTTAACTTGAATATCGTTTTTAGACATACACTGCATGTATTCCTGATTGTTTGCACTTTTGTATCAACCTATGGGCAAGATGAGAGTATTATCGTAAAATACCAGGTTAGAAATAATTTGGGTACAAAAGAATACTATTGGATTATTCCAGACTCTTCGATTGGAAGTTTAGGGCGCTACAAATCTTTTCCGCTGTATTTGGACTTTTTTTCAAATGACTGTTTTTTGGCTTGTCAACAAGACGAAAAAGTTGACCTATTTACAGCAACGACTAATACCAACTACGACTTTCAAGAGAATTACGAAAATGAACTCAGATTCCTAAAAAAGTTAGTTTCAAAATATTCCACCGAGATTTTAGTAGTCAATAAAAAACATACAAAAAACCATGTTACGCCGAAACAGAAGATTCAAATTTCAATCTTACCCATAAAGGGGGAATTTGTTTACTGTCAAACTCTGGAAAGCATGAGAAGGATTACCAATTACAATGGAAAAATAGCACTCCCTAAAGGTAATTTTCAAGTTGCACAAAAATTCAAAGGTTCCAAAAAGTTATCTGAACTTTTATTCTATGCAGATTTTTCTCAATTACCGTATGTCAATAATTTGGAATAAATAGTAATGCAAAGCGTCATCTATTCAATTAATCATGAACGAAAAACAAAGTATCTCTACCGTCCATTAGCCCAAATGATTGGTTTGGATATCCTTATTATTCTATTCTTTAGTTTCAATAAGCAATTGAACCAACTCATTCTACTGGCCCTATTTGTATTCGTAATTAGCTTTGTATTTTATATTGGCCCTCTCCTATTATTATTTTTTACTTACTACAAGGAAAACAAAGATGTAACCTTACTTATTTCCAATGATTCTTCCCGGGACAATTCAAGTTCTAATGAGGATAGCATAATTGAACTAGACCATTCTAACATACTTAAAATTGAAAAGCATCTTTCTCATCCCAGCTACGATGAAAGAATGCATTGGTTCTTTTGGGACAAGTTTTTTTATTATAAAATAAGATTTGAAGATTCTACAGAGCTATATGTTACCTGTTTGCTTTGTGATAGTTTGGAGGTTCATTTTCAAAATGTTCCTTTCAAAAAAATTAAAAGGTGGTTTCCAGCAGTTTTTTAACTACCGTTATTATTGAGTGCTTTTGACAGGACGCTACCCTAATATCTTTATACAATGAAGCCGATAAAAAGGAAAAATCTTTTAGCAGTAAGGTTTATGAATTTTAAATATTTATTTCTAATCGGAATAGTTAGCCTGACTCAACAATGCGCTTCTTGGAAAAAGAATTTGACTTCTGAAGGTGGGGAAGGTGGAGCAATCGAAAATGCGATATTGGACTTTTCAAATTCATCAAGACAATTTAAAGAGTTCAACACCTTTCATATTCTGAAAGTTTCTAGTGAAAAGGTAATAGGGTTGAGCATTTTAGGGGATAGTAACAAATGGCGGCTTGGCGCTATAAGAATAGGTAATACTAATAAGTACTTCCCAAGTAGATTTAAAGAGATCAATGGTAAACTGTTTTATTGGAGTGACTCAACTACTGTTATTACCAAAGATGTTTTGGAAGTAATGAAAAAGTATAAGGTACTGGACACCGTACAATATCCAAACAATATTATACCGGATGACACTGGAACATATTCAAATACAACAACGGATTATTACTTCTGCCGTTCCAACACCCTTAAGTATAAAAAGCTAACATCCAAAGTCGCGATAGGGCATTATTGGCCTCCCAACTTAAGTTGTGATTGAATTTGTTTGCCAATTCTGCCATTTCGAGATTCTTATTGTTTGTCCCAGCAGCTTTGCTCAATGAATGTAGGTAATTCTTTACCAGACTTTACCTCCCATACAAATACACCAACTGCACCTCGTGTTCCAGCGCATCGGCTAGGGTAAAGTAGAACAACAGCTGTTTGGGATAGAATTTCAAAAACCCATTTTTAAGCTGTTTGGGCATTTGAAGCCTTCGCGTATTGCCCGGCGCGGTAAACACGAAGGAAAACGAAAACATCAAATTATGCTTTACGCGCATGCGTAGGCGATGGGGTTGTTGGGTCTTAAAAAGCGATACCGAACAATTCGTATAAGTGATGGGTTTCAAAAAATTGCCCTGACTAAACACCAAAACATCCAAATGGGCGAATTGTAGCTCGAGACGCTTAGTTCTATGGCATTCAAGAAAGGATTCAATTTGCAAAAGTAGGTTGGTATACGTCATAACATATCCGTTTAAGGTTTTTGGGGATATGCTGTAAACTCAAATGTAGATTAATTGCATGTTTCGGTCTGCCACATGTATGCGGTAATTGGATTATTGTATTAAGAATACTAAGAGGATATGCAGAAAAGGACAAAGGGCTTTCTAGTTTGTCAACAATTAAGAGGTACTGTGCAAAAAGCGCTATCTTACTGATATTGATTTATGAATTGGTTTCAAGCGCACATCTTTTCCAACCAAACTTGGCTACTGCCACTACTCTTTTTTTGGGTTTCAATCAGTTCATACGGACAGGAAGAGGAGGTAGACCTTTCTGGTAATTGGCAGATTCAGAAACATCCAGAGTACGAAACCGTTTATCAAGAATTGTATTTCGATGGAACTTCACTTTTTGTTTATAATGAACATGTACAGCTTCAGGCCAGACGTGAGTATAGGGTATCAAAAAATGAAATATTAATTACCTATGGATTAGGAGAGGGCGAATTACTTGGTAGAGTAGCCATTCTAACTCCTTCCAAATTGGTTATTGAAAAAGAAGGTATCAAACTAGAGTTCCGGAGCTTAAGTGGAGCCAAGAATAGTCTTGAAAATTTAATCCTAAAAAGAATTACCGGAGATGATTTTAGTCTTTCATTCTTTGAAAGACATGAAGAGTGGCTTTCCAATTGATAAACCAATAATTATACTTTACTTTCCGTTTTTAAGGACCTTTTAGTTAGGTAATATTCGAAATGCTTGATAAAAAAATATACCGCTATACCCCTGTTGAGTTGTTGGATACCATTCGAAATTCCAAGAATACCGATTTAGTAGAACAAGCCAAAGCTGAATTGGCCAAGAGAGCGTTATCTGAAGCGGAGTTACAAAAACTGGAAGCCGAGTACACCCAATACAAGAATTTCCAGGCCAAACGAAAAGATGAACCCTTAACCCGAGAAGAGTGGCTTACCCTATTTTTTATTCCATACTCCAGTTCCAGCGGACCCTTTAATAATAAGGAATTTGCCAAAGAAGAAGCCGAACGTTATGAAAAGTATGGCTATGAAACCAAGAAAAAACAAGCGGCTGAGGCGCAACTTTGGGGGACTATTTTTTGGATCGTGGTGGTATTGGTGATTGCTGTGCTATTCAAATATTTTAATATTCGGATTTAGCTCAGCTTTTCAGTTTACGCAATCTACTAGAAATTAGCTCAAGTCGATTGTATAGAAAAAAAGACTTTGGAAAAATCTCCATTATTTAGGTCTTCTTCCTTAATACCAAAGTATGCTATGCCATTACCTCCGAATTCCGAAAAGTTGCTTTGTGAGTTTTCAAAATCAAGTTGTAATAGGTTAATCACTTTAGACTCATGAGCGAATATATTTTCCATTTGAGTTTTACTCAAAGTTTCGACTTCTGGATAGAGATAATCTTTTGACCATAAATAGCCCAAATCACCCTGTACTGGCTGCAAATGGCCTAAAAATTGGTTATAATTATCTTCTTCTCTTCCCATTATTTCATTCAACTCCCCTTTACAGTCTTCGATTATCGCAGCCACTTCCCCCCTGTTTCTTAGAAGATAACTACTCCACCCTGGTAAGGAAAAACAAGGTTTGAAATTAATTGCAACTTCATCAAAATACATTACTCCCGACATTGACGAGTTATCCAAACCATTAGTCTTCTCACTATAAAAAACAAAAAACTCATCACTAAGTTTAGGGTAGCGATTAATACCGCCGGTATAAATAAAAAAGTAAAGCATCCCAAATTTGGGCAGGGCCGAAACAATATTTGTTTCGGCTACCTGCTTCAAATTCAACTGACTTATGAAAGACAAGGGTTGTCCTGTTTTTGTTAGAGGCCATTCAAAATCCCCAGGAACGTCAGGAAAACCTCCAAACTTCGACTTAGGCTTGATGTTCGACTCACTTACCAAAGAATCAACTGCTAAACATGGAGCGAGTAGTTCTAGTAGGTCTGATGCCTCAATAGGATGACTTTCGACCAGATACTTCACCACTTGTTTTTCAATTTTGTCAAATTCTTTCATTAGAATATCAAGTCATTTAGATGAAGATTAGGATTATTTTTTATCACGTTTTTTATTCTATTCACAACTTTTTCAACTTCATCGTACGTCTTTTCTACTGAGAGGTTCGACGGTATTGCATCAAGTAGCGCCTGGACCCTAGTATCGTAGAGATTATGATTAGGTTGATTTCTCCATGCCTCCACTGCCAGTCCATATAATTCATTATTCATATGAAATGCTCTTTTTGATTTTGCTGCCTTTTGCACAACTCTATGATTTCGTTTGCTCCAAGATATCAAATGGTGGGCCTGTTTAGAATCGCCTACGGCTAATTTAAGCACTCTTCTCAATTGACTTCTATCACCAAAGGTAATAACATCATTCGCCTTAACAACCCATTTAAGCGTAGTTGAAAAGTTGTTCCCCAAATCGATAGTTTTCTTACCGAACTTTACACCTGCCGCATACCATCCAGCGAATGGGATAGCTGAAGCATAACTCAACGTAGCATTAGTCCCATCTCCTTCAATAGTGTAAATAATACCATTTCCAATATCGGCAACCTCACCTACAACTGGAACCAATCCAGCTAAATCAAGTAACAGATGAATCATCTCTCTAGAAGCTTCCCAAAAAATTCGCGCATCGGACCACTCGGGGTGCTCTTGCTTTAAAATAGCGCACTGACCGGCAAAATAGGCGATGTAAATGCCATCGTTTACCGTTGTACTAATGTTTTGCGATACATACGGGTTCATCTTAATGGCAAAATTTCGATTAAATGGACCATCTACCAATCCCAACCTAGAAGCTTCTATGGTCATTCTCGAGGCTCTTTTGGCATCGTCTGAATAATCAAACATTTCCAATAGAACTTGTATTTCCAAGATGAGAGTTGCTTGATTATTGAACTCTAAGAAATCTTCTTGTTGTCTAGTCAAGTTCAACTTGTTATCCAGAAATCCAACGAAACTTCCTAAATCAGCGGTACCTGGGGGAGCAGTATTGATTGGTGTGCCCCCTGGGCCTGGGCCTCCG
Source organism: Bacteroidota bacterium (assembly GCA_039820925.1). Lineage (GTDB taxonomy): Bacteria > Bacteroidota > Bacteroidia > Flavobacteriales > Flavobacteriaceae > Flagellimonas. The sequence goes on along the minus strand of JBCBPD010000020.1, from coordinate 1,189 downwards.
CCACCACTACCTCCACATCTGGATGTTGACGTATTGGTTCTTGACGTATTAAAATCGGGAGGGTTTGAATTTCCTCCACAGGTTATACCGTAACCTAGAATTGGACTACCAGTACCTGCTCCACAACTTCCGCTCCCGTGAAAACTTGAACCTGTGCCATATGCAATTTGTGTTTCACAAAGCCCATAGCTAACGAATGTCCAACATGATACATTAGGCAGATAATTTGAAGACCCACCTGACGGCCCAAAAGTTACACTTGGACAAGGTGATGATCTTTCTGATTTCGCATCCAATACACTTCCCTTAGAAGATTTTGATATTGAATTCTCATTTAAGTCATAGTAGTAAACACTTCCTGTGAACTCTTGCAGTAATTCAGGGTCATGAATCCAATCTAAATAATAGTCAGGGTCTACGACATACTCCGCTAGTACTGGCTTTTGGTAGTTTCCATCTGAGTCTTGGTTGACCACTATATTGTAAAAGATTAAAGGGTCAGGATTTTCAGACTCCAACCAAATAGCGTAATTCTTAACACCTAAGGAATCAGTAATCAGGAAGATTTCATCATAGTTAAGCGTAAAATCACCAAACTCGTCCAGGTTGTGAGTGCGAACAGATAGCATTCCTTTTTTATCTACTACCTCTGTTGCAAGAACAGTTTCCAAATCAGGCAAATCTGTAATTGAGGTTCTTTCGTGAAAAACCGTTGGGCCACTAAGCTGCTCTTCTGAGACTTCGTCAGACTCCGGATTTCTCAACTCTTCCTCACTACACCTTACGTTCAGAAGAAGAACCAAGAGTAGCAGTAATGGTGTAATTAATCTTTTTTTCATTTTTTGAAAATTTATTGGGTTATTACTTGGAAACTATATTGGTGGTTCGAACCATGCTTTCGGAATTTAGTTTCCTTGGATTTATATCAGAAAGCACTTCAATGAATCTCATTTGCATGCATTATTTTAATACATTCCGTGGCAAGAAAAGTCAACAAAAAATAATCCAGTAGCTCTACAATATCTTCCTCGCTTCAACGGTAAAAGGCTCTTCCCTTCTTAATAGCTTCTATGGGAAAAGTATTCATGAAGAGGGTTTCAATTTTGGTTTTAGTAAAATTTTCATCTACCAAATTTTGAACTGATGTTGAAATCAACCGACTTTTTCTACCTCAAGATTGTTTTTAAGG
>JBCBPD010000019.1:0-48853 GCA_039820925.1 Bacteroidota bacterium | reverse complement strand
ATTTGGTGCATGAATGTATAAATTCTTGATGAGATAATGCTCTGGATTACCCAAAAAAAGTCCAAGACAAGAAGTTTACTTACAGCAGAAATCAGGAAAACCACAAGTAAGAACCTGTGGTTTAATGATAGTATGGAAAAGTTGATTTTTACTATTCCGACCGGCGAATATTTGCCTCTGGATTATCAAATTGGGTCTCATACACGAGGGTTTCCTCGCGATATTCAAACTGGATGGTTCGATTTTCCTTTCCTTCCAATTCTGTGGTTTCACCGTTGACAAATTTGAACTCAACTGTTGATGCTGCCGTTTTTTGACTTAGTTCGATTTCGTAAATACCATCTCGGTCTTCGTCGGTGAGTGGAACAACATCTTCCCAAGCATTGGGCGTGAAATTACCACGGATACCGATTGCTTTTTCGCCTTCAAGACCGGTAGCATCTACTTTAAAGGTTACTGTTTTCAGATGGGTCTCCTGTACGCAGGAGGTAACGCCCAACAACAGGATAATATATATGAATAGGTTTTTATGCAATTTCATTTTTTTAGTTTTTAGGGATAAAGGTGTATTGATTTCGTACGAAAGAATCTGATTTTCCATCCAATTGTACTTCTTTGGTAATTACTATTTTGTCTTTGGAGACGTCGTAGGTTTCGCGAAATTCCGCCGGCATGTCATTGTCTTTTCCTTTTGACACAGTTTTGATTTTCCAATGCTCTTCAGCCAGCTTGGTGATTTCCGTTATGGTTTCTCCTCCAAAGGTTTGGGCATCTGCATCGAACTTGAACAGTTTTTTAAAGTTGGCTTTCGGTTCCGCTGGATATTCAAAACGTAGAAATAATCCGTTTTTTCTGGTCTCTATTGCTAGGGTAGCTGGAATCGTTACTTTTTTAAAATCGGCGTAGTTGCGATACATCAGTTCTCCTTCCCATTCTGTCTCATCCAAGAAGGCGAAGTTTTTTATGTCCAGTGTAGTTTCTTGTGCTTGTGAAAGCTGTAAACAAAGTGTAGTGACCAATACGATGATAATGGTTTTCATGAGTTATGATTTTGGATTTAAAAAGAATTGATAAACAAGTTTGTCGAGTCCGAATTTGCCTGACCCAAGAAATAGGTGGTAAACTGAAACCCACAGGAAGCCCATGGCGGGCAGCATACCCCAAAAGCCCTGTCCCCACTTTTGAAGAAAAATGGCCACCAACATCGTGCACATGATTAAAAAGGAGAAGAGACGGGTTTTAAGACCGAAGGCAAAGAACAAGCCTCCAACGGCTTCGCTAAAAGCACCCATCCAAGCAAAGAAGACAGGTGCCATAGCAAATATGCCACCGTAGTTGGCTACGTCTTCCGGAAACCATGCGGACACTTCAAACAATCCTAAGTTGTTTTGTTCAGGAGTCCAAGGCATACCAAATTTGGAAGCACCAAAACTAAGCGCGAGGAGCATTCCGCAGATAAAACGCATGATAGCGAATAGGGCATCGGCTATCCAAAGCTTTTGTTCAACGGGTTTGATTAATTGTGTGATGATGTTTTTCATGTTTCAAGATTTTATGGTCCCAAAATTGAAAAACAGGGCGATGTGGTTCGCCTCAAATAGTAAGCTGTAGGCCTCAAAATACGATTTGAGACCTCAAATGGCAGCCTTCAAATATTCGGTAGGAGAGGAGTTGGTGAGTTTTTTAAAGACCCTGTTGAATGTAGCCTTGCTATTGAAACCACATTCGTAGGCGATTCCAAGCAAGGATAGTTTTTCATGAGCCGCGTCGCCTACTTTGTCTTTAAAAGCCTCAATACGATACAAATTGACAAAGTCATTGAAGTTTTTTCCAAAACCTGAATTGATGATTCCTGAGAGTTGCCCACGGCTCATTTCAGCCAATTTGGCCAGTTCCACCAAATTCAGTTCTGGATTGAGGTATGGTTTTTCTTTAACCATTAATGTCCGAACGATTTCTATTTCCTGTGCTGAAACCGTTTTAGTAACTGAATTTTCTCGGGTCTCGGAGGCCACTTGTTCAGGAACAAAATCAAATTTTAAATGATTCAGTTTCGATGTATCCGTAAAATAACCTTTAATGGCAACGTAGAGGATGGTGAGTCCTGAGCAAAAAACCAACCACCACATTTGGGTATAATGCAAATCCACAAAAAAGTTCTGTACGATGGATTGTGTGATATCGTAGCAGAACAGAAAAGTATAGAGTAGTAGAAAATTTCTTATCCAATTCAATTCCAAATCATAGGTGTTGGAAAAGTAAGCTTGTAGCTTCGTTCGGTACTGAATGAACATCTGGAAGGTAAAAGCCAAGTAAAGCAGCATCTGGGCATAACCGAAATACGACATCATAGGCAAAACAAAAACCTCATCAACCAAAAGTTTTAACTCACCGTTTTGGACAAATACAAAATCAGGTTGCAAGGCGTCATAGGTATAAATGCCAATTCGGTATAAAATGAAAAGAACCAAAGGAAGAAAGTGCAAGTAATCTATAAAACGCAATCGAAAACTGGAACGCGTTATGGATTTTACATAGAGGTATATCAAGGGCGCTAACCCTAATCCTATGTTGAACAGTGCATAGTTGATTTTGGTATTCCTGAAAGTGTCATACCATCCCATGAATCCAACTGTATAACAGGTTTGTCCGTAGCAGGTCAACAGCAGAATGAAAACCAATAGTAAATCAGGCAGATACCGTCTTTGTAGATATCGACGAAATAGCAGGAAAACGAACACCAAACCTTGAAGGCTCAAAAAAAGCAATGGTGTACTGTAGATATTGAACTCTGGAAATGCGAGGAACATACCCAAACTTGGTTAAGTTTTCCTCAATGTACTAAAAAATGTTTAACGTGAATACTCCATTTCCGTAGCAAATACAGTTGGAAAATGTGAAATCACTTAAACAAACCTATCTTAACTTAGGGTAAGCATTAGGATTCGATTCATGCATAATGGCATAAATCTTTTCAAAAATATCTTCCGCGCTGGGTTTGGAGAAATAGTCCCCATCGGAAGCATAAGCCGGTCTATGACTTTTCGCAGTTAGAGTTTGTGGGGCACTGTCCAAATATTGAAAAGCATTTTGTTCTTCGATGATTTTCTGCACAAGGTAAGCAGAGCAACCTCCCGGAACGTCTTCGTCAACCACAAGCAATCGATTGGTTTTCTTCACGCTCTCCACAACGGAATGGTCTATATCAAAAGGCAACAACGACTGAGCGTCAATTACCTCCACATCAACACCCACAGTATTCAATTCCTCCGCAGCTTGTGAAACCAGTCTTAGGGTGGACCCATAAGAAACTACCGTAATATCTTCACCTTGCTTTATGGTCTCTACTTTACCGATTGGCGTCCTGAATTCCGCAAGGTTAGTGGGCATTTTTTCTTTCAGACGGTAGCCGTTTAAACTTTCGATAACCACTGCCGGCTCATCACTTTCCAAAAGAGTATTGTAGAACCCTGCGGCTTGGGTCATATTTCGAGGAGCCAAAATATACATACCTCGAAGCAAATGAACCAATCCACCCATGGGCGAACCAGAGTGCCAGATGCCTTCCAAGCGATGTCCTCTTGTACGGACTATAAGTGGCGCTTTTTGTTTGCCAACGGTTCTGTACATGAGGGAAGCCAAATCATCACTTAATGTCTGTATACCGTAAAGAATGTAATCCAAGTATTGTATTTCAGCAATAGGTCTCAAACCGCGCAAGGCCATTCCAATACCTTGTCCGATGATACTGGTCTCCCGGATTCCGGTATCCGCGACACGTAAAGGGCCGTACTTTTTTTGCAACCCTTCAAGTCCTTGGTTTACATCTCCAATGTTTCCCGTATCCTCACCAAAGACTAAGGTTTTGGGATATTTGGCGAATAAAGCGTCGAAATTATCCCTCAAAATGATTCTGCCATCAACCATTTCTGCGCTATCGTTGTATTGCGGTTTAATTTCTGCAACGTTGGTAGCTCTGGTATCCTCTTCGTTGTATAAATGGGAACTGTACTTGGGTTGTTCCGTTTGCATAAAACGGTCAATCCAATTTTTAAGATGCTGAACGGGTTGGTGGTTTTTGCCCACTACCCAACGCAAAGCTTTTCGGGCATGGGACGCCAAATCTTTTTTCAATGGCTCTTCAATGGCCTCAAGGTCATTTCGTAGCTTTTGGATAAAAACGCGATTTGGACTTTGCGCTGCAAGCTGCTCCAAAATCTGAAGTAGTTGCTTTTTAGATTGTTTTTGAGGGGCCAGGAACTCCGCCCATGCCTCTTTTTTGGCATTACGTACTTGTTGCTTTATGGAACGCTCCAAGGTTTTAAGTTCCTCCTCGGTGGTAATTTTATTTTGTAGAATCCACTCACGAAATCGCTTGTTGCAGTCGTTGTCTTTTTCCCATTGCAATCGCTCGGGGGACTTGTATCGCTCATGCGAGCCAGAAGTAGAGTGCCCTTGCGGCTGTGTCAACTCCGTGACATGAATGAAAACTGGCGTGTGATTTTCCCGCGCAATATCCGAAGCATTCTCATAAGCATGCGTTAAAGCCGTATAATCCCAACCTTGTACCTTAAGCATCTCATAACCATTGGAATCAGCTTCTTTTTGAAATCCTTTCAAGGCTTCTGAAACATCTCCTTTGGTCGTATGGAATTCAGAAGGAACTGAAATGCCATAGTCATCATCCCAAATACAAATAACCATTGGGACTTGCATCACACCTGCTGCGTTGATGGTCTCAAAAAAGTGACCTTCACTCGTACTGGCATTTCCTATGGTACCCCAAGCAACTTCGTTACCGTTTATGGAAAAGTTCTCATCTTCAATTTCAGCTACCTCACGATAAATTTTTGAAGCTTGCGCCAATCCCAAAAGTCTGGGCATTTGTCCGGCGGTACACGAGATATCTGCGCTACTGTTTTTTTGTGCGGTTAGTTTTTTCCAAGAACCATCTTCATTTAAACTGTGCGTCACGAAATGACCTCCCATCTGACGCCCTGCACTCATAGGGTCTTTTGAGATATCCGTAGTTGCATAAAGACCATGAAAGAAGTTTTTGGGTGTCATCAATCCCAATGCCATCATAAAGGTTTGGTCTCGATAATAACCACTTCTAAAGTCCCCATCTTGAAAAACACGAGCCATGGCTAGCTGTGGTAGTTCCTTGCCATCGCCGAAAATACCAAACTTCGCTTTGCCTGTAAGTACTTCACGTCGTCCCAGAATACTGCACTCGCGGCTCATTACGGCTACCTCATAATCTTTCATGATTTGTTCTTGAAAATCTGAAAAAGAAAGGTCTGCGCTTGTGCTGGGGTTCGTTTTCATGCGGTTTTGGTGAATTTCTGCAAAATTACGGAATTCGAAGAAAAATTGAAAGCGCGCAACTTGTTAAATATTTAGGAATATTGCATGAAATACCTCAAAAAAACGATTTATTGTTAGGGATATAAAAAAAATGAAGCTCTGTATTGCGAATTTTTCAAACTAGAACCATTGTCGCGTAAATAAGCCAATTAGCGTTCTTGGACTAATCGTGACTATGAAACGAATTCGCTCTCCATAATTAGGTTGGGCGATTTCCCAGCCTAACTTGGAATAAACGGGAAAATACAGTTCAAAATAGTCGGTAACTAGATTTAATCTGATACCTGAATCGTATACAAATCGTGCGTTTTCACCACGATTTTTCATGAACCCGATGTCCCCATAAGCTTCAATCCATCGCCAGATGTTGGTGCTCGCATTCCCGGTAACAATCCAATCATTGGCAAAGGGGTTCGGTAATTGCGATTTAAATCCACCTTCAGCGATAATGATTTGTTGGCTGTAAATACCCGAATCTTCCGAACGTCCCAAATAGGGTAGGTCAAAAAGATAATCCGTAGGGCGGTCCAAAGCGAAACTGAAAAAGTCAGAGTCTGTGTTATTCCGAAGAAATTTCCCGCCGAATAAACGAAGATTCAATTGTCGATTACTTTCAAAAAGCTTTCGGTACTCCAATTCAAACGTAAGCTTGCTAAAATCAGCTGCGTGTTGCGCATCCAAAGCCCATGAGCTAAAGTTGATGATGTCATTGTCTACGTCTCTGAAGCGCACATTGAAAACACTGTAATCGGGGTCGGTATCAATTTCGTCCGCAATAGACGGGTCAATGTTTCGGAAAACGTTTACATATCGGAAAAGCAAACTTTGTCTTCTATTGGAAATCAAATCATCTGGACGCCACCCTAAAACAACTGATGGGGTTACCGTAGAGAATCTGGAATTGACCTGAAAGTGTGATGTTGAGGCCGAAAGGGTATAATTAGACACGTATAAGCCACTTTGACCGTGATATTTTCGATACCGCAACGAACTTTTTCCCACAAGCGTCTTTTCCAAAAACGAATAGGTGGGCGCAATGTCGTAGGTAAAGGGCCTTTCCAAAAAAGTCTTGTTGTAAAGCCGCATTCCCGGAGTGATACCATCGTAAACATTGAAGTTCGCGATAGGTACGTAAAACACTTGGTTGTAATAGGGGTCTTCGGTATCCTTAAAAAACTGGAATTTCAGTTTTTTGTTACTTGAAAAGAATCCGTTTAAGGTTTTCCAATTGTCGCGCTGATTGAACTCTGGTATTTTTTGGTCATAATTCAGAACCAATCGGGTTTCTCCATTTCTGGGGATGGTATACGTTCTGGAGGTATCAACATCGGTAAACCAATATTTGGAAACCACGGAATCTTTATTCAATCCGAAAAGGGAGATGGGAACGTTCGTGCCTCTTTTGTTCTTCAGGGTAAACGTAAGGGAATCTTCTCCTTTAACAATGGATTTTATTTTATAATCAATTTTTTTACGGGTGGATACGTATTCATTGAAAAACCAATCAATGTTTTCTTCGGCTTGTGCTTCCAAAACACTTTTGAAGTCTTGTGCGGAGGAATTAATGTCCAACAAATGACTTTTATAAAAAAGCTTGATACTCTGGTCTACCTCTTCTTTTCCGAGGTATGCCGATAGATAGGTCAAACCTAACCCCGCCTTATAGGCATTGGCAATTTTTTCATTGATTTTAATCAAGGAATCGGCAGGAGTGGTCAGGGCTTGGTCAATATTGCTTCTGGCAGGGAACATACTGAGCAAGGAGTATTGCTCATTGAAATCCATTTGCGCAAGATGGAATCCTTTGAAACCCCATAATTTGGAAAGCTTTCCTACCAATTTTTGCTTGGGATAGTGTATTTCCACATATTTTATCATCAAATAATTGACGATGCCATCAATGACCCAGCGTTCTTGTCTTGGGTCGATAAACAAAGATTCCCCTACCACTTTACGAAGCGTGGTTTTCAGAAACTTCATTTCAAATTGAAATTGTTCATCATATGGTCTAATGAACGAGGGCAACTGGTTTATTCCGTAAAGCGGACTTTTGTTATACTCAACAGTACTGACCAGAACGTTATCGTAGGGATAACTGCCCAAATGTTCTGAAATAAACTTGGATACTTTGTGAATTGATATCCCTTGGGAGATGTTATCATAGTTCTTGGTTTCCAAATCAGACGTTACCGTAAGAAAACGGGTGACATGCTTGGTAAATCGTTTTCTATTGGTAAGCATGATGGTGCAAGGTCCGCGATTGGTTCCTTTCAATTGTACAAATTGTCCGCCGGGAAACTGTGAAACGCCTGCGGCATCTTGAAAATTCGTAGCAAGATGCAATCCTTCGGGAAAGTTCAGGTTTATTCTAGTGTCGGCTGGAGCGGTATAGAGGTCATCGAAATCCAGGTTGTCGTAGAGTAGCCAATCCCCATTCTTGAATACAGCTGGTGTGAGATACCAGTGTTTTAGATTGTACTCATTATTAGGACCGTGGCCGAAATTGGTGAATTTTCTATCCGGTAATTGAACCTTGTAACTAATAAAAATCTGCGCTTTTTCGCCATCTAATAGCGGTTGGGGTAGTTCAATTTTAAGAATATCTCGGTTTTCCAAGCGCTCCCAACGCAGTCCGGCGTAACTGTCATCCACAACACTGGTCACTTCGGTGTAACCTCTCTCCGAATCCTTCGCTAGATGCAAACTTCTTTTGAATTGCAATCCAAAACGTTTGGCCAATGCCGTTTTTTTGTTGGCAAAGGCGTGCATCCAATCATTTAAGTAAACCACGGAAAGACCAACACCGGAGGTGTTGTGATACGTCAGTTTTTGATTGATTTGGATTTCTTTCGTCTCCCCATCCAGTTTTGCGGTTATTTCCATTTGATGTTGCGACCACAAATTGGGGCCACAGAAAATCATCAAACAGATGACTAAAACATGGATGTATGTTTTTTGGGACAAACCTTCTTAAAAATTGGGACTTAAGTTATGCCCTTTGTAGAAGGCGTCGATTATACTAACCACTTCTTCGGCAGAGTCCACTAACTTGATAAGGTCCAAATCGTGGGGACTAATATTTCCTGCCTCGAGCATGGTATTTTTAACCCAATCCAACAGGCCGCTCCAAAACGGAGTACCTACCAGAATAATGGGGAAAGTGTGTATTTTATTGGTTTGGATTAAGGTAATCGCTTCGAAAAGTTCGTCTAAGGTTCCGAATCCTCCGGGCATGACCACAAAACCTTGGGAATATTTGACGAACATTACTTTGCGTACAAAGAAGTAATCAAAATCCAAGCTTTTATCGGAGTCAATATAAGGATTGTCATGCTGCTCAAAAGGTAGGTCGATGTTGAGTCCGACAGAAGTACCGCCCGCCGCATGGGCTCCGCGATTTCCTGCTTCCATAATACCAGGTCCTCCACCGGTGATGATACCATATCCTGCTTCAGCTACTTTTTGGGCTACGTCTACCGCGAGTTCAAAGTAGGGTTCTCCTGGTTTGGTGCGAGCTGAACCAAATATGGAAACGCAAGGCCCAATTTGACTCATTTTTTCAAAACCGTTGACAAATTCGCCCATGATTTTGAATAGGGCCCAAGAATCATTGGTCTTTATTTCATTCCACCCTTTAGTGTGTTGTTCTTTACGCATGCTTTTTATTTAAACCGCTTTGGCCATTTTGCCTCCAGCGTTTTCCAATTCTTTTTTCAGGAATCTCGCCGTGTGGCTTTTTTCATCCTTGGCGACTTCTTCTGGTGTTCCTGTTGCAACAACCATTCCACCGCCACGTCCGCCTTCATAACCGATGTCGATGATATGGTCCATCATTTTAATGACATCCAAGTTATGTTCAATTATCAATATGGTATTTCCTTTGTCTACCAATTGCTGCAAAACTTCCATGAGTACCCGAATATCTTCAAAATGAAGGCCAGTTGTTGGCTCATCTAAGATGTAAAAAGTACTTCCCGTGTCTCTTTTGGAAAGCTCCGTTGCCAATTTCACCCGCTGCGCTTCACCACCGGATAGGGTAGTGGATTGCTGTCCCAGCGAAATGTATCCCAACCCCACATCTTTGATGGTTTTGAGTTTTCGATGAATTTTTGGAATGTTTTCAAAGAAGTCTACCGCTTCATTAATGGTCATCTCCAAAACATCGGCGATGGATTTTCCTTTGTATCGAATTTCCAAGGTCTCTCTATTGAAACGTTTTCCATTACAGGTTTCGCATTCGACATACACATCTGGAAGGAAATTCATCTCTATGACTTTAAGACCACCCCCTTGACAGGTTTCGCAACGCCCTCCAGCCACATTGAAGCTAAATCGCCCAGGTTTGTATCCACGAATGGTTGCCTCGGTAGTTTTGGAAAAAAGACTTCGTATCTCGCTGAAAACACCGGTATAAGTAGCTGGGTTGGACCTCGGTGTGCGTCCAATAGGAGATTGGTTAATGTCAATCACCTTATCAATATGTTGAAGCCCCGTAATCTTTTTATAAGGCATGGGTTTTTTTACCCCATTGAAATAGTGTGCGTTCATGATGGGATACAGGGTTTCATTTATTAAAGTGGATTTTCCACTTCCCGAAACGCCTGTAACACCTATCAGTTTTCCTAAAGGAAATTCCACCGTTACATTTTTCAGATTATTTCCAGTACAACCTGAGAGCACAATCTTTTTTCCGGTACCTTTTCTACGCTTTTTAGGAACTGGGATTTCCAGAGCCCCAGAAAGATATTTTGCGGTCAAGGTGTTAAAATTGGTCAGCTCTACAGGTTTCCCTTGCGAAATAATTTGTCCGCCGTGCTTTCCAGCTTTGGGGCCTATATCAATCACATGGTCGGCATGTTCAATCATGTCTTTGTCATGTTCCACTACAATGACCGAATTACCCAAGTCACGGAGAGAAACTAGTGAATTGATGAGTCTTTCATTATCACGTTGGTGTAATCCAATGCTAGGTTCATCCAAAATATAGAGTACGCCTACCAATTGGGAGCCGATTTGAGTGGCCAGTCGTATACGTTGTGCTTCTCCGCCTGAAAGTGATTTGGAGCTGCGATTCAAGGAAAGGTAATCCAAGCCAACATCCAACAGAAATTGAAGTCTTGTTTTGATTTCCTTGATGATTTCTTCCGCTATTTTTCGTTGGTTTCCATCCAACTGGTTCTCAAGGTTTTCGAAGAAAGCCGCTAATTCCGCGATATCCATCTGCGATAATTCGGCAATGTTCTTTCCGCCAACCTTAAAGTACAGGCTCTCTTTGCGGAGCCTTGAGCCATTGCATTCCGAGCAGACTACCTTATCCATGTATTCTTTGGCCCATCTTTTAATGGAGGTGGAGCTTGATTCTTCAAACTGGCTTTTGATGAAATTCGAGATGCCCTCGTAGTCAATTTTATATTGCCTTTTCACTCCGAGGGTTTTGGAATCAACTTCAAAACTTTCCTTACCGCCATTTAGGATGATATACATGGCTTCTTGAGGTATTTTGTTCAAAGGGTCACCCAAATCAAACCCATAGCGTTGACCAATGGTTTCCAATTGTTTGAAGGCCCATGATTTTTTGTATTCTCCAAGGGGCGCAATACCGCCAGCCTTTATGGATAATTTTTTATCAGGGAAGATTTTATCAACATTTACCTCGTAGGTATGGCCCAGACCATTACACTTGGGGCACATGCCTTTAGGTGAATTAAAGGAAAAGGTATTAGGCTCAGGAGTAGGGTAGGAGATGCCAGTGGTGGGACACATCAAATCACGGCTAAAATATCTAGGCACGGATTCTCCTTCTTCCAAAACCATCAACACATTGTTACCGCTATACATGGCAGTATTGATGGTTTCCCCTAAACGTTTATGGAAATCCTCCGTATCGGAAACCTTTAATCGGTCGATTACAATTTCGATATCGTGGGTTTTGTAGCGGTCCACCTTCATTCCCTTAACAATATCGAGAACCACGCCATCTACCCTGACTTTTACAAAACCTTGTTTGGCAATTTGTTCGAACAACTCTCTATAATGTCCTTTTCTGGATTTAATGACCGGCGCTAAGACGCTTATTTTTTTGTCCGGATAGGACTCAATAATCAAATCTTTGATTTGAGCATCACCATAACTCACCATCTTCTCACCCGTATTGTAGCTGTAAGCGTCTCCAGCTCTGGCAAACAACAAGCGCAAAAAATCATACACCTCGGTAATTGTACCTACGGTGGACCTTGGGGATTTTGAAGTAGTTTTTTGCTCAATCGCAATAACAGGGGATAGTCCATCTATTTTGTCTACATCCGGACGTTCCAATCCTCCCAAAAACTGCCTGGCATAGGCCGAAAAAGTTTCAATGTAGCGTCGTTGTCCTTCCGCATAAATGGTATCAAAAGCAAGGGAAGATTTGCCGCTTCCGGAGAGTCCGGTAATAACCACCAACTTCTCTCTCGGAATGGTGACATCTATGTTTTTGAGGTTGTGGACTCTTGCCCCTTTCACCTCAATATGTTCTTCGTAGTCAATCATAGCAAAGCTTCAAAAATAACGATTTGGACTGTAAATAGGAAGCTGCTTTATGTTTCGTTTTTGTTAGCTTAAGGCTTATTTTTGAGTACCAAAGCGTAAAAAACAAAACATGAAATTACTAGGAATTGGTTCTCGAATTCAACATTCTGATTATGGCAAAGGGGTTGTCACTAATGTGTCGTCAAGACACTATTGGGTAACTTTTTTGGACAATGGACTAGAAACCATTGATTTGGATTCGGATTTTGAAGTGATAGAAGCCGTTGAAGATGAAGTGGATACGGTTAGTTATTTTGATGTGGAAAGGTCGTTGGTCAAAATTTTACAAAAATGGAGCGATACCCATGAAAAAGTAGCTTTTGCTGATAAATGGAAGGGTGGTAAGTTGATTCTTGAACCGGTTGGGGGGCAATCCAGTAAGGAAATGCCCATTGAAACGTTTTTTCATAAAATCGTGATGGTGCGAGACCGAATTCGCGTTATGGAGCAAAAAATAAATAGTAGTAAACAACTTGATGACCAAGAAAAGATTGACCTGCAGCAGTACATTACTCGAATCTACGGGAGCTTGACCAGCTTTAACGTACTCTTTAAAAACAAGAGTGACCAATTTATTGGAGAGCGCTCAAAATAGAAAAGTTCTACAAATAATTGATAAATACTTCAATAGCTGTACCAAGCACAAAGCTTTTGACCACCTCAAGCGGTTTAATTCTTCCCGTACCCAAGGTATCTGTAAAGGAAATGAAAAGCGCGAAAATGGCGCAGAAAACGAACAATAAGGTGGCATAGGTAGGCACCAAGCTGGTGAAAATCCCTGTCAAATTAAAAAAGGGATCCAATAGGGCAGTAAAGCCAAATAGGGCCAAAGCGAAATTGGCTTTTGCGGGAGAAAACAAAAGGGAAGCTCCCGCTATCATCATTTCGACACTGATAACAAAGGGCCCAAATTGGTCATACGTTCCTGCCCGGAAGTACATCCGTAAATCTGTAGGGAATTCTATTTGAGAAAAGAAAATTAGGGCCAGCGCCAGGCCAATAAACATAAAACCTAAAGCGATGCAAATTCGAGCTTTCATATTTCGTCAAAATAAGGGAAATACAGCAATTTGAGAAACCAACCTGATTTTCTGCAATCTGAATTCAATTGAAAAATCTAGTATCTTATCATCGACTTTAGGAACGGAAATCACTTGCTGATGAAATGGACAACCATCCTGTTTTTTGTAGCCGCATTGGTGGCTTGTAAGCAACCGCAAAAGACTTCTGAGGAAAATCTTGAGCAGGACCAAATCACTTCCCAGCCTCGAGATACCGTGGTCACTACTTCGGATACTTCAGAGATTCAAGAAAAAACGTTCAAAACCGTTGTCAAGGAGATGACAACGATTTCATATGACCTAAAAGAATTTGAGAAGCTAACTCCTGAGGATAATTTCCTCAATAAAAGAATTCCAGTAGTCAATCGCTATTTGAAACATCGAAATGAAGCTTTGGAAGAATTCCTGGATATTGCGAAAATCAAAAAAGTAGAAAGGGCAAAAGTGAAAAGCAAAGAAGCTTTACAATCCAATCTATATCCTCGTGCTACTTTGGAGTATTGGGAATGTTATAGCGAGAATGATGCACTGGACCTATTGGCTCGTATCGAAGTCATCAAAGAACGTGGACCTTGGGACGTGGTGAGCAAATCTCCTATTACCTATTTCCAGAAAGATAATTTCTTGGTTTTTATTACACCAGGCGGTTTTTATATGCTGGATTTGGTTCCTGAAATTGAAACGTTTTTAAAAGAACGGCTTTAGGCTCAGCGGCCGAATCTTCTATATCGCTTCCTTCTTTTCATTTAGATATTTCCAATAGCGCTTGGGTACGTGCTGTCGATGTAATTTTTTATTTATCCTAGAGGTAATATTGGTGCTCTTAAAGTAGTCGTTCCAAAGCACCTGATAATCATACTCTTCGTTCGTCAACGCCTCACTTCGACGAGTTTTGTTGTGAAGAACTTCATCCAGTTGTAGGGAAACCAGTTCCACATGATTCAAATTGTAATGTATGCCATACCTTCTTTTTACATCATAAATGAGCCATTCTTGGTCGGCATATCGATTTCTGAAATGCTTTGAAATCAAGGGGAGTACATTGAAGTCAGGTTCTATGTTCGCAAAATAGACGCCATCCTTGGTCAATTGAAAACGAACAAAGGCCTCCATTCGGTGTTTTTCTCGCCCTACGGAGCGCGCCAGTTGTTGTATCCGCAGCATGGTTTCATCTGAGAAGTCTGTCTGCTTCCCATTTGCACCGCTCATCAATTTTTGAATGTATCGAAAGAGCATGAGTTCAATCCCTTCTGATTCGCTCAAAAAAGCAAAATATACACTTGTAATGGCACTGTTGCTTTTGTTTCGCACCCCATTCCATACTCTTTTGGCCTTCGGAAGATTGGTGAACACGATTTCGGTATCCGAAAACAGACCACTTTGTTCTTTCCCATTGGCTTGAATGTCCACTACATCCAGTCGTTCTTCAAAGGCTACAAAAACAGCGGTTAAAAATCCGTTGAAACTTCCATCGTATACCAAAATCTTAGCGGTTTCCATGAGAATAGATATTTAATTGAACAATGCGAGTTGATTGGGGTTGTGTCGAAACTTTCCTTGGGAATTTTGCAGAATCAACCCTCTTATTTTAGTTGCGGATAAATCTTTTCGAATCCAGTGTCGTGAGTCACAGGTAATAAAGTATTGCGCCCGATTGAGTGAAACCCCAATTTTTTTCAAATGTTCCCAGTTCAACCTTCTGAACTTTCGTGCACTCAAAATCTTGGAAACTGACAAGGTTCCCAGTCCTGGAACTCTTAAAAGAGCGCGTTTGTCCGCCGTATTTACATCCATCGGGAAATGATGAAGATTCCGAAGGGCCCAGGAGAGTTTTGGGTCTATCTCCATATCCAAATTTGGATGGGTGTCATTCAAAATCTCGTTAACCGCGAATCCATAGAAACGGAGTAACCAATCCGTTTGATACAATCTATTTTCACGAAGCATCGGTACTTGGGTACCTATCGAAGGCAAACGGTTATCCTGTGTTACGGGTACATAACCGGAATAATATACCCGTTTCATTTTAAAGGCTTTGTAATAGTAGGTTGCTGAATACATGACATCTTTGTCGGTCTCGTTCGTAGCGCCAACAATCATCTGCGTGCTTTGACCAGCAGGGGCATATTTTGGGGTGCTTTTTATCACCTTTCGCTCACTATTGTACCGAATCAATTCCTCTTTTACTTTGCGCATCGGCTGAATAAAGTCATCATGCTTTTTGTCGGGGGCCAAGAGTTTAAGCCCTGATACAGTGGGGACTTCGATGTTAACGGACAATCGGTCTGCATAAAGCCCCGCTTCGTACATTAATTCGTCACTCGCTCCCGGTATGGATTTTAAATGAATGTATCCGTTGAAGTTTTCCTCCTTACGAAGTTTTTTGGCTACGGCAATCAGACGTTGCATGGTGTAGTCCGGACTTTTGAAAATTCCAGAACTCAAAAACAAACCTTCGATGTAGTTCCTGCGATAGAAATTTATGGTAAGGTCAACAACCTCTTGTATTTTAAAAGCAGCGCGTTTCACGTCATTACTTTTGCGTGTTACGCAATAGGCGCAATCATAAATGCAATGGTTGGTCAACAGAATCTTCAACAGGCTGATGCAACGGCCATCTTCAGCGTAGCTATGGCATATACCCATACGAGAAGCATTGCCTAAGCCTTTGCTTGTATTCTTACGGTCGCTACCACTGCTGGCGCAAGACACATCGTATTTCGCGGCATCTGCCAAAATGTTTAACTTTTCTTGAATTCTATCGAAATCCATAATGTATTGTAATCATTCCAAAATTATGGAATAAATCCTATTTATGGAAATAATCCAATAAGTTTTTGGAAATATTCCAAATTCACTATATTTGAAAGGCGTTAGGCAGAATGTATGCCGTATTCGCTGACCGAAGAGTGCGATTATGGAAAATGAAATCACGTTAAAAAGATTTACTGAAGTCCGAAGGGATTTAGGACATACCCAAGCAGAGTTTGCTAAGCTTCTAGGGATATCAAACACTACGGCCGATATCGAAAGAGGAAGAACCAAGTTGTCCGGGAAAGTGGTAGCCGAACTTTTGAAACAATTTAAAATCAATCCTCTTTGGCTTTTCGGCGAGACCACCGAAAAATATTTGGAGACCTCCAAAACCAGCGTAATTCCCAAAGTAGTTACGGTTGATAACAGCGATAATGAAAATATGGTGCTCGTGAATGCCAAAGCCGCTGCTGGTTATCCCCAGAACATTCAGGATACCAGTTGGTATCGTCAATTGCCTGCCTTTGATTTGCCTATTCCTGAATTCAGAAATGCTACTTACCGTGGGTTTCAGGTTGAGGGAGATAGTATGTTGCCCAATTTAAGGCCTGGAGAATGGGTTTTGGCTCGGGCTATTGAGCACATTGACCACATTAGTGCCAATAAAATGTATGTTGTGGTGTTGCAAGATTCAGTTATGGTCAAAAAAGTGGAAAGACGGCCCAACTCCAATAACATTACCTTGATTTCATTAAACGAGACGTATCCACCTTATGAAATCAAACCCTTTCAAATCCAGGAAATTTGGGAAGTAAGTAGTAAGCTCACCTTTAATTTGGAAGCTACCACCGAACGAGGACTGCTTAAACAGCTTCAACAGTCCATGGAAGAGCTGAAACAGCAAGTAAGCGGCGCGAAGGGATAAGATTTTAGTATCTTTTCGGGCAATTCTTTTCAATCTTATTGTTTCATGGCTCGTTTTGTGTTGCCTGTATTGGTTTTTTTTAGTTGTTTTTTCAATTATGCACAAGAGGTGAAGGATACCCTAAAGGTGGGATATACTAACGCCGCACCTTTTATCATTGAAGAGCAAGGTGAATTGCAAGGCATTAACGTTTGGCTTTGGACTAGGGTGGCGGAGGATTTAGGTTTACCTTATGAATTGCATCGAATGGATTTTCCAGAAATGTTGGAGGGGCTTACGTCTGGAGCGGTCGATGTAAGTATCAACCCATTGACCATAACTAGCGAGCGTAGCAAAGAATTTGAGTTTACCGATTCGTTTTATGCTTCCCATTCGGTAATTGTAGTCGCAAAACAAACTTCTTGGCAAAAGATAAAAGGGTTTTTAAGTTCTTTCTTTCAGGCGAATTTTATTCGTGGTTTTCTAGCGTTGTTCGGTCTGCTTTTATTCTTTGGAATTTTGGTTTGGTTGTTTGAAAGGAAAAAGAATCCTGAACACTTTCGCCGAAATCATAAAGGGTTATGGGACGGACTTTGGTGGTCTGTGGTCACCTTAACCACCGTAGGTTATGGCGATAAGGCCCCGCAAACGCGCTTGGGAAAGGTAACCGCCTTGCTATTGATGTTCAGTGGTTTGCTATTTGTATCCGGTTTAACCGCAAGTATTGCTTCTAGCTTGACGGTTGGGCAATTGGCCAGTGAATCATCGAATTTTGAGGATTTCAAGGAAAAAAACGTTGGAACGATTAAGAATTCAGGAGCTGAAGATTTTTTAAAGGGACACTTTTTTAAATCGGTCTCAACATTTGGAGGAGTGCAACCTGGCCTGACCGCTCTTCGGGATAACGAGTTGGATGCGTTTATTTATGATTCTCCCATTGTACGGTATCGCATGAAACGCGATTCAACCTTTCAAAATTTGGAGGTGTTGCCACAAAAGTTTGACGTACAATTTTATGCCTTTGGGCTAAAGCATAATTCCACAGCTTTGGAAAAGAAGATTTCACAACGCATTCTTGAAATTATGGAAACACAAGAGTGGCAGGTTATCTTATCGGAATATGGCTTATCCGAGCTGTAATTAGTAGCCGCGAACACTACCCATATCAATTTTCATAGGACCGAGTTGATGGGTTTTGGGAAGAAATGCGCCACTTTCTGTAATGGTCCAGTCATCCCAGGAAGCTTCCAAACCACCAATAGGAATAATATCCACCCACATTTGATAGGCTTTTGGAAAGCCGTTCTCTTCTAACAGCCAGAGATAGCTATCTCCCGGAGTAGTCCCACCCTCTATATAGGTAACCAAAAGTCCTTTTTGACCACCTTCCAAGGTGACCAAGGTCCTTTTCGTGCCCTGGTCGAATACTTTGTATGGGGCTACCAACCAGAACGAATCATTATGAAAGCTTTTAAGCGCTTTAGCTACGAGTTTTTCAGCCTCGTCACCGGTAATCACCTCTTTTTGCTGCATCACCAAGCTTTTCTCTGGATGCTTTAGGTTCAATTTCACCGTGTAATCCTTCCAGGAAACATCAACTTTTCTTTGCCAAGTATCCCATTTGTATTGATAGGCACCGTCTCGAAAAGACCATTCCAAAAATCTCGTGTTATGATAGGCATCGATGTTCAATGCGGTTAGCATTTTTTTGGCCAAGGCATCTGCTTCTGCACCAGATTTACCTTTGGGTAAAGCCTTGTGCATCGCGAACCCAGCAATAACTAAAAACAAAATTCCTGCAATAGCTAGGAGCCCAAGTATCTTAAGAAACCTTTTCATCATGCATCATTTTTTGAATGGCATCCGCTAACTGATTGGCTGCCTCGGGACGAAGCCGAAACCAAAGTTCTGGTTCAAAAATTTCAAGTTCAGCTAAAGCCCATTGTTCGTCATTGTCCTTAAAAATATCTACTCTAGCGTACAACGGCATTTCAGGACTGGCATTTACTACTTTTTCAGCGAAAGCAATCATGTCTTTGGTGGGTTCTATCATTTCCACGGTTCCGCCAAAATCATCCTGAACTCTAAAATCGCCTGGTTTGGCAACCTTAAGTACAGTATGGGAGTAGGACCCATTGAATAGCATTAACGAATATTCACCTTCAGCCATTATGTTTTTTTGGAACTCTTGAAGCATCATCGCTTCTTCTTGAATCAATTCCTGAAAAATGGATTCCAGATCCTTTGTTTCCGCGAAGTTGAATTTATACGTATGTCTGGCTCCTCCCGCAATACAGGGTTTCAGAACATAATCTTGTGTAGTGAATAGACCGCTTTTCCGTGCTGTTTCCAAATGTTGTTGTAAGGAGGATTTGCTTCCAGCTTCTATAACAACGGTTTTCGGAATTCGAACACCTTTGTCCTCCAATTCAATTAAATAGTGTTTGTCAATATTCCAGTGAATCAGCGTTGCAGAATTAACAAATTGAGTTTGCTTCTGAGCTTGGTCAAACCATTTGGAGAATTCATCGTAGCGGTCAAAATAGTCCCATGTGGCACGAAACACAGCGAGTTGGGTTTGGGTCCAATCAAAATTGGGGTCATCCCATGCTTTTCGCGCGACTGAGAGTCCCTTCTTTTCTAACGCCTGAATGACCAAAGCATCCTCGTGAATAACGTTGGAAACATAAATGCTTTCTTCATTTGCTTCCAGATATCTTGCGTCCGTAAGGATGGTCACATCGTATTTTTTCATAACACTTGTCAGTTTAGAACCCAACTGCTTTATCATCACCCCGTTTGTCTGCACCTCCTTCGAGCTGTCCATTCGGAAGTACACGAATAGCATCCACTTTGCCGATAATGGGTGTGCGTCCTTCCAAAATCTGATAGCCTTTTGCCTCCAATTCAGCCTTCAACTCTGGACTAAAACCTTCTTCTTCAAAAGTGACCACATCGGGTAGCCATTGATGGTGGAATCGAGGTGCATTTACGGCATCTTGCATGCTCATATCGAACTCATACACATTAAGGATGGTTTGCGCAACGGCGGTAATAATGGTAGAACCGCCCGGTGTTCCGACAACCATATACAATTCGCCATCCTTTTCCACGATCGTTGGTGTCATGCTGCTGAGCATGCGTTTTTCAGGAGCGATGCTATTGGCTTCTGCACCAATTAGACCAAACATGTTGGGCACTCCGGGCTTGGCGCTGAAGTCATCCATTTCGTTGTTCAAGAAAAAACCTAATTCTTCAGCATACAGTTTGGAGCCGTACCCTCCATTTAAAGTAGTAGTCGCAGCAATGGCGTTTCCAAAGCTGTCCACAATAGAGTAATGGGTGGTTTCATTACTCTCCACTATTTCTATGGAACCATGGGATACCTCCGAAGATAAAGTAGCCTTATCAAAACTGAACCCATCCATTCGTTGAGTCAGATAGGTATCGCTAAGCAAGACATCCAATGGAATTTCAACAAAATCAGGGTCCCCTAAGAAGAAATTCCTATCGGCATAAGCTCTTCTAGCCGCTTCGACAAAGAGTTGTACCGCCATTGTCGAGTTATGCCCATACTTTGAAATGTCATAGGGTTCCATTATTTTAAATATTTGATTTAGGGTAACACCGCCACTACTTGGCGGACTCATTGAAATCACCTTGAGGTCTTTATATTGAAAGACTACTGGTTGACGCCACTTCGCTTCATAGGCAGCCAGGTCTTCTTGGGTTACAAAACCACCTTGGTCTTGAATAAAGGTGCTCAATTTTTCCGCTACCTCACCTTTGTAAAATCCGTCCCGACCTTTTTCCATGATTTGCGTTAAAGTATTTGCTAATTCTGGATAAAAGATGGTATCGCCGACCTTGTACTGCTGTGCAAATTTTGTGCTGTCGCCGTTTACGGAGATGAATCGTTCTTTATAATACTCTAACCGCCCGGCTTGTTTCTCGGTTACCACTACGCCTTTTTTGGCTAGGGCGATGACCGGTTTCAGAATTTCTTCCAATGAAAGTGACCCAAATTTTTCGTGTACCTCAATGATTCCGGCAACTGTACCGGGGACTCCCACTGCTGTGGCACCTACTGTGCTCATATCAGGGATTACGTTCCCCAAGGAATCCAAATACATATCCTTGTGTGCAGAAAGAGGTGCTTTTTCGCGATAGTCGAGTCCACCGAGCTGTCCATTCTCCTTGCGATAGACCATGAATCCGCCGCCACCGAGATTTCCGGCAAAAGGATAGGCCACGGCCAATGCCATTTCAGTCGCAATCATGGCATCGAAGGCGTTCCCGCCTTTTTTTATGATGTCAGAACCGATTTGGGAAGCTTCTTCCCTGGCGGATACCACCATGGCATTTTCAGTGACCAAGCCTGTTGGCGTAGGAGGTGCTTTTTTACATTGTAGACTAAGAAGACACAGTAAAAGGAGAAGAGTCAATTTTCGCATAAATGGGTCAGTTTTTCTCGCGAAAAGGTAATCAATTCTTCAAAGAACAATCGAAATTCATTTTCAAAATCATGGTAGTTTTCTTTGAGGTCTTCGATGGCAAAATTCATTTTTGAACGGTTGTTGGTTCTTCGATTCATACCATTCAATACTCTCGAAATACCTTCAAGGTTGGCGTAGTGGTACAACCAATTGTCTGCCAACATATACGGCATGATTCGTTGCGTTGCCACAGGCAATAACTCATAATGCTTTTCCAAAAGCTGATAAAAACTTTCGACATATTCCTTTAATGGAACTTCAGAGTATTCTGTCCAGTTCTTTGCTAAAAAATGGTCATAATAAATATCAACAATTACTCGGCTGTAGTGACTATAGTTTTTGTGAAGTCTCTTGCTACTTTGTTTGGCGATAGGATGGGCATCGGTAAAGGTGTCTATTTCCCGATGCAGCAGAATTCCCCTTTGAATTTGCAATGGAAAGTGTTTGAACTTATTGCCGCGAATATGGTCCGCAAAGAAATTCCCAAGTGTTATGAATTCATCATCAAATGAAAGATAAATATGGGCTAGGAAATTCATGTTTAGCGCGATAATTGAATTTGAAATTTACAAAGAAGAAACCTCTCAACGTTTAAAGGCCTTTATATTTGCAAAAAAATAACAAGTCTTATGACGCTTATCAAATCCATTTCTGGAATTCGTGGAACCATTGGGGGCAAACCCGGAGATAACCTAACCCCCTTGGATGCCGTAAAATTTGCTGCAGCTTATGGCACTTGGCTAAAGGGAGAATCCAAAAAAGACAATCCTAAAATCGTTATTGGGAGGGATGCAAGAATCTCGGGTCAAATGATTCAAGATTTAGTGGTTTCCACAATCGTTGGAATGGGCATAGATGTGGTTGATTTAGGTTTGTCAACCACTCCGACCGTGGAGATTGCGGTACCTCTTGAAAAAGCCGACGGCGGCATCATTCTAACGGCAAGCCATAATCCGAAACAGTGGAACGCGCTAAAGTTGTTAAATGCCAAAGGGGAATTTTTGGATGGCGCAGATGGGCAACGGATATTGGAATGTGCAGAACAGGAGGATTTTGAATTCACTTCAGTGGACACGCTGGGTAAGGTCACCAACCATAATGGTTACATCGATATTCATGTGAAAGAAGTGCTAAAACTACCATTGGTGAATGCACATACGATACAAGAAAAGAAATTCAAGGTAGTTGTTGATGGCGTGAATTCCACTGGCGGAATTGCCATCCCCAAACTTTTGAATGCCTTGGGTGTGGAAGTGATTGAATTATATTGTGAGCCTACGGGCCATTTTCCGCATAACCCAGAACCGCTCAAAGAACATTTAGGGGATATCTGTGCTAAAGTAGTGTCGGAAAAGGCTGATTTCGGGATTGTGGTGGACCCTGATGTGGACCGATTGGCGTTTATTAGCAATGAAGGTGAAATGTTTGGAGAAGAATATACTCTAGTGGCTTGCGCAGATTATGTTTTGAGCAAAACCTTGGGTAATACGGTATCCAATCTATCTTCATCCAGAGCGCTTCGAGATATTACCAACAAGCATGGTGGAAGCTATGAAGCAGCAGCCGTAGGCGAAGTCAACGTCGTGAAAAAAATGAAAGCTACCAATGCCATCATTGGAGGAGAAGGTAATGGCGGAATCATTTATCCAGAAAGCCATTATGGACGTGATGCCCTTGTGGGTACCGCCTTGTTTTTGATGTTGCTCACGGAAAAAAATATGTCCGTAGCTGAACTGAAAGCTTCTTACCCACAGTATTTCATGGGAAAAAAGAAGATTCAGTTAACTCCAGAATTGGATGTAGATGCTATTTTGGAAGGCATGGCCAACAAGTATAGCAACGAAAATCTAACTACAATTGACGGCGTGAAAATTGATTTTGCTGAAAACTGGGTCCATCTGCGAAAGTCGAATACGGAACCTATCATTCGAATTTATACGGAGGCGCATTCTCAAAAAGAGGCTGATGATTTGGCAGATAGGTTTATTTCAGAACTCAAAGCTATGAGTGAAGCGGTCTCATAGTCCTCACCGCCCTTTGGGCGTGAAGGGAAGATAGTCTTCTGGGTTTTTATCCCGATGTTTCCATCGCTTGTGCGTCCAAAAGTAGTATTCAGGTGCTTCTTTGATAGATTGTTCAACCAAAGCCAGAAAGCCTTTTGAGATGGCAAAATCCTTTTCGGTGTTCGGGTTTTCACTAATCACGTGGAAAGAACCAGAATAATGCCCTCGTTTGACCTTCTTTACTTTTAGAAAGACTGCGGGTAGGTCATGCTTTCGGCATAGTGATTCTGCACCGGTATGAACGGGCACTTTTATACCCATGAATTCTGTCCATAGTTGAGCCTTTTGGGGCATTGGAGATTGGTCGCTCAAAATACCATACATGCTCAGCTGTCCATTTCGTTTGTTTTTCGAAATGACATCTCTCGTAACGGCCGTACCGATTAGGGTCGCTCCAAATTTTTCCCGTATGCTTCGCACAAGATTATCAAAGTATTTGTTTTCGAGCACTTGATAAATTCCATATCCTTTGGATGCAATATGCGCTCCAAGGGCAATGGACCATTCCCAGCTGGCATAATGCGGATACATCAACATCACCGATTTTTCTTGTGCTTCCAGCTTGTGGAGGACCTCTAAGTTTTCAAATGTGAAGCGTTTTTGAAGTTGTGTGTTGGAAATCCCCATGGTTTTTATCATTTCCAAAAACATGTCGCACATGTGTTTGAAAAATGCTTTCTCAATTCGAATTCGCTCCGAAATCTCTTTATCCGGAAATACCAAAGCAAGATTTTCTCGAACCACCTTTTTACGATATCCGACACAATAATACAGCAGAAAGAAGACTCCATCGGACACTACATATAGCAACCGAAAGGGAAGACGGGAAACCAACCATAATATGGGGTAAACAAGGAGGTAAACTAAGAATGTCATGGTCAATTCTTGTGACAAATATACCTATATTTATTGCCAAAGGTTTTCTTATAT
Organism: Bacteroidota bacterium; assembly: GCA_039820925.1. Lineage (GTDB taxonomy): Bacteria > Bacteroidota > Bacteroidia > Flavobacteriales > Flavobacteriaceae > Flagellimonas. The sequence continues at coordinate 24,711 of JBCBPD010000019.1, read as the reverse complement.
GTACAATTTGCATTGGGCTACCATCGCCGTAATTGCAGCCAATGTTTTGGTTTCCTTAAAGGGATTTAACGACTATTCTTTTTTTGAACGCTATAAGTTCAGCATAGGCGGAATCAAGTCCGGTCAGCGGGAACGCATGATGACCTCGGGATTTCTGCATGTTGATATCGCTCATTTGTTTTTCAACATGTTTACGTTGTACTTTTTTGCGGATGTGGTGATATCCGCCTTCGGTCCAGTGAAATTTTTGTTGATGTACTTGTTGAGTTTGGCTGCGGGAAGTTTGTTGGCCTTGTTTTTCCATAAAGACGAACCTTTTTACAGCGCGGTGGGAGCCAGTGGTGCAGTTACCGGAATTTTATATTCCGCTATCTTACTATATCCTGAAATGCGGTTGGCCATTATGTTTATTCCGATTCCTTTACCAGCATATGTTTTGGGAATCGCCTATTTATTGTATTCCATTTATGGTATGAAAAGCAAAATGGACAATATTGGTCACACGGCGCACTTTGGTGGTGCTGTAGGGGGATACGCAACCACTTTATTTTTCCGACCTGATATTCTGGTCAATGATACTTGGGTCGTGGTTTTGTTGGCCGTTCCCATTATCATTTTATTTGTTCTTGAAAAAACCGGGAAAATCTAATACCTAGTTCAGATACTCTGCTACTTTTTGTTCTAAAGCAGGACCTCGAAGATTTTTTGCTACGATTACGCCATTTTCATCAATCAAAAAGGCTGCTGGAATCGCATTCACATTATACAATTGTGCAATGGGGTCTTGAAAACGCTTTAGATTGGAAATATGACTCCATTCCAAACCATCTTTAGCGATGGCGGTGGTCCAATCATCTGCACGCGTGTCAAGCGACACCCCAATCACATTAAAGCCTTTATCATGAAACTTGTTGTACACGGAAACGATATTCGGGTTTTCGGCACGACAAGGTCTGCACCAGGCGGCCCAAAAGTCAACGAGGGTCAGCTTACCCTTGATGTCACTCAAGGCAAGCATTTCTCCTTCAGGGTTAGGAGCGGAGAACTCTGGTGCCGCACTACCTACTTCAGTAGTTTTCAGCTTTTCGAGCTGCTCTTTAAGTTTGGTCGCAGGTTCCGTAGCTTTCATTTCTGGCGAAAGCGCATCGAACATTTCTTGGATTTCAGAAGTAGGTAGGGCTTTGCTCATTAACAAATTCCCCATAATCAAAACAGAAATCAAAGCGTCTGGATTGTTTTTGGCAAAATCAACATTATACGTCTTGACGTCTTCCTGAAGTTCCATATATTCCTCTCGCAAGGCCATCATGGTAACGGTGTCTTGCGGCTGTTTTTGGGATGCTACTCGCATGTCTTGTTGCATGGAACGTGCACGTTCACCCATTTTTCTAGACTCGCCCAGAAAATCCATGAAGATATCATTTTGAGGAGTGCCCTTTATGCGTGCATAATTCATGCTGTCTTTTTGAAATTTGATGGAAATCTTGCCATTCTCCAAGAAGAACGGTAGGTTGCCGCGGCTATCTTCCAACATTAAATAGTGAAGCTTGGGCTGTTCTTGAACACCTTCAAAAGCAAATACACCATTCTCAACGGTCGTAGTGTCAATATCCACCAATTGATTTAAACTATCAGTGGTTTTTAAAAATACCTTGGTGCCATTTTCCAATTCGCCTTCCACTTTGGCATCAACCGTATATCCATCAGCTGTACCAGCGCAAGAAGCAACAATGGCAGCGAATACTACCCAAATCCAAACTTTACTCATCTATTCGTTATTTTTAGCTAAGGTATTCATTACCTACATTTCAAAAAAGGACTTGGGTTCTAATTTCAGAGGTTCCGTTAAAACTGATATCGAATCCCTAAAGCGATATCGAAGAGAAAGCCATTATCAAAACCATCATAACCCAGAATTCCGATTTCTGGTCGAACGTCTAGCGAAAGTAGGAGGGGAATGTCAAAATCATATTCTACTCCCAAATTCCCGGCTACGAAAACGAAAACACCATCATTGTCTTCAACTTCATCAGGAACGAGTTCAAAATCTACACTTCCAACGCCACCACCAGCGCCATAATACCAATTGAAACCGCCTTCAATTTGATGAACCCATTGATACACTCCTGAAAGTTTAAAGGCATCAAAATCCCTACTGTCACGCCAACCTAGGTTAAATTCCGCGCGATTGTAGCGGCCAATCGACTTTTGATAGGAGATTTCCGCACCAAAGCCATCACTGTCGCCCAATCTTAATCCGATACTATGGTCCGAAAGGTCTTGCGCGTACATTCCAACGCTAAACAAAAAAATAAATATACCGATAGGTTTTTCAAATTTCATAAGTTTTCCAATTTAAGTTGAGTAAAAAGGTTTTTGCACGTAACTTGCAATGTAAACTTGTTTCCACGACCAAAAATTGTTCCATTTTGGATAAATCTTTCTTAAAGTCTTTGGCCGAAAAGCTAGAAGGAGAACTACAATTCGATGCTTTAACGAAAACCCTCTACGCCACAGACGCCTCTGTATATCGAAAAACCCCTTTGGCCGTTTGCCTCCCCAAAAGCACTGAAGACATTCAGGTTTTGGTGCAATTCGCTTCGGAACATAGTGTGGGTTTGATACCGCGCACGGCAGGAACTTCTCTCGCCGGCCAATGTGTTGGTGATGGTATTGTGATGGATTTAGGAAGACATTTAAATTCCATTATCCACTTGGATGTGGAAAAAAAACAAGTAACCGTTCAACCTGGCGTGGTTCGCGATGAATTGAATCGTTTTCTTGAACCCCACGGACTATTCTTTGGACCGAATACCTCCACAGCGAACCGATGCATGATAGGAGGAATGGTAGGGAACAATTCTTCTGGTACAACCTCCATTCAATATGGAGTGACCCGAGATAAGGTCGTTTCCATGCGTTGTGTTTTGTCTGATGCTTCAGAAGTGATTTTTGATAGGGTGAATCAAAGCAATCTTACCAAAAAAACCGAGCAAACTGGCGCAGAAGGTTCAATTTATAGGTTTTTGCAGGATACACTTTCCCGTGAAGAAGTTCAAGAAGAAATCAAAAAGGAATTTCCAAAACCAGAAATCCATCGAAGAAATACGGGTTACGCCATTGATGAGCTTTTAACTTTTGAAGGTTTTGGCGGAAAAGATTCCAACCTAAACCTGTGCAAATTGCTTTCGGGTAGTGAAGGAACCTTGGCAATCACGACGGAAATTACCTTGCAGTTGGATGATTTGCCGCCCAAACATGCTGCAATGGTTTGTACTCATTACGAGACTTTGGAAAAATGTCTTGCTGACGTGGCGCCAGTAATGCAACATAGTTTGCATACCTGCGAAATGATGGATAAGGTGATTCTGGATTGCACAAAGAACAACCGCGCCCAGCTGGCGAATCGGTTTTTCGTAGATGGTGACCCGGCAGGTATTTTGATGCTGGAAGTAAAAGCACATAATCTGGATGACTTGGAAGGTCAGGTCCAGGCTTTGCTGAAGACCATAAAGAAATCAGGAAATAGTTACGCCAGTCCGGTTTTGTATGGTGGTGATATCGCTAAAGCTATTGAGCTACGTAAAGCAGGACTTGGACTTCTAGGCAACATGGTTGGGGATAAAAAGGCGGTCGCTTGTATTGAAGACACTGCGGTTGCATTGGAAGACTTGAAATCCTTTATTGGGGAGTTCACCAAAATCATGGAAGACTATGGACAAAATGCGGTTTACTATGCGCATGCGGGTGCGGGGGAATTACACCTTCGACCCATCTTGGATTTAAAAAAGTCTGGAGATGTAGAGCTATTTCGAGCGATAACTACTGATGTGGCCTATTTAACCAAAAAATATCAAGGTAGTTTTAGCGGCGAGCATGGAGACGGTATCGTTCGTGCTGAGTTCATTTCTGTAATGATTGGAGAACGGAATTATGGGGTTTTACAGGAACTCAAAAAAGCATTTGACCCCAAAAACATTTTCAATCCCGGAAAAATTGTAAATGCTTTTCCTATGGATAAGTCCTTACGCTATACCGTGGACCGTGAAGAGCCAGAGGTACAAACGCTTATGGACTTTTCGGATAGTCAGGGTATTCTTCGGGCGGCTGAAAAATGTAATGGTAGCGGGGATTGCCGAAAGGGTCCAGAAATGAAAGGAGGTATGTGTCCGAGTTATCACGCCACCAAAAACGAAAAAGATACCACACGTGCTCGAGCCAATGCCCTGCGCGAGTATTTAACGCAATCAGACAAACCCAATCAATTTGACCATCAAGAGCTCAAAAAGGTATTTGACCTATGCTTGAGTTGCAAAGCCTGTGCAAGCGAATGCCCCAGTAATGTTGATGTCGCCACCTTAAAAGCAGAATTTCAATATCAGTATCAAGAAACCAATGGGTATAGTTTGCGCAACAAGATTTTCGCGCACAATACCAAACTCAATAAGCTAGGTAGTTCCGTTGCTTCTTTAACCAATGCCATTTATGATTCCAAACCTTTGGGAAATTTACTAAAGGGAGCTTTCGGAGTGGCTAAGCAACGCACGCTGCCCCATGTGAAACGATTCAATTTTGACCGCTTCTTAAAAGAACAAAAACAAGAATTTAAGCCTCAGGGTCAAAGACTGGTGCTCTATATTGATGAGTTCACGCGCTACATGGATATTGAGGTCGGGAAAGATGCGATAAGTCTGTTGACGCGTTTGGGGTACCAGATAGTATTGTTTTATGCGGAAAGTGGCCGAACTTATATTTCAAAGGGTTTCTTAAAACAAGCAAAAGCATTAGCGGAGAATAATCTTAAACAGCTAAAAGGCCATATAAAGGAACAACTTCCTATTCTTGGTTTGGAACCTTCCGCAATCTTAACCTTTCGAGATGAGTATCAACGTTTGGTGCCTGAAAATGCTGCTGCACAACGTTTAAAACAGCAAGTTTTTTTGGTAGAAGAATTTTTGGCTGAGGAAATCCAACAAGAACATTTGGGAAAAGAAAAGTTCACCAAAGAAGAACGAAAAGTCAAAATTCATGGGCATTGTCATCAGAAAGCATTATCCAATCAAAAAGTAACCTTTGATGCACTGAATCTCCCTGAGAATTATTCCGTGACCATCATTCCATCAGGATGTTGCGGAATGGCAGGTTCTTTTGGTTATGAAAAAGAACACTACGAAGTCAGTATGCAGGTAGGTGAGCTGAAATTGTTCCCAGCGGTTCGAAAAAGTGACTCAGATACGATTATCTCAGCCAACGGTACCAGTTGTCGCCACCAAATCTTTGACGGAACACAACGAGTGGCCAAACATCCTGTATCAATCTTGCGAGAGGCCTTGGTTGTTTAGGGGCGTAGGGTTTCCATTGGGTGCTTCTTCCGATTTCGGGATTTCTTCAGCTTCCACTTCTTTATCCGTAATGGACGCAATCAATTCGTTCATGTCCATTTCTTTCAAATCTTCATCTACAAAGAAAGGGGAGAGCTTGTCATGGTTGTAATGATAAATACGCCAGCGTTTGAAAGAGTATTCCAGTGCCGTAAGATTTTCTACCCAGTCTCCTGAATTAAGATAGAGGCAGCTTCCATTTCGATTTTCGTAAATCTCTTTTTTGGGTTGATGAATATGCCCGCATATTACATAATCATAGTCGTTTTCAATGGCCAGCTCTGCGGCAGTCTTCTCAAAGTTGTTGATGTACTTCACCGCACCTTTAACGCTATTCTTAATCCGTTTGGAAAGTGAGTATTTTTCACGGCCCATCTTCACCAAACACCAGTTGACCATACTATTCAAAAGAATTAGAAAGTCGTATCCGTAGCCACCGAGTTTGGCCAGCCATTTTGCGTTCTGAATGGAAATATCAAATACATCTCCATGAAAAATCCAAGCCTTTTTACCATCCAGATTTAGCACCAATTTGTTGGCAATCTTGAAATTACCCATTGAAGTGTCACTGAACTTGCGAAGCATTTCGTCATGATTTCCAGTAATATAGTAGACCTCAGTTCCCTTGGAAGCCATGCCAATGACTTTCTTAAGCACTTTTAAATGAGAACCCGGAAAATACCGTTTGCTAAATTGCCAGATATCAATAATATCACCGTTTAAGACTAGCTTTTTAGGCTGTATGCTATTAAGGTAGGCAATAAGTTCATCCGCATGACAGCCATAAGTTCCCAAATGTACATCCGAGATTACGGCTAACTCTATCTTCCTTTTTTTCAATCGTGAGTAGTTTAACTACAAAGTAAAAACGTAGGAATAAACTGTAAATCAATTTCATTTCAATAATTCATAAGCAAAGAGTTAAAAAAATATCATGAAACCATTAGGTATGTTATTTCAACATTAAGTGGCAAGACAATTTTTTTTCATGAGGTTAAGGCCTAACTTTGAAGTTTTTAACACTATATATGGCAGCAAACACGTTCGGAGAGCTTTTTAGAGTGACTACTTTTGGTGAATCGCACGGTAAGGCGATTGGTGGTATTATCGATGGATGTCCTGCCGGAATTGAACTCGATTTGGATAAGGTTCAAGAAGAACTTAATCGTAGAAAGCCTGGACAGTCTGCTATTGTTACCCAAAGAAAAGAACCCGACACGGTAGAGTTTCAGTCAGGCCTATTCGAAGGGAAAACTACGGGAACCCCAATCGGTTTTGCCATTTACAATACGAACCAAAAGTCGAAAGACTACTCCCACATAAAAGATTCCTACCGTCCTTCGCATGCGGATTACGTGTACGATAAAAAGTATGGATTCCGTGATTATCGTGGTGGTGGACGCAGCTCAGCACGGGAGACCGCGAGTCGCGTAGTGGCTGGGGCCATTGCGAAACAGATGTTGTCTGATATCAAAATCAACGCTTATGTTTCCCAAGTTGGGGATATCGTTTTGGACAAACACTATTCGGAATTGGATTTCGGTAAAATTGATTCCAATCCTGTTCGGTGTCCTGATGCTGAAACGGCTCAAGCCATGGAAGATTACATCAAACAAATCAAAAAACAAGGCGATACTATTGGTGGGGTCATTACAGGAGTGGCGCAAAATGTACCTGTCGGTTTGGGAGAACCTGTTTTTGATAAACTGCATGCCAAACTAGGTGCAGCGATGCTATCCATCAACGCCGTTAAGGGATTTGAATATGGTAGCGGTTTTGGTGGGGTACGCATGAAAGGAAGCGAGCACAATGACGCTTTCAATTCTGACGGAACTACCAAATCAAATCGTAGCGGGGGAATACAAGGCGGTATCACCAATGGAATGGACATCTACTTTAATGTTGCGTTCAAACCCGTAGCAACGGTGCTCCAATCCTATGAAACCATAGACAAAGAAGGGAATCCGGTCACTACCCAAGGTAAGGGGAGGCATGACCCTTGCGTGGTGCCTCGTGCCGTGCCCATTGTGGAGGCAATGTTGGCTTTGGTGTTGGCAGATTACACTTTACTTGCCCGCACGAATAAATTATAATCCTCTTTTAAAGGATTCCCGCAAAACACTATCTTACCGCCCAAAATCATACTATGGGCAAACTCGCACTGCACTGGAAAATTCTAATCGGAATGGTCCTTGGCATCGTCTTCGGACTAGTGATGACCGGATTTTCGTGGGGTGAAGGATTGGTTACGGATTGGGTAAAACCACTGGGGACCATCTTCGTCAAGCTTTTAAAACTAATAGCTATTCCTTTGATTCTGGCTTCGCTTATCAAAGGGATTTCTGATTTAAAAGATATTTCCAAGTTCCGCAACATGGGATTGCGGACCATAGCCATTTACATGTGCACCACTTTAGTGGCCATTGTTTTGGGACTCGTACTAGTCAACGTGATACAACCTGGAGATGGAATTTCAGAGGAAACCATCGAAAAGTTGACCCAAACCTATGCCACTGGAGAAGACGTTGAAAAGATTCAAAAAAATGCCTCGGCACAAAATCAAAAGGGTCCCTTGGCCTTTTTAGAGGAAATGGTACCGGATAATGCGATTGCCGCCATGAGCAACAATAGGTTAATGCTTCAGGTGATTTTCTTTACCATTTTTCTCGGCGTTTCCATGCTTTTGATAGGCGAAGAAAGGGCCAAACCCCTCAAGAATTTTTTCGATTCCCTCAACGAGGTGGTGCTGAAAATGGTGGATTTGATAATGCTTATTGCGCCCTATGCCGTTTTTGCCCTTTTGGCCAGCGTGGTAGTTTCCTCCGGCGATAAAGATTTGTTGCTAGCGCTATTGAAGTATGCTGGGGTAGTAGTGCTTGGTTTGCTTTTGATGCTTATCTTTTATACGATTCTGGTTTCTATCTACGTAAAAAAGAACCCCTTTTGGTTCTTAAAGCAAATCAGTCCGGCGCAATTGTTGGCTTTTTCTACCAGTTCCAGTGCCGCAACCTTACCAGTAACCATGGAAAGGGTTGAGGAACATATTGGAGTGGATCAAGAGGTATCCAGTTTTGTGTTGCCCGTCGGGGCGACCATCAATATGGACGGAACCAGCCTCTACCAAGGCGTCGCTGCCGTTTTCATTGCACAGGCATTGGCTTTTGACTTACCCCTTTCGGGACAATTGACCATCATTTTAACCGCTTTGTTGGCTTCCATTGGAACGGCTGCTGTACCCGGTGCGGGAATGGTCATGTTGGTAATTGTATTGGAATCCGTTGGCTTTCCTTCGGATAAGTTGGCTATTGGTTTGGCGTTGATTTTTGCAGTGGACCGCCCTTTAGATATGTTCCGGACGGTTATTAACGTAACGGGAGATGCTACCGTATCAATGATGGTGGCTAAATCCCTGGGAAAATTGGGTAAACCCGAACCCAAAGAATGGGACGACCATTACGAAGAAGTAAAGTAATGGAAATAAGCTCGCTATGGGCATTGTGTAGTTGAGGAACTTAGTGTAATTTAAGGCTATAGAAAACCAATACCACCATGAATATCTGCTTCTTAATGTATGCGTGGGATGAAATCCAGCCCGAAAACGATACCAGTCTAGCGCTCATACATGAATGTGCCCGACGCAATCACGGTGTTGCCATCTGCACGCCGGCTAACTTAACGATTCGAAATAGCGTAACCAGTGCTTTTTGTACGGTACTGAATCGCATGGAAAAAGTGCCCAGCAGTCAGCGTACGTTTTATAAACAAGTCGGGGTAAGGGAAGAAATGCTGCCACTAGCCGGTTTTGATGTGATATTCATGCGGGCTAATCCGCCACTGGACCCGCTCATGTTGAACTTTTTGGATTCTGTGAAGGACGATGTGTTTATCGTTAACTCCCTTCAAGGGCTTCGGGAAGCAAACAACAAGCTATATACTGCCGCTTTTGGGGATAGCCATAGTAATATTATTCCGGTGACACATGTATCCAAAAACAAAAGGTATTTGGTAAACCAGATTAAAGAATCGTCCGCGGAAAAGATGATTTTGAAACCTCTAAATGGTTTTGGAGGTTCTGGGGTAATTCTGATTGAGAAGTCTGCCATGTCCAATATCAACTCCTTATTGGATTTTTATGTCACCAATTCCGATGGTACATCCAACTATGTTATCCTACAAGAGTATATTGAGGGGGCTGACCAAGGTGACGTTCGAATTTTGTTATTAAACGGAGAGCCAATAGGTGCTATGCGTCGCATTCCTGGAAGTGATGACCACCGTTCCAACGTTTCAGCTGGAGGTTCGGTTGCGAAACATAGTTTGACCAAACAAGAGAAAGCGCTTTGCAAACAGATTGGTCCCAAACTGGTGAACGATGGGCTGTACTTCGTTGGTATTGATGTGATAGGAGGGAAGCTGGTTGAGGTCAACGTCATGTCTCCGGGAGGAATTACGTACATCAACAAGGTGTACAAGACCAAAGTACAATGCAAAGTGATAGATTTCATAGAGAGCAAGGTCGTGGATAAGCTTCAAGCTTTTGACCGACGCTCTAGATTACGTAGTGAAGTAGAGAATGCTTAGATTATCCGTAGATGAAATTATCGAACGTATAGAAAAGGGAGACTATTTTCATGCAGTAGCCCAAGACTATTCTTTTACCTTAAAAATAGAGTCATACGCTCCTTATTTCTGTGGAGCGGTGCACGATGGGCATCATTTTCGAAGTTCTCTTTGGGAGAAATGTACGCATACAGAATACGAACGCTGGTATGAAGAAGACCCTTGTACCCTTCAAATGGTGAAACATGCCCCTATTACCATCGCAGGTTGTGACAGTCGTTTTGAATACGATTTGAATCGGGCACCAGAAACTGCCATTTATGAAGATGCTTGGGGCAAAACCCTCTGGCACCAACCATTATCTTTTGATGAAAAAGAAGAAAGTCTACGAAAGCATAAAGCATTTTATCAAGTGGTTCATGCTTTGGTCACGAAGCTTGAGCAGGAGTTTGGGCATGTTTTGGTAATTGATATGCACAGTTACAATTGGAAGCGTTGGACGCGTGAGGTTCCCGTCTGGAATTTAGGTACCGCAAATATCGACAATGACCGCTTCGGCAGCTTGGCATCCCAATGGTCTGGGATGTTGGGGGATATCGAATTACCGAATGGTATCAAGAGTACATCAGGCATTAATGATACCTTTCAAGGCAATGGTTATTTTTTGAAGTACATTAGCGCGAATTTTAAGAATACCTTGGTTTTGGCCACCGAAATTTCCAAAGTGTATTGTAATGAACTGGATGGCCAAATCTTCCCTGAGGTGGTAAATGCCGTGGAAACGCAATTCAAACAATTCATTCCCCAAATGGTGGAAGCGTTTGAAGCCGAAGTAAAATGAAGGAAACTGTAGTCATACCTCCGCCGCAAGATGAGCGGTTCAATCATATATATGAAATTGATGCGAATTTGGACCGTTTGGTACACCGCATTGAACTATTGCGGTACATCAATCCTTTGAATATTGAGAAAGAAAAGCATCGTTTTTTTGCTTCCAAATATTCTGTTGAACCTAATTTCAAATATCCCAAGCTAAAGTTCAATCCGTACAAACTGCATCGTTTGTTCTTCTCTCAACGTTTGGAACGCATTGAGGATGAGGCCATTCGAAAGTTTTACCAAGAGGTGATTTATTACTACGCCAATATGATTCAATGTATTGAAACGATAGGGCGTGGTAAACACTTCTATTACAACTCGTTACGAGTTTATGGAACTCCTACGGAAAAGGACGTTCAGAATGCACGTTTTATTCTTCATTTTGCAGATGAGCCTACATTAGCAGATATGGAAAAAACCCATACACCGGATGAAGCGAAGGAGTATTTCGAAAAATATGCCGAGCAGTATGCCTTTCCATTAAACATCAAGTTTTCCAATAATTTGGCGGCTGAAGCCATGGTAAGCAATAGTCAACAGGCCCTGCTTATCAAGAAGAATATTAAGTTCAGCAAAAACCAGTTGCTCACCTTGGGTAACCATGAAATAGGGGTGCACTTGGTGACCACCCATAATGGTTTGCAACAACCTTTGCGCATTTTCTCGAATGGCTTCCCCAAAAATGTAGAAACCCAGGAAGGTTTGGCCGTATTTAGCGAATATATGGGAGGAGCCTTGACCTTGAAACGTTTGAAGGAGTTGGCCTATCGGGTTATTGCTGTGGACAGCCTTATCAAAGGGTATACTTTCGCGGATACTTTCGACCTGATCCACGGTCAATACAAATTGAATCGTCATGAAGCCTTTTCCATTACGCTCCGTGCACACAGAGGTGGAGGCTTTACCAAGGACCGCTTGTATTTGAGTGGTTTGCGCAAGATTTACAACAAATATAAACGCGAAGAAAGTTTAGATTTGCTTTTGACCGGTAAAGTATCGCTGGAGCATGAAGATATGATTCGCGATTTGGCCAAGTTGGGCCTATCCGTTCCAATTACACACAAAACCCTCTCATTCGCACAAAAGCTGAACACCAATCCCACACTTGATTTTATTTTGAACAATCTTAAATAGCCAAGGGATATGTATCGACTTTTTTTAAAACCGCTTTATGTTCTTAGCGCGGTAACACTTCTTTTCTGTTTTGAAGGCATTAGCCAAGATGTTTTAACTGTGGAAAAGGATTTCCCAGAAAAAGCATATGCATTGAGCGCTTATGGTGACGTGCGGGTAGTCTTGGAAATAAATGATATGTTCCTTTCCTGGGAAACACGTGAAGACACCGACCAGTATGCCATTCGTATTGATACGATGTTTATTCACAAACGTTTTGATGAAAAGACCTTCATTGTGCAGCGCAAGGGTTCCGAAGCATATGGACTGATGCAACGAGCAATCATTATACCGGACTCTATAGCCTTGGTGGACGGGTCATTGGGCGGTGAATCCATCGCAGAGGTGGAAGAAAAATTTAAAGCAAACAAAATCGCAACCACCAGTATCTGGAATCAGCAAATGATATTTTCTAGGGCCAGATTAAATAAACTTTTGGAGGCACCTGGCCTTGACCAAATCACCCGTAAAGACTTGATTACGGCCCTGAATTGGAGAGAAGAAATTGGCGATAACCTGAAAGCCTTTATGGAAGCAAATCCAGATATGTCTCCTTACCGCCTAAGTCGTTTTGTGGAAAACTGGCGTAACCAGAAGCTGGTCACTTTAGGGTACAATCCCTACAAACAAGTGGTTTACAACTGGGAAAAGCAATTTGAAGGCGACGAAGAAGTCATTCAAATGCTCACCCAGCCTATCTCATTTGAGGAATAGCAAATAAACCTACTTTTATTACCCTACAAACTATCAAGGTTCAAGACTTGGTCTAAAACGTATTGAGCGCCCTTTTTCCAACTGGCACTGCCCGCTTTGCCCATTCCATTTGCATGAGAACGCTCGTCACTAAATTTAGTAGAATACGTCTCCGTTCCTGATTTACCGTAGAGAACCAATTCCATATCAAACCGTTTGGAACCACTGCTATCGGTTTGAGTTTGGCTTTCACCAAAAAAACCACCTTCTTTTTTAGCTTGGGCTGTCTGTGTGGTTTTCACTTCCATGGTAATCAAGTATCCTGCGCCCAAAATTCGTTGTAAATCTTCCACAGAAGTTTCGTTGAGTTTCTGAAAACTCACTTTCGCCTTCATCAATTTTTCAATTGTCGCATCCAGACTCTGCACCTCAATAGGCAGGGATTGGTTTTGGGTAGATAGATATTCCGTCGCGAATTGCGAAAGCTGCCGGGACACCTCCCTGGAGTAGGTGCCATCTTCGTAATAGCTCATGGGTACCAGTGCAAGCACATTGTTGTCAATAGCTTTGGAATCGGGACCCAGATATATCTCCTCTTTGGGAATAGTGGTCTGAACCATCACCGTATCTTTTGGACTGCTTTGCACCGGGGCCCCAGCTGAGCTAGCGGAAGTGGTCTTTTGTGCATCAAAATTTTGGGTTCGGCCGCTCGAAAAAACAATTTTTTCAAGATTGCTGGTTTCGATTTCATTAACCAGGGTCTCACCAGGATAACTAAAACTGATGGTATTGGCAGTAACCTTGGTTACCTTGCCTTGAATGATTTCACCATTGGTGGTAAACAGGATGTCGTTGGCTCCTTGTTGCGCACTCACAAGCATTGAGAGAAGCAACAGTGGCAGTAGCAGTACTCTTTTCATATCAATTTCTGATTTAATGTTAGCAATGGGATGAGGAAGTCTCATTGAAAACGTATCAAAATCAGTGCCATATGCCAATAACGAAGCGAGGTAAGCGACTAAATTTTAGTTAATTAACAGAAATATTGGGAATTGCTATCTCAGGTGGTTTATGACCGAAGCGTTTATAAAAACTTCGCCTGCAATTCAGGAGTGGGAATCATACAAGCATCTTTTCGACCAAACCAACGGTAGCGGTTTTTGGCGATGATATTGTAAATACCGTCTCGGATAGGACGTGGAATCCAAGTGAAGAGGGCCAAAGCTTTCCAAAGGCCACCAAATTCTTGTCCAATGCGCAAGGCAGCATCGGATTTGGAAAAGTAAGCTACGCCGGGCTCAATCAAGATTATGGAATCCATTTTGGAAGGGTCAATGCCTCGCTCTTGCATCAGTTGGGTACCAATATCGCTTTGCAGCGCTGCATAGCGGAACGTATCTTTTTTATCGCGCTTTATCACAAACTGTATCGCACCGTTACAGAGGTTACAGACCCCATCGAACAATATCAGTTTTTTATCCTTTTCCACAGTGCAAAGATACGAACGGCGTAAATAAAAGCCTAGTCTGTGTTATTTGAAAGGGTCTGTCTTTGAAAAGTATACACTAGGAGGGAAAGGAAAAGCGAATATTCATTTAATAGTCTCTTACAAACCGAACGCTCTGGATGAGACCATTCTCAACTTCATAAATGGAGACGTACTTGGTCTGTTTTCCATTTTCTGTTACGATTTCATGATTGATGACATGCTTTCCATTTTCCATTTGATTCAAAATCTCGACGGAGAGCGATTTCGCTTCAAACTTTGGCTTGAATATAGAAGCAATGTTCTCCAAATCGTCCCCTAGCAGTTTATCAGGGTAGGTGTAGACCTTAATATCGGGTGCATACAAGGCGATAAAACCTTCGAAATCATGCTGATTATATAAATCCATTCGAAGATTCACCGTTTCCAATGGACTCCGTTCTTTGGTCTTCTCTTGTGCCTTACTAAAAGTTACGGCCAAGACAAAGAGCGAGAAAAGTAGCTTGAATTTCATGATGTTGTTTTTTGATGATTCTAAAACTACAATATTAATCATACCTAAAGCAATTGTAAACCTTCATCAGATTCGGCAAAGTTCTTTATGATTCGGTTGCGTTCTTCCAATAAGTGTTTCATGTATTTTGTGAGAAATAGTTTGTTCGCAAGATGTCCAATTAAACAGAATGGCGATTCAAAGGAAAAGACATCCAGCATTAAGGTTCTTGAATTTTGCCTCTTGAAATGATGTTCATGACGAAAACTTTTGAAAGCTCCTTTCACCATTTCATCAACAAAGTAATTCGGCGGTTCGAATTCGGTAATTTTGGACGTCAAGTTCTGATAAAACCCCAAATGCTTCGCACGCCAAGTTACCCATTCGTTAAGCCCTAAAAGGCCACTGGTTTTTCCGGCAACTGCCGTTTCGTTGGTTTGGGCTGTAGATATTTTGTGGAGGTCAATACTTCGCGAAAGGTCAAAAACAAGTGTTTGAGGCGCCTCTATCTCTGTTTTCAATTTGATTTTCGGCACTTGCCAGACGTTTTGGAGCTTTGTTGCATCTAAATCCGCTAAAAATGCCAACTTGTTCCTTGTTTAAGGATGAAAATAACCAAGGCTGTTCCCATAACGCTAAAGAAAATCACACTTTGCCAAAAATAAACGCGGTCCCCGGTCAGTTTCCATTTGCGGGGGCTCGATTCCTTTTTGATATACCCTTTAAAGAGGTGATAAAACAGAAAAGTAAGCCCGGCGAAAAGGGCAACAACCAAAATAAGCATTCCAATATTTTCCATATCTGTGGATTTAAATAGATAGGTCAACGCCTCTGCCTTAAGATACACAATTTGATATAATATTAAACCCAAAGGGTCATTTCGATGGTTTGGTCCAGCACTAGCTGGGCATTTTTTCGGATTTCAGCCTTAATTGGGAGCACGTAAAGTTCTAGTTTGGTATCGAACCAAATGGAAGTTTGCCACTGTACGGTTCCAATTTGGGCGACCGCTTTCATGCGACCCCAACCTTCTTCTTGCCATTGCAGGTTTTTGCGGATTTCTTTGGAAAAGTCTTGCGGCAAGGATACAAAATGCCAACCTCCAGGCGCGTTGTACTTCCAAAGTTTGGTGGGGAATTCGTATTTGATTTTGCCTTGCAATCTGGTTTTTTTTTTGGGTGTCCCTTTTTACGAAACTACTTTGATTTGAAAAGTTCAATCTGGAACTCTTCTTTTTTCCAAAACAACTTTATCACGAATGATTCCGGGCTATTGGTCATTACCTCATAGAAATATTCATCTCCGGGCTTGCTTAGCTCTTTTTTTAATGGGTCATTGCTTTCTTTGAATACGAGCACAAAATTGCAAGCATCTGTCCATTTAATGTTTAGTAAGGAAAAGGTTCGTCCTCCTTTCATTCGTTCCAAGAACATATCATCCGAGATGGTCACATGAGTGGTGTCAGGAACCTGTTGATTGGGGATTTCGTTCAAATAATAAAAATCACCTGACCTTAAATCTTCGCAAGTCAGGTTGGCTTGTTTGGATACCGTGCTCTTTTCTTGTTTTTCTTCCTTGGACAATACTTTGATAGCATAATCACAGTGTTTCAGAAGTTGTGCAGCTACCCTGCTGCCCAAGGCCTCCGCATCGATATCGTTTAGGGATGCCACTTGGTAATGCTTCTTAATTTCTTCCATGTTGCCAAACAGTATTTGTTCATAGCATAGGGGCATCTTATCAGAGGTTTCTATTTTTTCACGTTTAAGGCAACGGCAGAGTTCTTTGGAAAGCTTTTCATAAAAACCTTGACCATGGACCTGAAAACTGAATAATCCAAGAAAAGTGAAGACTAGTATTAGCTTAAAATTGGTTGTGGTTGCCATAAAAGTTTGGTACAATTAGTTAGGTTTAGGTTGAAGTTAAGCATTTGTTATTAGCTTAACCTAAAACGGTCATTTTGGCTTTTGGGGCGTTAGGTATAATGACTTCATGTCCCAGCCTGACTAGGACGGACAGGAAGCACGGAATTACAACCAATGGGTCACGCTGAACTCGCCTGCCCGTCCGGTCAGGCGGGATTCACCAACGTATGTGCGCCCGGTTGCCATTTACTGTCATGTCGAGCGTACGCGTGTCGCTGAAGCTTTAGCGGAAGTAAAGTCGAGACATGTTTTGGCTTCGACTGCGCTCAGCCTGACATTTTCTCTGTCATTCCTGCGACCGGGTGTTGCCTTAGCTTTAGCGGTGGCACAAAGCAGTAACCCACTTTACATCTGAGTTGTTATGGAAAAGATTCCGTGTCAAGCACGGAATGACAAACAATGAGTCATGCTGAACTTGGTTCAGCATCTTTTTTTGAATGACTTCAGTTGCTTTTCTTTTGAATTGTGAATGGGAAAGATTCCGCACTGCAGCACGGAATGAACTTAAAAAGTCAATCCTTTCGTGTGCCTTTCATCTCTTGTCCGGCTTGATAGAGGATAAACGAATCAAAACTACCCGATTCGTTGGCCATGAATTCGATTTGTGCATCGATTTGCTTTGAAAAAAACTTGGTTTCGGTTTCGGCAAAAATTTCCATTTTACCCTGTCCGGTGGCTTGCGAAATAAATTTGCCATCCTCAAGGGTAAAGACAATATCGAAGTTTGGAAACAGGTTGAACGTACCGATGTATTGCTTTAAAACGTCTTCGCTTAGGGTAATTTCTTCTCGGGTTGGGATGGCTTTATCCGTTTTATAGCCTTCGGTCTTTTCTATTCGGTTTTCAAAAAAGGCTTTTACTTTTCCGCCTTCTTCCGTAAAACGAAAATTGGCAAAGCTGTCCTCAAAAACGAAGGTGTTCTCTGAAATTGGAAAAATCTTGAATTTTCCACCGCCCGTACGCTGACTGAAAAGTTGGTTGTCTTCTATGGTAATGATTCGGGTGGATTCATCCTCAAAATCGTAAACACCAACCAATTTTTCAAGCGATTTTGCCTCCATAGCAATGCTTTTGCTTTCGTCGGGAAACGGTTTGCCCAAGGCCAGAGCTGCCATTTTGGTTGATACGTTGCCTGGTGGATTACAATCGCAGTTTGAAAATACAGCAACGAATACGTCTTCTTCGGGTAGGTAAATACCGTTGGTGACGTATCCAAAAATTCCGCCGCCATGTTCAATGGTCTCGCTTCCACTGATTTCATTGATGCCCCAGCCATACCCGTAGTTGATTTTTTTGCCGTTGTTTAAGGTATAGTTGGAAAAAGCCAAATCTGTAGATTCCTTTGAAATCAGTTTATGTGCTCGAATTGAGCGATTCCATTTATATAAATCTCCAACGGTTGACATCAAGGAGCCTGCCGCGTAGGGCTGGGTCATGCTTAAGAATTCTGCATTGATGAGTTTCTCATGTGATTGGTAACCATTCGCTCGTTTTTTGATGATTTCGCCTTTGTGTCCATAGTAGGAATGGTCCATACCCAAAGGTTTGAAAATGTTGTTCTCCAAAAAATCTTCGTAGGTCTGTCTGGATACCTTTTCGATAATGTAACCGAGGATAAAATAGCCAGAGTTATTGTAGCGGTATTCTTCACCGGGGGCAAAATCTATAGGTTCGTCTTTAAAGAAGTCGATAAGTCCCAAAGGTTCAAAATCTTCTCGCCATCTTCCGACCCATTTTTCCATACCCGTATAACTTTTAATTCCAGAGGTATGGGTCAACAAATGGTGTATGGTGATGGAATGTCCATGAGTGGGATAGTCTTCTATGTATT
Organism: Bacteroidota bacterium; assembly: GCA_039820925.1. Taxonomy (GTDB): domain Bacteria; phylum Bacteroidota; class Bacteroidia; order Flavobacteriales; family Flavobacteriaceae; genus Flagellimonas. The sequence continues at coordinate 6,290 of JBCBPD010000019.1, read as the reverse complement.
TTGTGATTTCATCTTGAAGACTAAGTTTCCCTTGCTCCATAAGCATTAGGATGGATACCGCTGTGAACTGCTTGGTGATGGAACCAATTTCGAAGACCATGTCGTTTTCCATGGGCACTTCGTGTTCCATATTGGCCATTCCAAAGCCTTTGTGGTATACGATTTCGCCTCCTACTGCCACTAATGCCGTGGCTCCGGGCCCATCTTTGGGGTATTGCGCACTAAGCATTTGGTCGAAGACTTCAGTTTGGTTTTGTGCTTTGAGGTTGCTGAATGGTGCGAACGTTATCGCAATAAATAGCAGGGGATAGAATACTTTTTTCATGTTTTTTGATTGATTTTAATGATAATCTAAACATAGTGAAAATCATTTATTTATCTCTTAAATCAAAGGTTTGAAAAAAGTACTATCATCTTTCTTTTGAGTTGTTAAGGGTATAGATTCCGCATCAAGTGCGGAATGACACTTTCGTCGTCATTCCTGCACAAGCAGGAATCCACTTTACATTTGAGTTGTTATGGAAAAGATTCCGTGTCAAGCACGGAATGACAACCGATGGTCATTCTGAACTTGCCTATCCGTTTGGTCAGGCGGGATTCAACATCTACCTTCATTAGATGAACAAGGCCAATTTGGCCTATTCCATCCCGTTCAAATAGTCTTGCACAAATCCTATCCAATTATGGGAAGGGATGTTCGGGTCCATATAATAATCGGGTTGAATGCCCTTGTCGTCAATGGCCATCTCAGGAATGCGAAGGCTTTTTGAAAGGCTATAGCCTAATTCAAAGTCGCCACAAGGGGATTTCACAAAGTACATATTCGAAATATCCAGAACCCCTTGGGTGGTAGTACCGTACAATTTCACTTTTCTGCTCTGCTTAGCTGCCAACAAAAACTGCTCCGCAGTACTTCCATTGTTTTCGTTGATGAGAATTGCTACATTTTTGGGATTTGGAAGTATTTCGGGATAAGTGGTAATGTCCAAATCGGTAGAATCCACATTCACAAATTCTCCCAAGCGTTTTGAGAGTTTGTCATAGGAGGTTTGGGCCCACTCCTTTTCGGAATCTGTGAAGTCGTAGGAAGGGTCTTCAATAAAGTCCAGCATCCTTTGGTTGTTCAAAGCGGTGGAATACAACAGCACCGCAGGCGTGCGTATGGGATTGGTATACATTAGCGGTAAAAGCTCACGGTAACTTCGGTCGGAGCCACCACCATTATTGCGAATATCAATGATACAGTTTGGAGCCGAGGTTAGGGCACCCTTGTTTGCAAAAATCACGCTGTCAATAGTTCTTTTCTCATTGCCCTGAAAAGTAGGAATGCGCAAATATGTGGTGTTTTTATCCAATTGTTCAAAATAGGGTTTGTTGGCGGACAATGATTTGAAATATCGGGTTACCTCTTCTCCAGCAGTTACTTTTGGAAATTCTCGTTCCAGTGTGATAAACCCAGTTTTGAGAAAAGCGCCATCCAAGAGTTCTGTTCGGTCAAAATATTGTGGTGAGTGGTCGCGCATATAATACTCACAAGAGTTGTCCGCTTTTATTTTGAGTTTGACCTGGCCTTCAGTCCAATACGCGCCATCCGCTTCAATAATAAAACCAATATAGGTATCTTCCACTTTTTTTATTCCAATTCGATAGGGTTCGGATACCCAAATCCCTTCGTAATCCTTGGGTTTCTTCTCCGAGAGATATTTGGTAAATTCATCGACATCCATATCCAAACGTTCTGAATCTTTGTATTGCTCCAGAATTGCTGCTTGACCAAGTTCTTCCTGTTGTGCGGGGTTCAAAACACGAATCCCGATATGCCCAGAGCGGAAAAAGGATAGCCATTCTCGCAAGACCTCTACACAAGCATTTGAATCTTCGATACTTTTTACTTTTTCAAGAAAAATAGCGTTGTGGTTTTCGTAGGCTTGCTCCCCAGCTCTGTCTAGCGTATAGGCAAAACCCGCATCGTTTTTTTCAAAGGTTTCTTTAAGCCACTGAAAATCTGAGGCGCAATCGCAATCTTGGGCGAAAATACATAGGGGCAGTAGCGAGCCCGCAAGGAGAAGTCTTGTTTTCATGGATGGTTGTTTCTTTAGAGACTCACTGATTTGGAATTGGTTACACGCTATAGAAAAAAGATTCCGTGTCACAGCACGGAATGACGATTAGGAGGTCATTCTGAACTTGATTCAGAATCTCTTTTCGTTGTGGCTTCGGCTCCGCTCAGCCTGACATTTTTGGTCATTCCTGCGCAAGCAGGAATCCATTTTACATTTGAGGTGTAAAAGGGCAAAGATTCCGTGTCAAGTGCGGAATGACAGTTGTTGGGTCATTCTGAACTGGCCTGCCCGTCCGTTCTGGTTGGATTCAGAATCTAGTCTAATAAGAGGTACTCAACTTTATTCCATAGCAGGTACGATGTACTTGTCCATCAATTCATTGGTATAGGGATGTGCTTGACGCATACCGTAATTGGTGGTCGTGATTACGGCTGCCAAGTTCAAATCAGGCATAGCTAATATTTTTTGTCCGCCATTGCCTGACATATAGAAGGCGGGATACTTCTTCTCGCCGCCAAAAGCATGCAACCAGAAAAAGTAACCATACTCAAAACCATCTTGTACTTTGGCCTTCGGAGTAGAGGCTTTTTGAATCCATTCTTTGGATAGGATTTCTTTTCTATTCCATTGGCCTTCATTCAGACACATTTGAATGAGTTTCAGTAAGTCACGACTGCGATACTCACTGCCACCCGCGGTGTTCAAAGTGCCTTCTGGGCTGTAATGCAAAGTGTAATCTGTAATACCTAAAGGCTTAAAAAGATGTTCCACCGCGAAAGCATCCAATTTTTGTCCAACAGCTCGTTGAAGAATTTCAGCGGTTAACGCAGCCCCGGCTGAGCAATAACTAAAAGCTCGTCCGTAGGGTTGGTCTTCTGGTTTTGGTTCAAAAGGATAGGAGCGCACCGGAAGGTCCAAGACGAATTTGGTCCAATCTTCAATAATGTACATCCGTTCTTCATGTCCTCGCGAAAAGCTATTGAAATCGTTGCACTCCAAACAAGAACTCATGGTGAGCAGGTCTTCTAGGGTAATTTCCATTTTTCTGGGGTCCGGGTTAGCGACCGGAAGCTCATCTTTGAGATAATCGAAAATCTTATCCTTTTCCGAACCGATTTTTCCTTCCTTGATGGCAATGCCCGTAAGCAGCGTTCCCATGGTTTTGGTTACCGAACGGGTATTGTGTTTGCTATCTATGTTTTTGTCATTGTAGTACTTCTCGAAAATCACTTTTCCGTCTTTGGCAAAGACTACGCTGGTGATGCTACCATATTGCCCAGCGGTGATGGCACTATCCATCTTGGTAAGTAAAGGATGTTCAAGGCTGTTAACGTTTGAAAAATCAAGTTGACTGAAAGCAATTTGCGATAGAACCCCCAAACAAAGGGTTAAAAAGAGTTTGTTCATGTTGTTTTTTGATTTAAACCTCGAAAGTACATGGTCTTTTTCATTCAAAATAGAATGAAATTAACATAACCGGCAGAACCGCTACCGAATGTGCTTTTGAAAGGCGCTAGGGGTTTGTCCCAAATAGGCTTTAAAGGTGCGTGTAAAGTGACTTTGGTCTGAAAAATGGCAAATGTTTGCGATTTCGGTCAAGCTAAAATTTCCTTCAAACAAGTAGGGGAGGGCACGCTGAATTTTTTGTTTGCGTAAATAATCTCCAAGGGAACAATCGAAGTATTTGGGAAAGGCTCTGGAGAGATGCACGGGATGGATGCCCAAATAATCGGATAAGCCTTCTAGATTCATGGGACTTAGGTCTGTCTGCAAAAGTTCTTGCAAGGTTTTGGTCCAGGAGGGTCTTTTTTCTTCAGGAAATTGATGTTTCTGAATGCCTTCACAAAACTGCAACATCAACAATTCAATAGACAAGGGAGAAATAGCATCCTGAAAACGAAACTCAAAGTAAATCTTCGCCAGCAAGTGATGCGCCATGGGGTGTTTTACTAGGTCGCTACCCTCCCAAAGGGCAATATCCAACTGTTTGTCTTCAAACCATTTTCTACGGAACTCGATATGAAAGCCACGGGCGTTAGCGGTTTCTTTCGTGTTGTAATGTGCCTCTTGCCAATTATGGAAAATCAGGCTGCCGGGTGGGCAAGTCTTTTTGGATTTTCGGTTGACATCATACACATCTCCTTGTAAAACATACATGAAGTAAGGATTCTCATGAAAATGCCAACCGGTACGAGGTGCATTGTAATCATATTCCGAAAGCAAAATACCATTGCTATGGATTTCAGTTTTTTTGATGCCGTAATACGTGCCTTCGGTTAAGATTCTCATGGATTACCTCGAAGATATGTGTACTATCCGAATGCTGAAAATCAAACTAGGGAATTCAGTTGGTTTTTCTACCAATCTAATATATTGAGAATTTCTTATTCGCAGTAATCCCCATGTTTAACTATATTAAATTTTGAATCAATCAATTAAAAAGAAAATAGGTTTCGACACTGTTCGAAACCTATTATATTAGGATGCAGTTTTTTTAGTTGCTGGCTCTTGATCCTCCCGACAGACCGGAGCCGTCGTTTCCACCCCTTATATTTTCCAACTGATTTTTTTGTACTTCTTTGATTCGGAATTTTTCAATTTTAATTTTCTTAATGCTGTCCTGTGCTTTCATTTTAGTAAAATTTGATAATTAACAATACTTGATTCTATTCCTTTTAAAATAACAATTATTTAAGCCAATCCTCAGAGCGTGCTTAAAAAACGATTTAAGTCCGTTTCTTTATCCAATCCCAATTTCTTTTTGAGACGGTATTTGGATTTTAGGATACTATCGGGCAATACATTTAAAGTAGCGGCGATTTCCTTTGTGGTTAGATTCATGCGTAGAAAGGCCGCCAAACGGATTTCCTTTTCAGAAATGTCTGCGTAGAGGGTTTTGAGTTTTTGGTCGAAATCATTGTGCACATCTGCAAAGTAGGTTTTGAACACTTCCCAATCCTTATCGGAAGCATTCTCTTTTTTGAGCAGCATGACGATGCGCCGGAACTCCGCTTTGAATTTTTCAGGGGAGTTCTTTAGGTTCTCCAGATTTTCTTTTAGCTCTTGAATAAAAGTGTTTTTCTGTACCAGATGCAGCGTCTGGCTTGCCAGTTCTTTTTGCTTGTGCTCAATTTCCTGTTTGTAAATCTCTTCTTGTTTTTCTCTAGCGATTCGATTCTTTTTGATACGCTGTCTGAACCCAAAAACAGAAAGACCGAATAGGGCTAGGGCGGAGGCCATTCCACCAGCATACAATCCTTTTTGTAGTTTATCCCCTCTTGCTTTCTCATTCAAAGTTTTGATTTCTTCTTCTTGCAAGGCGATTTCGGCTTCTTTTTTTTCGGTTTGGTAGATAGTTTTTAATTCTTCGATTTGCCTAGATTTTTCTATGTTAAAAAGGCTGTCATTAATAGCACTAGATTTTTTGAAATCTTTTAATGCTAATTGAAGCTTTCCATTATTCTCATAAGTCAATGAACGATAATATAAGGATGTTGTAAGGCCCTCCATATTGCCAATTGAATCGGCCAAAGAAGCCGCTTCATTTAGAAATTTAAGAGCATTTGCGGTGTCATTTTGAAGTGAATAGGTGTGTCCAATTTCGTTTAGCGCAAAAACGACATTATCCTTTGTATTGTGTTTTCTATCTAATTGTAACGCTCTTTTCAAATGCTTTAACGCAATTTCATAGTCGCCCTTTTTCTTATATATTGTTCCAATGTTTCCTAGCGTATTTGCTTCGTTGTCCACATAGTTATTTTCTTGACTTATTACCAGACTTTTCGAGTAATACTCTAAAGCTTGGTTATTTAGATTTTGAGCATCATAGGTATTTGCCATGTCATTCAAAGTATAAGCTTGGTATAAATTATCTTCGGTACGTTCATATATGCCAAGTGCTTTTTCAAAATAGCTCAATGACTCGTCATAGCTAGCTTGGATATAGCTGAGCCTGCCAATATCTCTCAAAATATCAGCTTTCCTGAAAGGCTCTCTAGGTATTGTGTCTAACGTTCTTATAGCAGCAAGATAGTCTCGCATCGATTCTGGATAATTACCCAGGTGATAGTTGCAACGTGCAATATTACCCAGCATGATGCCATAATTAAGGAAGTTTTTGCTCTTCTTGTACTTCTCTGCTAGTAGTTTATGAAGTTTTATTGCCTCCGGATGGTTGCCATTATCAGCCTTTACATTGGCAAGACCGGACAATGAATTGGTATGAAT
>JBCBPD010000018.1:0-49030 GCA_039820925.1 Bacteroidota bacterium | reverse complement strand
CAGGAACCACAAAATTTTCATTGCTTACGGCCACTTGTCCGCAAATGCCTTTCCCAAAAGGAATAATGGTATGGTCAGTAGGGGTGCCGGCATAAGGCCCTAATTTCAACTCCTGCTTATCGCCGTTTTTGAAATAAAACCCAACCCAATCATAATAGGATACGTTGGTCTTAAGCGTTTCGCATATTGCTTTCAGGCGCTCATCGGTGCTAAGTTTTTTATTTTCAATGATTTGTGAAACCTGCTTTTTTAAGCTCTCAAAATTTGTCATGAAGTGGATAAAAAATGTATCTCAAAAGTCGATAAAGTTATTGAAAGCTTACCGATTTCACTTCAGAAATCAAACTACCATCTTCTGTGGTCTTTTCAACATTTGTAGAAGAAGTGTATCAGGGTCTGTTTGAAAGTGTCAAAAAAGAAAATTTTATCTTTGTAGCATGAAACAAGTGTTTCGAAACATATTGCTTTTTCTGCTATCCACTTTAATGGTTGCTTCTACCATTTCTTGGACGGTGGACAAACACCTTTGTATGGGCAGGGTCATGGACGTGGCTTTGTTTTCCCATGCCGATTCTTGTGGTACGTTCGAAGATACGACCTCAGAGGCGATGTCCAAAATGTCTTGTTGTGATGATGAATCCTTTACATTGCAAGGTCAAGAAGACTTGACGCTCAAGTGGTTTGAATTGGATTTGGACCAACAACTCTTTCTTTTCACTTACGCTAGCGCTTATATAGATAGCTTTAAACCGCTTTCTGAAGCGCATCCTTTTCATGTAGAATATCCACCTCCCAATCCTGCTAAGGACTTTCAGGTCCTGCACCAGGTATTCTTGATTTGATGTATTGAATCTTTTTTCGAAACCCGACTCAAAAGAGTTCGGGCTAAGTGTTTTACACATTAATCAAGATTCAATTAACATGAAAAAACTTTTAATTCTATTCCTCTGGTTGCCAACGCTACTAATCGCTCAAGAAAAGCTTGATGGCGTAGTACTGGAAGCCAATCCGGATGAAAATAATATTCCGCTGTCTGGGGCCAATGTATACTGGCTCAACTCGGCCATCGGAACCATTACCAAAACGGATGGAACCTTTTCCATACCGTACAGTAATCAATACAACCGACTAGTGATTAGCTATGTAGGTTTCCAATCGGATACTTTGTTGGTGGAAACACCAAAACCTTTCAAACATTGGTTAAAACCCGCCAATCAACTCGATGAAGTGGTTGTGGAAAAAAAGAAAGATGCGGTCGAAAAAGCACTTTTTTCTTCTCAAAATGTGGTGACTATTAATAGTGCTGAACTTCTGAAAGCCGCTTGCTGCAATCTTTCTGAAAGCTTTGAAACCAACCCCGCCATTGATGTCAACTTCAATGACGCTTTGACTGGGACCAAGCAGATTCAAATGCTGGGATTGACTAGTCCCTATTTGCTGATTACCCAAGAAAATATCCCAATGGTGCGTGGCGCATCGCAAACCTTTGGGTTGACTTTTACGCCTGGAACTTGGGTGGAAAGTATTCAAATCACCAAAGGTGCTGGTAGTGTCGTCAATGGGTATGAAAGTATCTCTGGACAAATCAATACGGAACTTCAAAAACCCACAATGGCTGTGCCGCTATTCGTTAATGGATACGGTAACTTGAACGGCCGATTGGAGCTTAACACGCATTTCAATACTAAAGTAGGTACAAATTGGAGTACTGGTTTATATGTCCATGGCAATAGAAGGGATATTGAAGTAGATAATAATGATGATGGATTTTTGGATACCCCTTTGGCCAATCAAATCAATATTGCCAACCGATGGCAGTACCAAAACCCAGAAAAAGGTTGGGTAAGTTTTCTCAATGTTCGTTTTCTGAATGATGAAAAGCAGTTGGGAGAAACTGCGTTTAATCCCGATACGGACAGGTTCACGACCAACGCTTGGGGCAGTGAAATTGATACCCAGCGTTTTGATGGTTCAGTAAAATTGGGGTATGTTTTTCCTGAGCTGCCATTTCAGAGTTTTGGGTTTCAGGCTTCCTATAGTTTTCATTCCCAAGATTCTTATTATGGCCTGAATCAGTATACCATCGACCATAAAAGTGTGTATTCAAACCTGCTGTTCAGTTCAATTATCGGAAGCACACAACACAAGTTCAAAACCGGGATTTCATTCGCGTATGACGGTTATGACGAACAGGTAAATGCAGATTTGTTCAACCGGTCGGACCGTTCGGCTGGAGCTTTTTTTGAATACAGTTATACCAATCTGGAGCGATTAAGTTTAACCGCAGGTGCGCGTTTGGATACCCATAATCGGTTGGGAACATTTTTCACCCCAAGACTCCATGTTCGGTATACCCCTTGGGAAAATGGGAGTTTGAGAGGTTCCTTTGGTTTAGGGCGGCGTGCAGCTAACATTTTCGCGGAAAACCAAAGGTTGTTTGGCTCTTCTCGAAATTTGGTACTTAATGGAAACGGAGGCAGTATTTATGGCTTTGATGCAGAAAAGGCGATGAACTTTGGATTTGGCTTTTTGCAGCGATTCAATCTTTGGAATCGCCCTGGGTCATTATCGGTCGATTTTTATCGAACTGATTTTGAAAACCAAGTAGTGGTTGACTGGGAAAATCCAAGAGAGGTACGTTTCTCTAACCTGGAAGGGGATAGTTTCGCAAATAGTTTGCAGGTGGAGGTGAACCACGAAGTTATTCCAAATGTTGAATTGCGGATGGCCTATAAGTATTATGATGTGCAAACGACCTATCAAACGGGACAATTACAAAAACCGCTACAAGCACAACATCGCTATTTTGCCAACCTGGGTTACAACACAAAACCTAAAGAAAATGGGGCGCAATGGCGGTTGGACTATACTCTGCATGTCTTAGGCGAACAGCGATTGCCCAGTACACTGGCCAATCCGGCTGAATTTCAGTTATGGGATTTTGCTGAGGGGTATAGTTTGATGAATGCGCAGATTACTCGGGTATTTTCAAAAGCATTTGAAGTGTACGTTGGAGGTGAGAACCTCACAGGAACGCGACAAAAAAATCCAGTGCTTGGAGCGAATGACCCTTTTGGAACAAATTTTGACACCACAATAGTGTTTGCACCTATTTTAGGGCAGATGGTATATGTGGGTTTTCGATTTAAAACATAAAAACCTATTAATTTTCAGACATGAAACATAACTTTTTGATTTTAGCCTTGATGCTGCTAACCTTTGGGTTAAGCGCTCAAGAAAAGAATAAGAAAATGTCTTTTGAAGTAGATGGTGTTTGCCAAATGTGCAAAGCGCGCATTGAAAAAGCGGCATTGAATGTAAACGGGGTGAAGTATGCAGTATGGGACATTCCCACGCACGAATTGGCCCTCATTGTAGACGAGCGTAAAACCAATGCCATGGAAATCAAATCTGCTTTGGTTGCTGCTGGCCATGATACAAAAGAATTGAAAGCTACAGAAGAAGCGTATAACGACCTTCACTTTTGTTGCCGATATCGAGATATTGACGCAGATAAGGACCAAAAACACTAATGGAACGCACTTACGCCATATCAGGAATGACATGCCAAGGGTGCGTAGCTTCTGTTAAGGGAAAATTGGAAGGTGTTGAAGGCGTTGAAGGTGTTGCCATAGACCTCGCAAAAGGCGAAGGGACCTTGGAAATGCAACGTGATATTCCTCTGGAAGAATTTGCCAAAGTTTTACCGGCTAAGTATGTCATCACTTCGGAAGAGTCACCGATTTCCGAGGGTGTTTCCCAACCGACGGTTTCGAAATGGAAACAGCTGAAACCGCTGTTTTTGATATTTGCCTATCTCTTTGGAGCCGCCTTCCTATTGAACTTCAAAGCTTGGGATTTCCAGAATGCCATGATGGATTTTATGGGCCTTTTTTATGTGGTGTTCAGTTTTTTTAAGTTTTTGGATTTAAAAGGTTTTCCTGAAAGTTTTAAAATGTATGACCCGTTGGCCAAAGTTTTTCCGCTCTATGGATGGATATATCCTTTTCTGGAATTGGCACTTGGATTGTGTTTTTTAATGCGCTTTCAGGTAACAGCCGCCCTATGGATAACAATTCTGATTTTGGGCATTACAACTTTTGGAGTCACCAAGACGCTTTTGGATAAAAAAAGTATCCGTTGTGCCTGTTTGGGTACGGCTTTGAATTTGCCGATGACTGAAGCTACTTTTATCGAGAATGCCATCATGTTGGTGATGGCATTTTCGATGTTGTTTTAGCAACTAGTGAGATTGTTTCAATTTTTGACTGAAGCATCATAAATTGACTTTAACAGACTGTTTTCGTCTTTAGTGTCGTTTCCCAATTGCCAAAACATAATGCCACCTAATTTTTTGTTCAAGGCGTACTCTGTTTTTAACCGAACGGATACGGAATCATCGTAACTGATGAAAATACTGTCTTTCGCATTGTAGAGATAAGGGGCCTTGGCTGTGGAATCCCAATAGCGTTTATAGGCTTCATTGGATTCAAATTCCTCTCGGATTTGATGATACGCACTCCACGCAATATGAGCTCCTGAGTTTTTTTCGTAAAGACCATTGTTGTTTGGCGGAACGCCTTTCCAAGCCCGTCCATAGAACGCAGCACCAATTACGAGTTGTTCTGGCTTTATGCCCTGGTCCAGGCAAAACTGAACAATTTTTTCCGCTGACCTTGGGCCATAATCCCTATCACTATCTGGTTTGGATTTTCTAAATTCTTCGATGAATTCTGCAGCAGGGGTATCTGCAATATCCGTTTCTTGTATGTAACCTAAAGGGGTATGGTGACCTGTAAATGGAGAGGAGGGACCCACTTGGTCGTAGGTCATGATGTTCATATAATCCACCTCGTTCATTACGCTTTCCAGCTCAATGTTTTTGTAGTAGCGTTTCCATCCCGCAGAGGCAAAAGTGAGGATTTGCTTTCGGTCCAGCGTATTGAGCGCCGCGCGAAGCTCCCTCATCAATAATGTGAAGTTCTGTTTGTCTTCAGGCCGTGCACCTGTACCCGCGGCGGGAATGGCTGGGTATTCCCAGTCAATATCCACCCCATCCAACTTAAATTCTTTATTAAAAGCAACTACACTCTCGACAAACTTTTTTCTGTTTTCCGCAGTAGAGGCCATATCGGAAAAACCATCAGCGCCCCATCCCCCGCAGGCAATCATCACTTTTAGCTGTGGATGTTTCTCGCGTTGTGCGACTAACTGCTGTAATTTTTTCTTGTTTTCCGCATCTTGGAATTTCATCTCCCCATCAATCACATGTGTAAAAGAAAAGATAATATGGGTCAATTGGTCCAAGGGCAGAAGCTCTGGGTGATAATCCTTTTCTGGGACATAATAGGCTATGACCACAATGGGTTGCTCTTTTTGTTTTTTAGGGGAGTTGGAGATGAATAACATGGCCAAAAGCAAGACCACAACGGGTGCAACCTGTCTGAAAAACTTCATGGAAAAGGAATTTTACCAAAAATTAGCCAATTAAAATGCGCTACAGGAAACTATTAGACGGAGGTCATCGGGGAACATACAAACTGCAAAGTTGAAAAGAAAGATGCCTCTACAAGAAGTTGAAATAAAAAACGCCCGTGAAAAATTCACGGGCGTTCTCTTATGATATCAATAGCAATGATTGATTACATCATGCCTGGCATTCCGCCACCGCCCATTGGAGGCATGGCCGGAGCATCTTCTTTAATGTCGGTCAATGCACATTCGGTAGTTAAAATCATACCGGATACGGAAGCAGCATTTTCCAAAGCAACACGAGTTACCTTCTTAGGGTCAATGATTCCTTCCTTCATCATTTCAACATATTTGTCAGACTTGGCATCGTATCCGAAATCTCCTTTGCCCTCCAATACTTTGGAAACCACTACAGAGCCTTCGCCACCTGCATTTTCGACGATGGTGCGCAACGGAGCTTCGATAGCACGGGCTACAATTTGAAGTCCGGTTTCTTCATCTGCATTGGTAGTTTCCACTTTGGATAAGGTTGCTTTCGTGCGTACCAAGGCTACTCCACCACCGGCTACAATACCTTCTTCTACAGCCGCTCTAGTGGCGTGAAGCGCATCATCTACACGGTCTTTTTTCTCCTTCATTTCTACTTCAGAAGGGGCACCTACGTAAAGTACGGCAACACCACCAGCCAACTTGGCCAAACGTTCTTGAAGTTTTTCCTTGTCGTAATCCGAAGTAGTTGTCTCGATTTGAGATTTGATTTGGTTTACACGGGTCTTGATGTTTTTTGCAGCACCAGAACCGTTAACCAAAGTCGTGTTGTCTTTGTCAATGGTAACTTTTTCGCAAGTTCCCAACATATCAACCGTAGCAGTCTCTAAAGAGAATCCTCTTTCTTCTGAAATCACTGTTCCGTTGGTCAAAATCGCGATGTCTTCCAACATGGCTTTTCTTCTGTCCCCGAAACCAGGTGCTTTTACTGCGGCAATTTTCAAAGAACCTCTCAATTTGTTTACGACTAACGTTGCCAACGCTTCTCCGTCAACATCCTCAGCAATAATCAACAAAGGCTTACCTGATTGTGCTACTGGCTCCAATACAGGAAGCAAGTCTTTCATGGCAGAGATTTTCTTGTCGAACAACAAGATGTAAGGATTGTCCAAGTCAGCAATCATTTTCTCTGAATCAGTCACGAAGTAAGGAGATAAATAGCCGCGGTCAAACTGCATTCCTTCCACAACGTCTACATACGTATCCGTTCCTTTGGCTTCTTCTACCGTAATTACCCCTTCTTTACCAACTTTGTCAAAGGCTTGCGCAATCAAATCTCCGATGGTACCGTCGTTGTTGGCAGAAATAGCAGCAACTTGCTTGATTTTTTCTGAAGAGTCACCGACCTTTTTGGATTGCTTCGCCAAGTTGGCTACAATAGCTTCAACAGCTTTGTCGATACCTCTTTTCAAATCCATTGGGTTGGCTCCGGCAGCTACATTTTTCAAACCTTCTTTTACGATAGCTTGTGCTAAAACGGTGGCGGTAGTCGTACCGTCTCCGGCCAAATCATTGGTTTTGGAAGCAACTTCTTTTACCATCTGAGCGCCCATGTTTTCAAGGGCGTTCTCCAACTCGATTTCCTTTGCAACCGTTACCCCATCTTTAGTGACTTGAGGTGCTCCAAAAGATTTGCTGATGATTACATTTCTTCCTTTAGGTCCCAAAGTAACCTTTACTGCGTTTGCCAACGCATCAACACCTTTTTTAAGGCCGTCGCGTGCGTCGATGTCAAACTTTATGTCTTTTGCCATTTTCTAGTTGATTTTTTTAATTATACAATTGCTAAAATGTCACTCTCGCGCATCATCAAATAGTCAGCACCTTCCAATTTTAGTTCGGTACCGGCATATTTCCCATAAAGCACGGTATCGCCTACTTTCACTGTGAGTGTTTCATCTTTGGTTCCAGGACCAACGGCCACAACTTTTCCTTTTTGGGGTTTCTCTTTGGCCGTATCAGGGATGATGATACCGGAAGCGGTTTTGGTCTCGGCCGCCATAGGCTCGATAAGTACCCTATCCGCCAAGGGTTTGATGTTAACTTTAGCCATATTTTTAATTTTTAGGTATTTATTTTAAAAATTCGTGATAGGAAGGGCAGAAATTATGCCATTTGATGAAAAACTGCCAAACTGTTAAAACAAAAATGCCAGCTTGTCATTCAAGCTGGCATTTCATTATGTTTTGTCATTCCTTGTTACTACTGAACGGTGTCCGCTGGATTGGAAGTTCCCTCTGTTGGAAGTTCTTCGGCTGGTTCACCTGGTAATGTTTCAGGTACAGTATTCTCGATATCATCACCATTCAACAACTTCGAATCTGCTTGTCCGTAATTACCTTTCAAAGCTACATTGGAAGCTAAAATCAACACGATAAGAAAAGCAGCCAAGGTCCAGGTGCTTTTATCCAAAAAGTCTCCGGTCTTTTTGACTCCTCCCACGACTTGGTTTCCTCCACCTCCAAAAGAAGACGATAATCCCCCTCCTTTAGGATTTTGAACCATTATCACCAACATCAACAGTAAACAAACTACAATGATGAGAATTAAAAAGATTGTAAACGTCGTTCCCATAAGTTATTACTTGTCCTTAGCTTTTTGCAGTTTTTTCACTGCTTGAATTTGGTCCGCAAAGAAACTACTTTTTTCTGGATATTTCAAACTCAATATCTTAAAGGCCTGAATGGCTTTTTTGTACTTCTTTTGTTCGAGGTAAATTTTCGCCAAAGTCTCGGTCATGAGCTCGCTTTTGTCCATTTTGACAGATTCCTTGATGTCGATTTTGGTTTCTGTTTTGGCCTTTGGGACAATTTTTGGGTTTTCTTCTATGAATTTATCCAACAATTCGAACTTCCTTTTTTTAACCAATTCTTGCTTCGGAGGCACGACTTCCGTTGTTTTCGATGTATTGGTTAGGGCCAACCATTCGGAAAAAGAATGTTTTTCGAACCCGCCGCCTTTCGGGAGTGGTTCGTCATCTTTTGCTTCTTGTTCGTTGCCCGACTCGGTATCTTGTGTGGTTTCTTCTGGTTGCTTTGGCTCTTTGGATGCGAACAGCTGGGGGTCTAGTATCTGTTCGGCATGGTCAATATTTTGGGGATAAGGCGCCTCTTCAGGTTCTCCAAGCATGACTTCCGTTTCCGGATTAGGCTCTACGGCTTCAGAAATAATCTCTTGTTCCTCTAATTTTTGAGACCGTCCACTCAGGGTATCGGCAATCTGATTTTGAACAAATTGTTGGGAGGTGATGTAGTCGAAAAGTACTTCGCGGTCCGAAGTGTAAGCGGCAGTAACTTTTAACACATCATTGTATTTATAACTGTCCAAATTTTTAAGCCCCTTGAGGTAGAGGGCCCTTGAAGCTTGGAAATAGGGATATTCATTCACGATATCCTCCAACTCCCGAGTTTGCTGGGGTGAAAGAATCGTGTTCGATTTTTGTAATATGTTCAGAAAATCCGCTACGTTCATTATTGCTACCAATTCCCCAACGAAGCGTTGAAAATATCTTGGGTTATCCGTTCGAAAATCTCTTCATGAGCTTGTGCTTGCACGGCGGTAAGGGAAGCTGCCGCATCGAAATCAAAAAAGAAGGAAAATCGTTTTTCGAAATCCACTTCCTCTTTTGTT
Organism: Bacteroidota bacterium; assembly: GCA_039820925.1. GTDB lineage: Bacteria > Bacteroidota > Bacteroidia > Flavobacteriales > Flavobacteriaceae > Flagellimonas. The sequence continues at coordinate 39,880 of JBCBPD010000018.1, read as the reverse complement.
GTATTGAAAAAACGCACATTGACGCTCATAGTCAATCGGTTTTGCGCTGTTCTTTGGTCGGATGTGGCGGTCATCGGTGTAACCCGATATTCCACAATTTCCCCTTCGTATACCAAATCACCATTGCTGCCCGTGAGGGAAAGACTCGTCAAATTGTTGATTAAGTCTTGCAAGGCCAATGTGAAGTCGCGGTCCAATCCGGGAACAATTGTAGAACCTGGATTTTGGTCTGCGTAGTTTTGAAAAAAGTTGACTTGGAAACTTTCGGCCGTGCCAATATCGGCACCTGAAAAGTTGTACGCTCCGCAGCTTGACAACACTACCATCACCAACCCTAAGATCACTTGCTTTCTGCCCATCCTTGCAATTTAAGAATTCTTGCGACTTATAAATCGTACTGCTTTATTTTTCTGTAAAGGGTACGTTCGGAGATGCCTAATTCAGTAGCAGCTGCCTTCCGTTTACCGCGATTGCGTTCCAAGGATTTTTTGATGAGTTCAATCTCCTTTTCTTGGAGCGATAGCGTCTCCTCTTCTTGAATTTCTTCCGCAAAATGATAGCGGTCTTCTTTGTTCACAGGAATAGTCGTAGGCGTGGTTTCAACAATAGGTTGTGGCAGGTGCAGTACTTCAGTAGAGATTTCTTCTTCTTGGTGCGAAGTGTTTTCTTCTGCCCCGTAGATTTTCTGAATCAGATTTTGATTCTCCTCTTGAACCTTGGAGGTGTCGTTATTATTGAGCAATTCCAAGGTGAGTTTTTTCAGGTCATTCAAGTCCCCTTTCATATCGAACAACACCTTGTACAGAATTTCACGTTCCGAGCTAAAGTCCCCTTCCTTTTTTGTGGCACCTACAACCGCAGGAAGGTTGGTGTTGTGCATATTGGGAAGGTAGCTCGCCAAAGTAGCCCCAGAAATACTTCGATTTTCCTCCAATACCGACACTTGTTCGGCAATGTTTCGTAACTGTCGGATATTGCCCGGCCAACGGTATTTAAGTAGTAGCGCAATAGCGGAATCCTCCAAACGAATGGTTGGCATTTTATACTTTTGCCCAAAATCTGAAGCAAACTTGCGAAACAATAAATGAATGTCTTGCTGCCGGTCGCGCAATGGCGGAATGTTGATTTCGACAGTACTTAAACGGTAATAAAGGTCTTCTCGAAACTTCTCTTTTTCGATAGCCTCGAACATGTTGACGTTGGTCGCCGCAACGATACGAACATCGGTCTTTTGGACTTGCGAACTTCCTACTTTTAAAAATTCTCCGTTTTCCAAAACCCTAAGGAGGCGTACTTGGGTAGTCAGGGGAAGTTCCCCAACTTCATCCAAAAAAATGGTTCCCCCGTCGGCCACTTCAAAATAACCACTTCGGGTTTGGGTCGCTCCGGTAAAAGCACCTTTTTCGTGCCCGAAAAGTTCACTGTCAATGGTGCCTTCGGGAATCGCTCCACAGTTTACGGCAATATATTTGGCGTGCTTGCGGTGCGAAAGGGCGTGAATGATTTTAGGAATCGATTCTTTACCCACCCCACTTTCACCGGTAACCAATACGGAAATGTCCGTGGGGGCCACCTGAATGGCTTTTTCAAGCGCACGATTCAGCTTGACATCGTTCCCAATGAGCTCAAAACGCTGTTTTATGGATTGAACACTTTCCATGGACTAGTTATTCTTTGAATATCCGACTGCTTCCCCAATTAGGGTAGCGGAGGTACAGTCATTGATTTTTACGTTCACAAAGTCCCCTTTTTGGTAGTGTTCTTTCGGAAAAACGACTACCGTGTTCTGTGAGTTGCGTCCCATCCAATGGGCATCTGATTTTTTCGAAGGCCCCTCAATCAAAACCTCTTCTGTTTTTCCAAGATGCTGTTGGGTACGGTACAAACAATGTTTTTGTTGTAGGTCGATGATTTCACGCAGTCTACGTTTTTTCACTTCGGCAGGGACATCATCTTCCAACTTTCTGGCGGCCATCGTGCCGGGTCTTTCGGAATAGGCGAACATGAATCCGAAATCATATTTCACGTACTCCATGAGACTAAGGGTATCTTGATGGTCTTCTTCACTTTCGGTAGGGAAACCAGTAATCATGTCTTGACTGATGGCGCATTCCGGAATGATACGTTTAATATTGTCAATCAGCTCGAAGTATTCCTCTCGCGTATGCAAACGGTTCATTGCTGTTAAAATTCGGTCGCTACCACTCTGTACGGGCAGGTGAATGTATTTGCAGATGTTTTCGTGCTGCGCCATGGTTTCAATCACATCCAACGTCATGTCTTGAGGGTTGGAGGTAGAGAAACGTATCCGCATTTTCGGTTGGGCCAATGCTACAAGATGCAGAAGACGAGCAAAATTCACGGAAGTTGCTTTTTGCATTTCCGAAGCTTTGTCAAAATCTTTTTTCAGTCCGCCGCCATACCACAGGTAGCTGTCAACATTTTGACCCAAAAGCGTGACTTCACGAAAACCACGTTCCCACAAATCATTGACTTCTTCAATAATGGACTGTGGGTCACGACTACGTTCACGTCCTCGTGTAAAAGGCACGACGCAAAACGTACACATGTTGTCGCATCCTCGCGTAATGGACACAAAGGCGGTAACCCCGTTTGAATTCAATCGTACAGGCGCTACATCGCCATAGGTTTCATCTTTGGAAAGGATTACGTTTACTGCGCTTCTCCCTTCATCAATTTCTTGGATGAGGTTGGGTAAATCTTTGTAGGCATCTGGTCCTACGACCATGTCCACGATTTTTTCTTCTTCCAGAAACTTGCTTTTCAATCGCTCGGCCATACAACCCAAAACCCCCACCTTCATATTGGGATTGATTTTTTTAACGGCATTGAATTTTTCCAAACGTTTGCGAATGGTAGTTTCCGCCTTTTCACGAATGGAGCAAGTGTTTACCAAAACCAAATCAGCCTCTTCCATCTGTTGTGTGGTATTGAAGCCTTCTTTGGAAAGAATGGAAGCCACAATCTCACTATCGGAGAAGTTCATTTGGCACCCATAACTCTCAATATATAGTTTGCGTGTATTCGCCTGAATATTTTCTAAAGTCAACGCAGAACCTTGACGTTCTTCGTCCATGACTTTTTCTATGTTTTCGTTATCGTTCACCATCTTGTCTTAAGCAAGGGCAAAGATAATGCATAATCTATAAATGTGACATTTTGGCAGTAAAAGTTGGGTTTATTTTAATATCCCTGAAGTCTTTCGCGAATAGGGTGCTAGCCCAAGCTTAAGCTGTGAAAATCACGTTGTCGAAATCTCCGTTTTCGCCTAATTCTTCCAAAAAGGAATGGAACTGTTCAATCGGATATTGCACGAAATCACTTTTGCGCATCACATAATAATGGGACCAATACTTTTCGACTATCTCACAAAATTGTTGATTCGTCATCCCAGAGCGTTTTAAACCATAAGGCCAAACTTCGGAAACCACTGGAATTCCTTGAGATAAAATTTTAGGTGCTCCATGAAAGACATACCCCTCGTGCCCTTGAACATCAATCCAAATAAAAGAAATGGTTTTGGGGTCTACATCCTTCAGTAGATTGTCCAATGTATTGCTCTTGATGTCAACTACCTTTCTTTTGGATTCTTTAAACAAATCTTTGACTGACGTCTTTTTATGAATGCGATGGTCGCCTAAATTTGAAGTGCTGATTTCCAGTTGTAAAATGGATTCATTATCGGAAACAGCATAGTTCAAGGTTTGGAAAACATCTTCAAGTTGATTCTGTTTGATGTTCCGCTCAAGCGCAGCAAAGTTGTTGAGGTCAGGCTCAATAGCTATGGCACTTTCTACTTCTCCAGCGTTCAATGCTCCTATGGAAATAACCCCATTGTTTGCCCCGACGTCAACCATAATACCCTTACCCTTTTTGAAGTATTTTGCTTCCTGCAAAAACGCCGTCACTTTAGTGAAAAAACCGAACTCGTAGTTCTTGTTGACGTAAAGTGATTTCGATATGGGGTCTTTGGAACCCGCGGGTAACGTAAAAACCCCTTGAAGGGTAGAGATTGTGACTTCTTTTTTAAAGAACCGAAGGCTTTTCCATACGGTTTTCTTGTATCGTTTCCGAAGGGTATTTGTGAGGCTCAGAGGTTGTGGTTTAGCAAGTGCTCGCAAAATACAAAATTGTCATGAATGGGTTTTGTTACGGATGAGGCGATTTTAACATGGACTTTTAAGAGTTAAGCACGCAACTTTGTTTAATCTTTCTTATCTAAACAATACAATTCACCCAAAAACTTAAACAATGAAAAAGAAAATTCTCGTTCTACTTTCCATCACTGCATTGGCTTTTGTGTCTTGCGACAACAACGAAGACGATAGTGACTACGCGGAGTACCAAGTGGCTCGTCCTATCATTATGAGCAAGGCCGATTTTGCGGCAAGCGTTGAAGTGGTTCCACCCAAACCCATTGATGAGTCAGGTAAAGTATACGCCTACGCCGATTACATCTTTATTAATGACAAAGGCAAGGGAGTGCATGTCATCAACAATGCCAACCCCGCCCAACCCCAACGCATTGCCTTTATTGAAATTCCTGGAAATGTGGACATCTCAGTAAAAAACAATTACCTCTATGCCGATAGTCTTTCGGATTTGGTGGTTTTGGACATTTCAGACATCAGCAACATTCAGCAAGTAAATCGATTGGTGGATGTTCTTCCAGAAGGCGTTATATACCCTTTTGAAGTGGATATCATAGAATATCAATCATATGATTATGAAAATGAGGTGTTGGTTGGATGGGATATCCAAAGCGAGCGTAGATTGATTGAAGAAGTGGAACAACAACGTTTTACCGATGATTTTGCGCTAGCGGAAACCATGAGCGACTCTGGCACGGGTGAAGGAGGTTCTCTGGCTCGATTCAAAATTGTGGGAGACTATTTGTATGCGGTTGACAGTCATAACATCAATGTTTTCGGAATTTCAGATTTAGCCAATCCGCAGGATTTGGATGATGTATTTGCGGGCTTTGATATTGAAACGATTTTCAACCGAGGAAACCATTTGTTTTTGGGCAGTATGCGCGGCATGTATATATATGATATCACCAACCCGGCAACGCCAACTTTGGTGTCGGAGTTTCAGCATGGGACTGCTTGTGACCCTGTTGTGGTAGATGGCGATTATGCCTATGTGACCCTTCGTGGTGGTAATAATTGCGGGGCGACTGAAAGTGGGCTTTACATTGTCGATATCTCAACCATAGAAGCTCCAGAGCTTGCGATTACTTACCCTATGGACGGACCCTACGGTTTGGGTATTCGCGATAATCAACTTTTCATATGTGATGGTACCTCTGGCCTTAAGGTGTATGACAAAACCAATATCAACGAACTGACGCCGTTAAATCATTTTAAAGATATTGTTACGTTTGATGTCATTCCGTTGGAATCCCATTTGATTATGGTAGGGGATGAGGTCCTTTACCAATACGAATATGTTGAAGATGGTATCCGCTTATTGAGTCAAATAGGGCTGAATTAAGAGCTTAAACAAAATGAAATGAATCCCGCTTTTTGCGGGATTTTTTTTACCCATAACGGTATTGACGGAAATTGAAATCGAAAAATTGCCATACTTTTGTGAGCTCAAAGCCAAAGGAATGCCAAAGAATTTAGTGATTGTTGAGTCCCCTGCAAAGGCCAAAACCATCGAGCGTTTTCTGGGGAAGGATTTCCAAGTTGAATCTAGTTTTGGGCATATTGCCGACCTTCCGTCCAAAGAATTGGGCGTTGATGTAGACAATGGATTTACTCCAAAATATATTGTTGACAAGGAAAAGAAGGCTTTGGTCAAAAAACTGAAAGACCTAGCGCAAAAAGCAGATGTGATTTGGCTGGCGAGTGATGAAGACCGAGAAGGAGAAGCCATTTCCTGGCATTTGGCAGAAGAGTTGAAATTGGACAAGTCCAAAACCAAACGAATTGTTTTCAACTCCATTACCAAATCGGCGATTCAAAAAGCGATAAGCAATCCAAGGGAAATCAATTATGATTTGGTCAACGCCCAGCAAGCGCGTCGGGTGTTGGACCGTCTAGTGGGGTATGAGTTGTCGCCAGTACTTTGGAAAAAAATAAAACCAGGTCTATCCGCAGGTCGGGTGCAATCCGTAGCGGTGCGTTTGATTGTAGAACGCGAACGGGAAATAGAAGCCTTCACACCCAAGCCCTCTTTCCGCATCAAAGCGGAATTCAAAACGGATAAAGGGAATGTGTTTAGCGCAAAACTGGGCAAGACGTTTCCAGATAAAGCGTCCGCTGAAGCTTTCCTCAAACAGAATCTTGGCGCCAAGTTCACGGTTGGGAGTTTGGATAAGAAGCCAGCAAAGAAATCTCCTGCTGCACCTTTTACGACATCTACTTTACAGCAGGAAGCATCTCGAAAATTATATTTTTCAGTGAGCCGTACCATGCAGGTGGCACAACGACTGTACGAAGCAGGTTTGATTACCTATATGCGTACGGACAGTGTCAACTTATCCAACGAGGCATTGCAGGCCGCAAAAGATGCAATTGTACAGAACTACGGAGAAAGCTATAGCCAGACCCGAAATTATACCGGCAAATCCAAAGGGGCTCAAGAAGCACACGAAGCGATACGCCCTACCGATATGAAATTACAGTCTCCTTCCTTGGAAAGAGACCAGTCCAGATTGTATGAACTCATTTGGAAACGGACTTTAGCTTCGCAGATGAGTGACGCGCAGTTGGAAAAGACCAATGTTCGTATTCAAACTGAAAGTCATGAGGAGTCGTTCTTGGCCAATGGGGAAATGGTCAAATTCGATGGGTTCCTTAAAGTATACTTAGAAGGTACAGATGACGAAGACATTGCCGATGAGCAAGAGGGTATTTTGCCAGCAATGCAAGTTGGGGATGAGGTCTTCAACCAGTTTATTACGGCAACGGAACGTTTCTCACGTCCACCATATCGTTATACAGAAGCTTCTTTGGTGAAAAAATTGGAAGAACTCGGTATCGGAAGACCCTCCACTTACGCCCCTACCATCTCCACGATTCAAAATAGAGGTTATGTAGAAAAAGGAACCGTTGAAGGGACAGAGCGTAAATACGCCCAACTCACCTTAGCCGAAGGAAAAATACAAGACAAGCAACTTTCCGAAATGGTGGGCTCCGATAAGGGAAAAATGGTTCCTACGGATATTGGTATGATTGTAAATGATTTTTTGGTCAGCCATTTCACCAATATTTTGGATTACAATTTTACGGCCCGCGTTGAAGAAAACTTTGATGAGATTGCCGAAGGAACTGAAGATTGGAAAAAAATGATGGATGAATTCTATCGTGATTTCCATCCTAATGTTCTTGATGTAGAAGAAAATGCTGAACGGGCTAGTGGCGAACGCGTCTTGGGTACCGACCCTAAATCGGGACGCCAAGTTTCCGCTAGGCTTGGAAGGTTTGGTCCCATGGTCCAAATTGGAACCGTAGAAGAAGAGGAAAAGCCACAGTTTGCCAGTTTGCTTCCTGAGCAATCCATCACGACCATAACTTTTGAAGAAGCTATGGCGCTTTTCGAACTTCCCAGAAAGTTGGGGGTTTATAAAGGAGAAGAGGTGGAAGCCAATGTTGGTCGATACGGACCTTATGTGCGATTTGGAAAAAAATTCATTTCACTCGGCCAAGGCGAGAGTGCTTTTGAAGTGGACATGGATAGAGCCATCGAGCTAATCATCGAAAAAGAAAAAGCCGATGCTCCAATTGCAACCTATGAAGGAAAAGAGGTGACCAAAGGGAAGGGACGTTTTGGTCCTTTCATCAAATGGGATGGCTTGTTCATCAATGTCAATAAGAAGTACGATTTCGATAACCTTTCTCAAGCAGACATCAATGAGTTGATAGAAGCCAAAAAGAAAAAGGAAGCCGAAAAACTGATTCAGGAGTGGCCAGAGGAGAAGATTCGAATCGAGAAGGCACGATGGGGCCGCCACAATATTATTAAAGGAAGAATCAAAGTTGAGCTTTCAAAGGATGTGGATGCCACAAAAATTACTTTGGAAGAAGCTCAAGAGTTAATCGATAAAAAAACACCAAAGAAAAAAGCCAAGTCCAAAGCGAAGAAATAGTATGGCATTTGATTTTTTGGTCCCGGTCAAGGACAAGGTGTTGGCAATGACCGAATTGCTGTCACCGCAAGCTTTAGGAAAAAACATTCACAAGCATACTGAAAAAAAAGGTCTGCCTGTTTTCGCCAACGCTACCGTCGCACTCTTTGGCGTCCTTGAAACCCGAAACGCTTACGAAAAAAGACCTGAACCGTTTGATGTGGATGAAGTCCGTATCGAGTTGTATCGGCTTATGACGGGGAACTGGGGGTTGACCATTTTGGATTTGGGTGATGTGCATCCCGGAGAAACCGTAGAGGATACCTACTTTGTAGTCAAGGAAATTGTTGCGGGTCTTTTAGAAGAAAAAATCATTCCTTTAGTATTAGGTTCCACGCAAGACATCACGTTTCCTACTTACAGGGCATTTGACCAAATTGCCAACATGGTCAATTTGGTAAGTGTGGACAGTCGGTTTGACTTCGGTGAAAACGACGAGCTCATCTCTTCTCAATCCTACATGAGTAAAATCATCACGGATAAACCGAATAACCTTTTCAACTTTTCCAATTTGGGATATCAAAGTTATTTCAATGCCCAAGAGGAAATCGATTTGATGGAACGGCTGTTTTTTGATGCCTACCGTTTGGGGGATATCGCTGCTAATGTTTCTTTGGCTGAACCAGTATTGCGAAATGCCCATATCGTAAGCCTTGACTTAAGGGCTATCCGTGCAAGTGAAATGGGGATGGGCAAACGTTTCTCACCCAATGGGTTTACCGGCAGGGAGATTTGTGCCATAGCCCGCTATGCTGGTTTGAGCGATACCGTTGCGCTCTTTGGTATATACGAAGGTGATAATACCAACCATGCATTTCAATTGGTTGCTCAAATTATATGGTACTTTTTGGAAGGGATAAGTTTCCGAATAAAAGAGGTGCCTACGTCAAAAAGCGAAGACTTTACCAAGTTTACCGTACCAACCGATACAGAGGAACTTATCTTCTTTAAAAGCCACATAACCGAAAGGTGGTGGGTAGAAGTACCTTCTATTTTACCAGAACATACTAAAACAAACTCACCAGCGTTATTACCATGCACCGAAGAGGACTATTTGGAAGCATGTAACCAAAAAATTCCAGAGCGGTGGTTTAAAGCCTATAGAAAGGGTTTTAATTAGAAAATTTTTATTTGACTTTAAACAGGTTTTGCACAATAATTTGCGCGAAAAACAGTTTTGGGAGTATCATAATTGTGTAGCGCAGTTTATAAAATCTTAAATCGAAAATTTAACCTAAAGTATGAAAAAGCTAATCTTTTCATCTCTGGCCCTTGTTTTTTTACTCTCTAGCTGCGGTTCCAAATCAAGGTCAAAGGGTGAGCTCGTTGGGGTAAAAGGGAAAAAATGGTATCCCGAGAAACCTTATGGGATGGAATTGATTCCTAGGGGATCTTTTGTGATGGGTAAAGCGGAGGAAGACCAAGCCAAGGTCTTGAACGCACCAACCCGTACCGTTACCGTTCGTTCGTTTTATATGGATGATACGGAAATCACCAATAGTGAGTATCGTCAGTTTGTGGAGTGGGTAAAAGATTCCATCACGCGAACCAAATTGGCTATTCTAGCCGACGAATTGGGTATTGGACCTGAAGACGAAGGTATCGGAGAGTTTGCATTCCAAGATGCAGATACTACAAAAATGTCGGTCTATGATCGTTACATGCTTGACAACTACGCGGGACTTGGTGAAACAGGTTACGAAGGTCGAGCTTTAAATAAAGATGTGGATTTGGTATGGGATACTTCTGAATATCCTGACGAATACTACGCAGAAGTTATGGATTCTCTTTATGTTCCAGAAGAAGAGAGCTATAACGGACAGCGTACCGTAGACGTTACCAAATTAAAATATAAGTATACCTGGATGGACATTGAAGCTGCGGCCCGTGCCAAAAAAGGTAGAAGAAAAGACTTTATCAAGCAGGAACAACTTGAAATTTATCCTGATACGACTGTTTGGATTCGAGATTTCGAATATTCTTACAACGAACCCATGCACAATGATTATTTTTGGCATGATGCTTACAGCGAATATCCTGTTGTGGGTGTAAATTGGATGCAAGCCAAAGCTTTTTGTAATTGGAGAACCAAGTTCAAAAATGACGACCAAAAAAGCAGAGGTAGACAATTTGTAAACCAGTTTAGACTGCCAACGGAAGCTGAGTGGGAATATGCAGCACGTGGAGGCATCGAAGGGGGTACTTACCCTTGGGGAGGTCCTTACGTTATTAGCGATACAGGTTGCTTTATGGCCAACTTCAAGCCACAACGTGGTGATTATGCCGCCGATGCAGCCCTGTATACCGTAGAAGCCAAATCTTACGAACCAAACGACTACAACCTGTACAATATGGCAGGGAACGTATCAGAATGGACCAGTTCCAGTTTTGATCAAGGTGCTTACGAATACCTTTCTACCATGAACCCGAATATCGGTTCTGGCAAGAATCAAAGAAAGGTTATCCGTGGAGGATCTTGGAAAGATGTAGCCTACTTTTTGCAAGTGAGCACTAGAGATTATGAATATAAAGATTCTGCAAGAAGCTATATCGGCTTTAGAACCGTGCAGGATTACATGGGAGAAGAAGATTCCGAAAGAGGAAACACTTTGCCCAACTAAAATGAGAACGAACACTATAGTATTTACCCGTAACCAAATACTTATTTATATAACTTAATTAAAACTAGAATTATGGCACAGTCAAAATCAACAAAAAAGCTGTTCAACATGGCCTACGGGCTTGGAGCTTCGGTGGTAATCATTGGAGCATTGTTCAAAATTCTTCACTGGGAGTTTGGTCCCCTTACAGGTGGTCTGCTTCTTGCTATCGGACTTATCACGGAAGCTTTGATCTTCGCGATCAGTGCATTCGAACCGGTAGATGACGAATACGATTGGTCTTTGGTATACCCAGAGTTGGCCAATGGTGAAGTCAAAGGAAAGAAAAAGAAGAACGATGCTGCTGAAGCTAAAGAAGCTGAAGGTATCTTAAGCAAGAAACTAGACGAATTGCTTAAGGAAGCCAACATCGATTCTCAATTGATGAACAGCCTTGGTGATAGCATCCGTAACTTTGAAGGAGCTGCTAAAAGCATTTCTCCTACAACTGACGCTATCCAGCACACCAAAAAATATTCTGAGGAGCTTTCCCATGCCGCTGCCCAAATGGAATCTTTGAACAGCTTGTACAAAGTTCAGTTGGAAAGCGCTAGCCGTCAAGCTTCCATCAACGAAGAAGTGGTACAAAACGCCGGTGCTCTTAAAGAGCAAATGGAGTCTTTGGCTACCAACCTTTCTTCTTTGAATGGAGTATACGGTAACATGTTATCTGCGATGAGTCGCAACTAATTGGAGTGGTAATTGTACCATACAAAACCCAAATCAGATTAATTATTAATTCTAATTAGAAGATAAAACATGGCATCAGGAAAAGCAACGCCACGTCAGAAGATGATCAACCTTATGTACCTGATCTTCATCGCGATGTTGGCCTTAAATATGAGCAAGGAAGTACTTGCAGCATTCGGCTTGATGAATGCAAAGCTTGAAACTTCCAATGCAAAAGCAGACGAAAATAACTTAGCTTTCTTTGAAGGTTTGGAAACCAAAGCTGGTGAGGACAACCTGAAGTATGGTCCTCTGTATGAGAAAGCCAAAGTAGTAAAACAACTTTCACAAGAATATTACGACTATTTAGGAGGTATCAAAGCAGACATGCTTAAAGATCAAGAAGATCCTGAGAACTACGTCGTAATGGACAAATCAGACTTTTTGGACAATTTGTTCTTTCAAGGTGAAGGTTTGAAACCTGAAGGGAAGAAATTCCTTGATAACATTGAGAATTACCGTCAGAAAGTTACTGCTGCCCTTGGCGCAGAAGGTTTTGAAGACGTAAAAGCGGCGATTCAAACCCGTTTCGAGACTGGTGACGAAAATGGTAAGGTTACTCGTAAAAGAGATGGTGTTAAAGTAGACTGGATGAACTATAACTATGAAGGTTTCCCAATGGTAGCTTCATTGACCAAGTTGACCCAGTTGCAAGCTGATGTTAAGGCTACCGAGCAAGATGTTCTGAAAGGACTTTTGGAAGGGAATCTTAAGAGCGCTGTTTCTTTGAAAAACTTTGAAACGATTTTGGATAGCGATAAAACGGTTTATTACGCTGGAGAAAAGTTTCAAGGAGGATTGGTACTTGGTAAAACAGACAAGACGGCCAAGCCAGAAAAAGCAGAAATTACACTTGACGGAAGAAAGTTGACCGAAGGTACCGATTATCAGTTGGTAGCTGGTGGAGTTAAGCTTTTAATCAGTGCAGGTGCTGCTGGTGATCACGAACTTAAAGGTCAATTGACATATATGCAGGATGGTAACGAGATTCCAGTTGATGTGAACAACATCTTCTCTACGATCAACAAGCCAAACTCTGCTGTAATTGCAGCTGACAAGATGAATGTGGTATACCGTGGGGTTTCCAACCCAATTACCATTTCTATTCCTGGTATTCCTGATAACAAAGTTTCAGCTTCTGCTCCTGGTTTGAGCAAAAGAAGCGGTAGCAAGTATGTTATGAATCCTGGAAAAGGACGTGAAGTTACTATTAATGCTTCTGGAGTATTGCCTGATGGAACACGTATCAGTACACCTGCTACTTTCCGTATCAAAGATATTCCAAGACCTAGCGGTACCGTTCGTGGTGAAGCAGGTAGCGTTAAAATGCCTCGTCGTAACCTTGAAATTTCTACCATCAGCGCGATGTTGGAAGACTTCGACTTTGACTTGAACCTTGCAGTAAGCGGATTCAAATTTAAAGTTCCTGGTCAACCTACCATCACCGTTAACGGTAGTAAATTGGATGGAAGAGCCAAGTCTGCATTAAAGCGTGCCAAGCGTGGTGACGCCGTACAGATTTTCGATATCAAAGCTTTTATCTCCAACAACCGTACCTACAAGTTAAAGAAGGTATCTCCTGTTGTAGTTGAGCTTACAAACTAATAAAGTATATAGATAGATCATGAATTGGAAAAATGCATTTTTAATCGGAGCTCTAAGCTTTTTGCCCCTGGGACTTATGGCCCAAGCAAACATCCTCAATGCAAAATTACCCGAGGATATAGGTAAAAAGACCCAAGAGCAAATCGACCAAGATAACGATGCGCCCCTTGAATATGGTTACGTGGATGATAGGGATATCCTTTGGTCCAAAACCGTATGGGAGACCGTCGATCTCGATGAACGGGTTAATTTTCCGCTGTACTATCCAACAGATACCATCGGAATAGGAAAAGACCGAAGATCATTGTACCACGTGTTGATGAAAAACATCGCCAACGGTAAACTGACTGAAGTCTACACCGATTCTTATTTCACGGAAAAAAGGACTCTAGGTGATTTGACGGCGACCTTGAGCAAAGTCGATACCACTGATTATGGTTATGATCAACTTAACGCTGGAGAAGAAATTTCAGCGGAGTATATCAACCAGAGGGATTTGACTGCTGCCGATATCGAAGAATACCGTATCAAAGGTATTTGGTATTTCGACAAGCGTCAAGGCGAGTTAAAGTACAGACTATTGGGTATTGCCCCGGTAGCTCCAGACGTTAACTTCATCGACGATGAATCAGTAGACCCAGGTGAGAATAAAGTAGAGTTGTTTTGGGTATGGTACCCAGCGGCACGCCAAGTTCTTCATGAAGCCAAGGTCTACAACCAGAGAAATTCGGCCCGTCCAATTACATTTGACGCATTGTTGAACGCCCGCCGTTTCAACGGGGTCATCTATAAAGAAGACAACGTACATGGCGACAGGGAAATAGACGATTACGTTTTCGACAATGCCTTGTTCCAGCTACTAGAAGCGAAACGCATCAAAGAAGTGATTCGCGATAGGGAACAAGATATGTGGGCCTACTAGTCCAGATTGAATTCCAATTCAAATCATACAACGCCGCACATTTGTGCGGCGTTTTTTTGTTTGTAATGGATTACTTCGAGCTGTCAGTCTGAGCGTAGTCGAAGACAAAGCGAGAAGTCCTGCACATCTTAGAGTCGAAAACAAAGCAAGAAATCTAGATATCCTCTACTAATCTAATTATCAATTCATACACCATGCCCATCAATTCGAGTAGGTATTTTTAACTGAAATTCTTGAACTTCACTCCTGCCCAGTCAGTCAGGCGGGTATCGTTCGATATATTTCATTTGAAACGAAACATATCTTGATTGTTGTGCAACATATGAGAAACGAACTACTGAAATACATAATTCTGCCAATAATTTATATTTTGAGCGTTCTTTTAATGGAATTCTATCCGAATATTATTACGAGTGGAATTTGGTTGACTTCAGTTCTATTGAGCTTAATTGGACTTATGTGTTGGCTCGTAAAAAAACGGAGTTTAACACAAAAATTGCTTCCGACATTATTATTGTTAATTCCAATATTTGATTTGACATTCGGAATTACAAATACAATCAGAAATGGAATTAAAGGAGAAATTGTGCTCGACATAATTGACGACAGTTTTGCGACAACCAAATCGCTGACTGTTCGAGAGAAAAATGGAAAATTAAAAGCGGAATTTTACAATTCGGTTGCTGGGTTTGGAGATATAGAAAAAGCTCAACTCAAAATTCTGAATGACAGTACTTTGACTTTTAAAATATCATTAAGAAATTATTCGGAGAATTTGACTTTTGACAGACAAAATCAAAGTTTGCGAAATAACGAAAAGAATCTAAATTATCGGATTTTAAAAAATGAACTGTTAAAGTAAAATACGTTGCACAATACGATATAACAAAACATACGTGCCCTTTAAATCAGCAGCGTTTGTTTTATCCATAGATAAGTGTAACTCTTTCTAAGTAGTTTCTTTTTTCAGTCAAAAAAATGGAGCTAGGGAAAACTCCAGTCTTTCCTCCACTTATTACCCTTAACCTTTAAACCATATCCAACATCCGTGACAATTAGTGCAATTCGTGTCCACCCCCTAAATACAACCACGAGTTACCTTCTACATCTACCAGAGATACCTATTTTTGCCAAATGCTAGACTATTTGGTCATCGGCGGCGGACTCGCCGGAATCTCCTTCTGCGAAGTCCTTCGAAAGCAGGGGCGTTCGTTTAAGATGGTTACCGATACCTCGCAACAAGCCTCTTTGGTGGCTGGGGGGTTATACAATCCGGTAATTCTAAAACGGTTCACCTTGGCTTGGAATACCCCCGAGCAAATGCAGACTGCCCTTCCTTTTTACGAGGAAATTGAACAGCTGCTATCCGCAAAGTTGGATTATAAGATTCCCGTATTACGCCGCTTTGCCTCAATCGAAGAACAAAACCTATGGTTCGAAGCATGCGATAAACCCAATTTGTCCGAGTTCCTATCACCCAAAATTCTTTCCAATACTAATCCGTTGATTGACGCGCCTTTTGGGCTAGGCCAAGTTTTGCATACCGGACGGGTGGATACCAAAATCCTATTGGAAAAGTATCAGGGTTTTTTGGAAGATGCAGGAGCTTTACTTCGTGAAACTGTGGATTATGATGCATTTGATATTTCCGAAGAAGGAGTAGCTTATAAAGCTTTACAAGCAAAAAAGGTCGTCTTTGCAGATGGCTTTGGATTGAAACAGAATCCATTCTTTGCATACCTTCCTCTGAATGGTACAAAAGGCGAGTTATTAACCATCCATGCGCCGGATTTGAAAGAAACCTCTGTGATCAAGTCCTCGGTATTCATTATTCCTTTAGGAGACGACTTATATCGCGTTGGGGCCACCTACAAATGGAAAGACAAAACCAACCTGCCTACCGAAGCGTCCAAAAACGAACTGTTGACCAAGTTGAAAACATTTCTTAAAAGTGATTTTGAAGTCCATAAACACGTAGCTGGCATTCGACCCACGGTAACCGATAGACGCCCATTGGTAGGAACTCATCCGCAGTATAAAAACCTATTTTGCTTAAATGGTTTTGGTTCCAGAGGAGTGCTCATCGCTCCCTACGCAGCTCAACAACTTTTCGATAGGATTGAGAAGGGTGGGGAATTAAATCAAGAAATGGATATTGCCCGTTTTCGAAAATACTACGAGGAAGCACCCTGACGTGCCGCTTCTGGCTCGTATTTGATAAAGAAATTAATCCAAATATTTCGCGAAAGGCGAATAATGATAGGCATAAATGCAATCAAGGTTACCACAATAGCAATGAAAGTATTCACTAAGCTCAACCCAAGAAACAAAAACGAAATAACAAAAGCTGCTACAGCGAACGCTACGCCAACACCGTAGCTTACGTACATGGAACCATAGAAAAAAGAGGGTTCAATCTTATATTTCAATCCACAATGCGAACAACGCTCATGCATTTTAAACAAATCTCCCAAAACGTAGGGATTCTTGTTCACATACATACTTTCCTCATGGCATCTGGGACAAGTTCCTGTTAAAATACTGTAGAGTTTAGTTCCTTTTTTTAACATTTGCATCGCTTTTGTCAAAGGTAAAGATAGTAGCGATCGTTACCGCTGAGAATTATACCAAAAGCTGATTTTGAAATAATGAATTCTTATTTGGAGTATGCTTAATGTCCACAACCTTTCAGTCGCTTTTGGAGGAGAATATCTTTTTGAAGAAATCGCCTTTCGTCTAAACGCGGGGGATTGTGTAGGTCTTATTGGAAAGAACGGTGCGGGGAAGTCCACTTTGCTTCGGATTTTATCAAAAGAGCAGGAGCCCGATGAAGGAAATTTGGCACTAGAGAAAGAGGTCAGCATCGGCTTTCTAAAGCAGGACATTGATTTTGAACAAGGGCGAACGGTTTTGGATGAAGCCTATCAAGCCTTTTATGAAATAAAGCAGCTGGAAGCCCAACTCGAAGATATCAACCAGCAGTTGGCCGAACGAACGGATTATGAGAGTGAGGGGTACAACCAACTCATGGTAGACTTGACCGACGTGACCCACCGTTATGAGCTCATTGGGGGGTATGCATATCAAGGAGAAACCGAGAAAGTACTACAAGGGCTAGGTTTTAAAAGGGAAGAGTTTCACAAACTTACCGATACATTTTCTGGAGGATGGCGCATGCGTATTGAGCTGGCAAAACTCCTTTTGCAAAACCATCATATTTTACTGTTGGATGAGCCTACAAACCACTTGGATATTGAGTCCATTTTATGGCTAGAGCAGTTTTTACGGTCTTACAGTGGCGCAGTGGTCATCGTTTCGCACGATAAAATGTTCTTGGACAATGTTACCAATCGAACTATTGAAATATCATTGGGCCGTATTTACGATGTGAAAAAGCCATATACGTCTTATTTGGCATACAAAAGTGAAATTCGGCAGCAGCAGCTCAGTGCACAGAAAAACCAAGACAAACAGATACAGCAAACGGAACGGTTAATCGAAAAGTTCCGTGCTAAGGCTAGTAAAGCTTCCATGGCCCAATCGCTCATCAAAAAGCTGGACCGTATCGACCGGATTGAGGTCGAGGAAGAAGATACGGCTGTGATGTCGGTTCGCTTTCCGTTATCCGTGAATCCAGGGAAGGTGATTGCCACAATGGAGCATTTGGGTAAAAGCTACGGCCCAAAAAAGGTTCTCGAAGACGTTGATTTATTGTTGGAGCGCAATAGCAAAACCGCTTTTGTGGGCCAAAATGGGCAAGGCAAGACTACCTTGGCTAAAATTCTGGTGGGGGAACTAGACCATTCTGGAACCTTGACGATGGGCCATAACGTTCAAATTGGTTACTTCGCGCAAAACCAAGCGGAATATCTCGATGGTTCGAAAACCATTCTGGATACTATGGTAGATGCTGCTAATGAATCCAATCGAAGTAAGGTGCGGGATATTTTGGGTTCATTCCTTTTTCGAGGAGATGAGGTAGATAAATATGTGAAAGTTCTTTCAGGAGGCGAGCGAAACCGCTTGGCACTGGCCAAAATGCTGTTGCAACCCTTCAACGTTCTGGTGATGGATGAGCCAACCAACCACTTGGACATTCAATCCAAAAATGTTTTGAAAGAAGCACTACGCAATTTTGAAGGGACATTGATTTTGGTCTCACACGACCGGGATTTTCTTCAGGGCCTCACGGACAAAGTGCTCGAATTCAAAGATGGAAACTTGAAAGAGTATCTTGGGGATATCGATTTTTATTTGGAGCAAAGAGCAGCTGCAGACTTTAGGAGTATAGAACAAAGGGTCAAAAAGGATAAAGAAGCACCTGTATCCAAAACAGAGGCCACCACAGATTATGCTACCCAAAAGAAGCTGAAGTCCTTGAAAAACAAGTTGGGTAGTTTGGAGAAGAAGATAACCGAGCTGGAAAAAGAAATCGGCACTATGGACCATAATATGATGATGGATTATGACGCCACCATAGCCAAAGAAGGTTTTTTTGATAATTATCATGGTAAAAAGAAAACCCTTGAGGATTGTATGGCTGAATGGGAAACCCTTTCCGAAACCATCGATGAATTGAACGGTTAAAGCAAACCGTTCATCGGACACACAACAGATTTTAGGCAGTTCACAACAAATACAGCCTAGTTAGCCTTTTTAATTTTGTAGGTTTTTTCTTTATTCTTTGATTTGTAAGTGAATTCTTATAAACCAACAAAACCATGACTGCGAAACTCCAACAACTTTCACTCTTGATGCTTTCTGTAATGTTACCCTTTTTGGGGCATGCCGAAGTACCTCAAAAGGAAAAAAAGGTGCTCGTGGAATTGTACAACAGCACTAAGGGCTCAAATTGGCTTATTGCTTGGGACCTTAACGCCCCAGTTTCTACTTGGAGAGGAATTACGGTGGAAAATGACCATGTAACGCAAATCAACCTTTTTAGAAACAACTTGGAAGGTACCTTGCCGCAAGGGATTGGAAAATTGCAGCATCTAACGCATTTGAATCTTGCGTTCAATAAAATTACTGGTGAACTACCAGCTTCATTCACCAATCTCAAAAATCTTCAAGTGTTGAGGTTGGAGATGAATCGCATCAAAGGAAATTTACCGAAAGAGATAGGACAATTGAGTAGCTTAAAAGTGTTCTCTATGTTCAATAACTTCTTGTCAGGGAATATCCCAGAAGGTTTTGGCGAATTGTCGAATTTGAAAGAATTGAATTTGTCAAGCAACAACTTAAGAGGTCGAATTCCCAGCGCCATTGGAAACTTGACCAAATTGGAAGCACTTGGCTTGTTTGAAAATGGATTGGAAGGAAACATACCCGCAGAAATAGGAAAGCTCGGTAAATTAAAAGAATTGGTCTTGGCCAACAATCAGCTGGGAGGCGAAATACCCGCGGAGTTCTCACAATTGGCCAGCCTTAAAATATTACAACTTCAAAACAATCGCTTTGATTCTTTTGAAGGTCTTCGTGCCATGAATTCACAGCAGTTCTTGGTGTTTGACAGTGACGATGCCAGTTCACAACCACGCTTCAACGATATACAGTTGCAGCGTACGAGAATGGCCGACACGAAATTCGAAGACGATGACGATAATGAGTAGTTAGTTATACTTTAGTTTGTTTGGTTTGGGGATACAGGCGTGTATCCCCATTTTTTTGTTCCATCTTTTAGTATTTCCGTTAAACATTTATGAAATATTTAACCTGAGGATGTAATGTTCCGAATAGCTTTGTAGGGACTAATTCACCCAAAAATGCGTAAGGTCGTCGTTTCCTCCATCGTAGGAGTTGTTTTGATAGTACTTGGTGTGTATTTCGCCAAGGTAATTGCGGGTAGCAAAAAGAATAGGAGGCCTCGACCCGGTAAAATGGTCAAGACGGTCTTTGTGGATACGGTTCAAAACGGCTTGGTCCCCATTAAAATTCCTGCTAATGGAAATTTGAAGGCCAAACAACGGGTGGAATTGTTCTCCGAAGTACAAGGTGTTTTTCGTCCTGCGGGCAAATTATTCCGCACGGGGCAAGAATATCGAAAAGGAGAACTGCTTATTCGAATAGACTCAGACGAGTACTATGCCAGCGTGCAATCAGCCAAGAGTAACTTATACAATCTGATAACGGCCATTATGCCTGATTTGCGATTGGATTATCCTGAAATCTATCCCAAATGGCAAGCCTATCTCGATAGCTTTGATTTAACAAAAAGCACACCTGAATTACCAACTATAGACACTGACAAAGAACGCTTCTTTATTACCGGTAGGGGAATCATCACCAACTTTTACAACGTTAAAAATCTAGAACAACGGCTTTCGAAGTATACCATTCGCGCGCCTTTTAGTGGTATTTTGACAGAAGCAGGGGTAACCGAAGGAACTTTGGTACGTGGGGGTCAAAAGTTGGGTGAGTTTATCAATACTGGAGTCTACGAACTGGAAGTATCGGTTAGCAAAACCTATGGAGACTTTTTGGCCGTAGGCAAAAACGTAACCCTATCGAACCTTGAAAGAACCCAAAGTTATGAGGGTAAGGTGACGCGTGTTAACGGAAGGGTAGACGCCAGTTCACAAACCGTAACCGTCTTTATCGAAGTAAAGGATGACAACCTCAAAGAAGGGCAATACCTTGAGGCCAACTTGGAAGCCAAAAATGAAGAGAACGCTATTGAAATCAATCGTTCACTCCTTATGGACGGTAATCGCCTCTTCGTAGTTCGAGATTCCGTCTTGGATGCGATTGAAGTCCGACCAATATATTTTTCAGAGAAAACCGTAGTGGTTAAAGATGTACCGGATGAAGAAGTCATCGTAAGCAAAGCGTTGGTCGGAGCTTATGTGGGCATGATGGTGAAAGTGTACGACCCCAACGCAAAACAAAAGGCCAGACCGTGAAAAAAGTCATTTCTTACTTTATAAAGTATCACGTTGCGGTCAATGTTATCATTATCGCATTTTTCATCTTTGGGATTCTTGGAGCGTTTTCTTTAAAGTCTTCCTTCTTTCCACTGACAGATTCTGAAAATGTATTGATTACCATTGCCTATCCTGGGGCCTCTCCCCAAGAGATTGAGGAGGGGATCGTGCTTAAAATTGAAGACAACCTCAAGGGATTGCAAGGTGTTGAGCGGGTTACCTCTACCTCGCGAGAAAATACGGGCAGTATCAATGTTGAGATTGAAAAAGGACAAGACATTGACTTCATGCTCTTGGAAGTTAAGAATGCGGTAGACCGGGTGCCCACTTTTCCAGCGGGTATGGAACCTTTGGTTGTATCCAAACTGGAAGCCGTTCGTCCAACAATCAGTTTTGCCATTAGTGGCAGTGATGTGCCCTTGACAACCCTCAAGGAAATTTCAAGAAAAGTAGAAAACGACCTAAGGGCTATTCCCGGAATATCGCAAATTACCATTGCAGGTTATCCTGAAGAGGAAATAGAAATAGCAGTTGATGAAAATAGCCTACTGGCGTATAACCTGTCATTTGCTGAAGTATCACAGGCGGTGAACAACGCGAATCTTTTAGTTACGGGTGGAAACATCAAAACGGATACGGAAGAATATCTGATTCGTGCGAACAACCGCTCTTATTTTGGAAAGGAGCTTTCGAATATCGTGGTGCGAACCGATGCCCAGGGTAAAACGGTTCGACTCAAAGATGTAGCCGTGGTTCGGGACAGATTTTCAGAAACCCCGAATATGCTGTATTACAACGGCGAATTGTCCGTAGACATTACGGTGACCAGCACCAATACTGAGGATTTGATTAGTTCGGCCGATAAGGTCAAGGCCTATATAGCAGATTTCAATACCCAATACACCAATGTTCGATTGGATATCATTGACGATCGTTCCAAAACCTTGGTCCAACGAACGGAGTTACTTCAAGAAAATGCGATTGTAGGGATGATTTTGGTATTGATATTTCTATCCCTTTTCTTAAATACAAGACTAGCGTTCTGGGTAGCTTTTGGATTGCCCGTCGCCTTTTTGGGGATGTTCATCTTTGCTCCCTTGTTCAATGTGACGATTAATGTGCTTTCCCTTTTTGGAATGATTATCGTCATTGGTATCCTGGTGGATGATGGAATCGTTATCGCAGAAAACATTTACCAGCATTATGAAAAGGGAAAAACACCTATCCGTGCTGCAATAGATGGTACTATGGAAGTAATTCCACCCATCCTTTCGGCAATTATCACTACCATTCTCGCTTTTTCCATTTTTCTATTCTTAGACGGACGCATTGGGAACTTCTTTAGTGAAGTATCTATCATTGTGATTTTGACCTTGGTTGTATCCTTAGTGGAGGCGTTGATTATTTTACCGGCTCACTTGGCGCATTCGAAAGCGCTCAAACCTCAAAGGAAAGAAGCGAAAACAGGTATTGCGAAGGTATTTTCAGAACTGCGCAAAATCAATAAGTTGGGAGACCAGTCGATGGCTTGGATGCGCGATAAATTGTACAGCCCAATCCTGCGATTCTCTTTAAATTATAAGTTTCTAACGTTCTCCATCTTTTTGTTTGCCCTTATTTTGACGTTTGGGTCCATTGGAGGGGGAATTATTCGAACCGCCTTTTTTCCAAGGATTGCCAGTGACAGGGTTGCTGTAGAGCTTGAAATGCCCAATGGTACCAATGAAAGGGTTACGGACTCTATCATCAGTTTGATTCAGGATAAAGCGAAAATTGTCAACCAAGAGTTGACGGAAAAATATTTAGGTAATAACGACAAAGAACTCTTTGTAAATATGTTGAAAAGAGTTGGGCCGGGTTCTGCTTCGGCGACTTTGGAGATTAATCTTTTGCCCGGAGAGGAACGCCCTGATGAGGTAGTATCCGATTTGGTTACGGGACGATTGCGCGAACTTGTGGGCCCTGTTATTGGTGTTGAAAGCTTGATTTATGGTTCTGGAGGCAACTTTGGAGGAGACCCAGTTTCCGTGTCCTTATTGGGGAACAACATCCAAGAACTCAAAGCGGCTAAAGAGGAACTTAAAACCGCAATGCTGAACAATACCTTATTGAAGGATGTTTCAGATAATGACCCCGCGGGAATCAAGGAAATTCAGTTGGAACTCAAAGAAAACGCTTATCTGTTGGGATTGGACCTGAGAACAGTGATGAATCAAGTTCGGGCTGCCTTTTTCGGAGCACAGGCGCAGCGCTTTCAAAGAGGTCCGGATGAGATACGGGTTTGGGTTCGGTACGACCGCCCTAACCGATCGTCCATTTCTGATTTGGACGATATGCGGATTCTCGCACCCAACGGTTCACGTATCCCATTAAAGGAAATTGCAGAGTACTCCATAAAACGCGGCGAGGTTGCCATCAACCACTTGGATGGTCAGCGTGAAATTCGGGTTTCAGCAGACCTTAAAAATCCTAAAGAAACGACAGGTACCGAAGCAATGCAATGGGTCCGAACGGAAGTCATGCCTGACATCCAATCCAAATACCCTTCGATTACACCTTCCTATGAAGGGCAAAACAGAGAAGCAGGTAAACTATTGAAATCCTTGAAATTAGTAGGGTTTACCGTCTTGTTTCTCATTTTCGTAACGATTGCTTTTACCTTTCGAAGTTTTAGTCAGCCTTTACTGTTGATTTTGTTGGTTCCTTTTAGTTTGACCGCGGTAGCTTGGGGACACTTTATCCATGGTTTCCCCATAAACATCTTATCCATGCTCGGTATTATTGCTTTGATAGGAATCATGGTAAACGATGGGCTCGTTTTGATAGGCAAGTTCAACAGTAACTTGCGCAATGGATTGAACTTTAATGAGGCCATTTACGAAGCAGGACGTTCGAGATTTAGAGCCATTTTCTTGACATCAGTAACTACCATAGCTGGTTTGGCGCCGCTTCTTCTTGAAAAGAGCAGACAGGCCCAGTTTTTGAAACCCATGGCCATTTCAATTGCTTATGGGATTGGGTTTGCTACGGTGCTTACATTGGTCATGCTTCCCTTGTTTTTATCCTTTGGAAACTTTTTGAAAGTATCCGCAAAACGCATCTGGACCGGAAATAAAGTGTCACAGGAAGAAGTAGAACGTGCCATAAAAGAACAAAAAGAAGAAACCCACATGTTGGAAGAAACCTATGGCCCGCCCGAGAAAAAAGTTTCATTGACCGACCCTCCAACCAAATCAAAAG
This sequence comes from Bacteroidota bacterium, assembly GCA_039820925.1. Classification (GTDB taxonomy): domain Bacteria; phylum Bacteroidota; class Bacteroidia; order Flavobacteriales; family Flavobacteriaceae; genus Flagellimonas. The sequence goes on along the minus strand of JBCBPD010000018.1, from coordinate 15,643 downwards.
TTTTAGAAGAAACCGTGTAATGCGAAAAACCTTACTCTTGATTGGCCTGTGTCTCACAACAGGCGTTCTTAGCGCGCAAAATGTATTGTCAAAACAAGATGCCATAGCCTTGGTCCTGGAAAACAATCTGGGCATTAAGGTGGCAGAAAATACCTTGAAGATTGATGAGAACAATGCCAGTATACTGAACTCAGGCTATTTGCCTTCGGTTTCAGCCGTAGCCGGTGGAAGTATCAATCGGGAAAATACTGAAGGACAATTGGCAAGTGGCGATACGCGAACTGCGGATGGCGCCGAGACAAGACGATACAATGCTTCCGTAAATGTCGATTACACTCTTTTTGATGGATTGGGGCGCTATTACAATTATAAAAGCTTCAAAGAACGCACCCAACAATCGGAGTTGGAGGTGCGACAAACTATCGAAACCACAATACTTCAATTGTTTACAGTATACTACGAAGCGGCACGTCTCACGGAGAACGCAAAAAACCTAGAAGCGGCTTTGGAGATCTCCCGAAACCGATTGGACCGAGCACAATATCAATTTGAATATGGTCAAAACACAGGTTTGGATGTGTTGAATGCTGAGGTGGACATCAATCAAGATAGTATCAACCTATTGAACGCTGAACAGCAGTTACGTAATACCATGCGAGATTTAAATCTCATTCTCAACCGAGATTTGGAAACGGCTTTTGCAGCAGACACGGCAGTTAGCTTCGTTACTGGATTAGAAATGGAAAACATGCGCAATGAGGCCAAATTGAACAATGTCCGCTTAAAAATTGCAGAACGTCAAATGAATATCAACCAATTTGATATCAAGGCAGCGAAAGGCTCGCTCTTACCTACGGTTGGATTAACGGGTTCTTATGGATGGAATGAGCTGAACAACAATAGTCCGCTGGCATTTTTGATTCAAAATACTTCTACAGGAGTTTCTGGTTCCGTTAACTTGACGTGGAACTTGTTTGATGGGGGTCGAGCAATTACGAGCATTAAAAATGTAAAAATCGGATATGCCAATCAGGAGCTTTTGCAAAAACAAATCACTTTGGAAGTCGAACGCGATATTCGAAATGCTTGGGATAGTTATACGAATGCATTGTTTGTGTTGAATGTGCAGGATAAAAATTTGCAGACCAATCAAAACAATTTTGACCGAACCAACGAACGCTATAAATTGGGACAAGTCACGTCCATTGAATTTCGACAAGCCCAGTTAAATTTGTTGAATGCCGAATTGGCGCAAAGTCAAGCGAAATACAGCGCGAAACTCGCAGAACTTCAAATGTTGCAAGTGAGCGGACAGTTGCTTAATACAGATTTCTAAATCGAGGAATCACCAAAGTTCAACGCTGATGTACGAACATTTTTTTCAATGTCCTTATTGTTGGGAGCAAATTTCTTTTCTGTTGGACAGCTCAGTCACCCAACAAACCTATGTAGAAGACTGCGAAGTGTGCTGCAATCCCATCGAGGTCACAGCGGCTTTCCAAGGGGATGAGTTAGTGCAATTTGAAGCGTTCGAGCTAGGGCAATAAAACCGTATCTTTAGAAGAGATACCTTTCCATAATGCAACTCAGGAATTTGATTCCGCTAAAAATCTTTCCCATTTTGCTGGTGAATTTCATTGGCATCTTAGGGTACAGTATTGTGGTTCCCATTTTGATTTTTATTGTCACGGATTTTGGGGGTAATGGATTCATTTATGGTATTTTGGGAGCTACGTATCCCTTTTTTCAATTTCTCGGCGCTCCAATTTTAGGAAAACTCTCTGACCGAATTGGCCGAAAAAAAGTTTTGGTCATTAGCCAGTTGGGAACCTTTTTGGCGTGGATGCTTTTTATTCTAGCCTTCGTGTTGCCGGAAACCGAGCTTTGGTCTTCAAATGTAGACAGCACCAGCCCATACGTAATGACACTTCCTTTGTTAACCATTTTCTTCGCACGCATCGTAGATGGTTTTACCGGAGGGAACATATCCGTGGCCAACGCGTACTTATCGGACATCTCTACAGATGAAGACCGCAATGCCAATTTTGGTAAAATGGGCGCTTCAACGAGTTTGGGTTTTGTTTTGGGTCCCGCGTTTGCGGGTGTTTTGGCTTCCACCATGATGGGAGAATTGCTGCCTTTGATTTTGGCAGCTTTAATCTCTTTGGTTGCTATTTTCATCATTCAAATCCGATTGGAAGAAACCGTACCCTGCGTTGTAAATGTTGGAACGATTCGATTGCGGTCTTTGAGACGGTTCTTTCAGGTTGAGCATAAGAATTGTTTTCAAGAGGGGGAGGCTGACAATCAGGGTCCGAAAAACAGCTTTCGAAACATTCTCAGCGTACCCCGAATTCCACTACTATATGGAATTTACTTTCTGACCTTTTTGGCATTTAGTCTTTTTTATGCAGGGCTTCCTATTTATGCGAATACTGAGTTGGGTTGGTCTGCTAAAGAGTTGGGGATCTTTCTGGCCTATTCCAGCTTGATTATGGTCATTGTGCAAGGGCCGATTTTGGCCCGATTGCAAAAGTTCATTCCAAATGAAAGATTAATAGCGCTAGGTGCGATCACTTTGGCCTTAGCATTTGTTTTATTGTCTCGGGATTCCATTGGATTAATGTATGTGGCCAATACACTCTTGTCTTTTGGAAATGGTATCATGTGGCCGAGTTTTATGGCTTTGTTGGCTCGAACCGGCGATACCAAAAGTCAAGGAGCCATACAGGGTTATGGGAACAGTATGGGGAGCATGGCCAGTATGTTTGGGTTGATTTTGGGCGGATTGCTTTTCGAACAAATTTCCACTGGGGTATTTCTTTTGGGCGGGCTGCTGTTCATCATCATTTTTATATTGATGGGAACCTTTCTTCTAAGAGGCCCAAAATTAGCTTCATTGGAGAAGAGTCATTAGCTCCACAGCTGATAAAAATCATGTTTATTGGAAGAAGGGGTTCATACCTTTAAGGAACTTAATTCTTCTGTTATGACTGTTGAGATTCAATATCAAAAAATGCCAGAAAGCGAATCGTTGAATACCCTTCTCAAAAAGCGGTTGAGCAAATTGGCAAAACGGTATCAATGGCTTATTCGAGCGCAAGTGATGTTCAAACTTTCCAATCAAAAGAATGGGGAAAACAAGATTTGCGAGATTGAACTTAGTGCGCCCGGTCCACGTTTATTTGCCAAATCCAATATGGATAATTTTGAAAAGGCGATGGTGGATACCATTGAGGAATTGGACCGCCAACTTCAGAAACGGAAGGAGCGTTTTGAACGCCACTGATTGCAGGGAAGTTCAGCTTATTTTTTGACGTCGGAAAGCCGAATCCGTCGGACCGTTTGGTCTCCAGGGTGCGGCTTTTCTTGTTTCAAATCCCCAGAATACATGCTCCAAGCACTATTGGGAATATAAAAAACATTTCCAGTAGAATCAATTTGCAGGTTTGTGGGCTCACCTGTTGATTCTATGTTATTTTCCAACAATTCAACTGTTGCATTTTCACCTGTGTCATCCAAATGAACTCTTATAATGCGTTTTGGACGGGAGTTATTTTGGGAAGCCACCAAGGTTTTGGAGTCGATTACCTGAAGTCCATCTAACCCTTTCAATAAATAACCTGGTGTGTTGACCCAAGTACGGTCCTCCATGTTGGAAATTGGGGCATGAAAAATTCCCCTGATATAATCTGCGACAAAAACACGTTCAGTTTTGAGGTCGTAAGCAATACCTTGAAGGTTGAAACCCTCTTGAATTTGATGAGTGTGTTCCAACTGTTTCTCATTTACATCCACAACGTAAACCTCAGGATTTTTCGAACTGGTTGCATAGATTTTATCATTCACCAGTTGAATACTGCCCACGATGGAAGAGTCAGGTAGCGCTATTCGAGATAATTCTTTACCTGTCTTTATATCCAAGTTGACTAGATAGCTTTTGAACTGCTGTTCTATTGCGTATTGACTGGAATGCAGTACAGCCGCCAGAGATATCCAAAGCGTTTTTTTGCCATTGTCCGTTACCAAACTTAAAGGAGATAGCGCAAAACGTTTCACCATGGTCGTATCCAACGAACCTGCATTGGCTTTAACCAAACCTTTGTTCAAAACATCGGCAAAATAAAAGTCATCTCCAAGGGTTGCCAGGTCCTCAAAATGATAACTGCCTTTTAGCTTTAAAAGGTCCTCTCCATTTTCGATTCTCATGTTGTATTTTTCCTTCAATTCGGAAAGTTTGGGCGTCAAAGTGCTATCGGCGTCAATGGCTTTTAAATCGCCCTCTTCAAGGTCAAGCGTTGCATTCCAGCTGAGCACCTTGTTGATATAATGCAGCAAACTGTCTTTTTGCCCACTTTTGCCATAGGCAATACCCGTATTGTATAGAATAGTTGGATGGGAAGGGTGAATCCCCAACATTTTTAAGTTTAGATTTTTAAAAGAAGTCCAGTCCTTAGCTTCATAAGCCGTTTTACTTTCATTGTAAAGCGAACGTAAGCCTTGTGCTTGTAGATGCGGCATGCACAGCAAACCGCAAAAGAGAAGTAGTTTTTTCATGGCAAAGGTTTCCCTCAAGATAAGAAACTCTTTTAAGCGCTGCCAACTTAACCCAGATGCTTTCTAGTTTTCGTTTTTCAAGGTTTTGATATCTGCAATAAGTTGGGCAATGGCCGTTTTGTTCAAGCCATTATAAATGCCGCGGATGTTTCGATTTTTATCTACCAACACAAAGTTTTCGGTATGCAGAAATTCATCCGTGCTTTTGGCTACGCCCAAGTCTTCTTCAACGAAATAGGCGTTACGGCCTAAATCATAAATCGTTTCTCTTGCTCCAGTTACCAAATGCCATTTATTGGCAATGACCTTATTGTTTTCCGCATATCGTGCTAAAACAGGGACAGAATCGTACTTTGGGGTAACCGAATGTGAAAGGAGTAAGACATTATCATCTTTTTCGAAAGCTTCCTGAATTTTGCCCATGTTTGAGGTCAACTTAGGACAAATCCCAAAACAAGACGTAAAGAAAAAATCCGTTACATAAATCTTGTCTTCAAACGTTCGCTCCGTAATGGTGTCTCCAAGTTGATTGACCAATTGGAACGATGGAATTTTGTGTAGTTGTTTGACCGAATCGTTTTTAGGGTTGAACCAAACAGGTGTAAAAGTCGCCTCTTGATAGTAGGGTAGCGTACTAACCCTGCTACTCTTTTCGTGCTGCTTGGAGGATGAATTACAGGCAAATAACACCCCAATGCTAATCGTCAAAATACTAAGGTTGTACCACTTCATCCTTCAATTGATAACATAAATTGGACCGCTTCAAACCAAAAAAACGACCATTTTTGGCTTCATAGTTGACGTAAATTTTTCCAATAGGTAGCCAGGCTTGTTGAAGACCGTGCTCCTTTCCGTCTTGAAAGCGCATAATCCTCGCCTTGGTACCGTCGGGATACCACTTTGTTTGGACACCATGCCGTTTGCGATTTTTATAAAAAGACACGTCGCTCTTGCTTCCATTAGGCCACCACATAACGGATTTCCCTTCCAAACGGTTGGCGGCATAATTTTTCTCACTGGCAAGTGTACCATCCGCATACCATTTATAGGCTTTTCCTTGTTTTTTGCCTTGAGCATAAGCCACTTTTTCCTTCAAATTTCCATTGCTGTGGAACTGAACGGCAAACCCATTGAATGGTTTGCCGTTATAGAACCATTCTCCCTCCGTGGGGCGTAATTCCAAATCAGATTTGACTACTTCAATACTCGGTATTTTGTCAGAAGAGGAGGCTATTTCCCCATTATTTCTCCATCCCAAAAGGAAGCAGACCAAAAGTGTCACTACCGGCGCACTAATTAATCGTGTTCGGCGTGCCTTGATAATCTCCAGGAAAGATGACATAATACTGATTTAGGTATAGCTCGTTTTCGATATGGTAGTGGTACACCGGCTCATCTGAATGTTGGGTGATGGAGAAATGTCCGCCGGATTCGTCCAAATCCGTTGGGTAATCGCCCGTTTCAAAACATTTTCTACCGTATATAAAGAATCCATCAGCCAAAATACCAATCAATGCATCATCGTCTTCTGACCAAGCTTTGGGTTCCAAGTGATAGTGATACACCGAAGGGCCGATATGTCCCCCAGTCCAATCCAAACTAACGGCCGCATCACTTAAAGGTCCATTCCCCTCTTGGTCATTAAAGATAGCTGCACCGCTTACCGCGATACCAATAGCTCCCAAATTTGTCGAAGTACTATTTGCCGCCAATTCGGGCGACGCGGGCACGGTAAGTGTTGCCGAACCATCAAAATTGGGAATAATGCTTGGGGTTAAGGCGACATCGGGTTCTTCGCGATACATATCGCTACCGGGGCCCCAATACACGGTTTCATGATTGGGGAAACCGGTAGTTTCAATCACCACATTATTTCCTTCAAGGTAAATGTCCGTCTCATCGGTATCAAACTCCGCGAAGGCGGGACTCAAGACTGCTACAACATCATCGTCTGAAACATCTGAAGGGGTATTGTCTTCCGAATCGGAACTGCAAGCCATAAAAACAATAAGGCCCATCAACAAAAAAAATAAAATTGAATTGCTATGTTTCATGGTTAGGTGTTTTGACTAGTTGTTTCGGTCGCGTTGACCTCTTCTTTTGGGCTTGGGTGCTTTTTCCAACTCTTCTTTGGTGAGATACCCGTCTTCATTAAGGTCTAACTTGGCGAAGTCTCTTTTGAGAGGGCCTTTTACCTCCTTTTCAGATAATCTTTCATCACCATCTGCATCCAAATCTTCCATCAGTTGTTCTATGGATGGAGGTCCATCCGGTCTACGATTTTCATCTTGCTGGGCATTCAACTCATTTGTGCTCCACACTAGGGTAACAGCCCCAATTGCAATCCATTGCTTGTTTATTCTCATGATTTTCATTTTGTTTTGAGGTTTAGATGTGTTTTGAGAAAAAAACTTGCGGGAAAAGTGGGTTTTTTTCATTTCCGCTTTCTTTGTAGGGTATTCAAGCCACCTTTTTTTGGACGATAAAGAGTTTCTTGACGATTTGAAGGCGCAAAAGCACGATGCTTTCAAACGCCTATTGGACGAGTATCAAGGCTTGGTGTACAACACATGTTTGTCTTTTGTGCCCAATGCACAAGATGCCGAAGACATTGCACAAGAGGTTTTTGTTGAAGTGTATCGGTCCATTTCCAAGTTCAAGGGCGGTTCAAAACTGTCTACATGGTTATATCGGATTGCGATGAACAAGAGCTTGGAGTTTATTCGGAAAAGAAATACTAAAAAACGTTTTGGGTTCAAATTGTCTTTATCCTCAAGCGGCGTACCGCTTGATAAAACCTCGTATTTCACAGAATTTGACCACCCCGGAGTGTTGTTGGAACAAAAAGAAAAGAAAGCATTGATTTTCAAAGCCATCAATTCATTACCCGAAGCACAACGGATTGTATTCACGCTTCATCATATCGAAGGCTTACCGTATTCGGAGATTTCTGAAATCACGGAAAAGAGTAAATCCTCTGTTGAATCTCTTTTGTTTCGTGCCCGAAAGCGTGTGAAAGAACAATTGACCCTCTTTTTTAAAAAAGAAGGATGGTAACGCAAGTTTTAGAAAATTTTAGCATCTAATTATGCAATAACAAAACCATGAAAAAAGAAAACCAAGCACATGAAAAGGCAGAAGCCTTGATAGACTCACTTGCTCAAATGGAATCGGTTTCTCCACCTCCATTTTTTGCGGATAAAGTGATGCGTCAACTAACCCAAACCTCGACAGAAGTATCCCAAAAAGTACCAGTTTGGAGTATGCCTAAAGCGTATGCAGCTGCTTTGTTGGTATTGATTCTAGTCAATGCTGGAATTCTCTACACATATTTAAGCAACCAAGAGGAGTCCGGTTTGGAAACCTTTGCCGAGAGCTATGGTTTTTCAGAGACTTGGAATCAAGACGGATTAAATCTTTAGACGATGCGAAAGAATACTATTGTTTTGATTGCGCTGGTCTTTTTGATTATCATGAATGGGGTGTTGCTCTATCTGGTGATGCAGAAACCCGAGCGCCAAAGAAGACATCCAAGGGAATTTCTTGCCAAAGAATTGGCATTGGATGCCGAACAGATGAAACAATACGAAATCTTGGAACGCGAGCACCATCGCAAAATGCGTGCTTTGGATGACCGTTTTAAGCGCTTAAAGGGAGATTTGTTTCAGAACCTTGGCAAACCGGGCGATGAAAAAGTAGTTGATTCCCTCACTCGTTTAATAGGGCAATTGAGTCAAGAACGCGAGTTGGAGTTGTTCCATCATTTTTCGAAAATTGAACGCATTTGTACGCCAGACCAAAAACAAAAGCTCAAGCAGTTGGTTGCGGGAGCATTGCATCCTAAAGGGCCTCCTCACGGACTACCACCACACGACCGGCCGCCGCGTTGAAGCATTATTTTTTCAACTCCTTCAAACGATTTATCGCGTTTGTATTTTCAGGGTTTAATGCTAGCGATTTCTCGAAAGCCTCAACGGCCTCGTTTGGTTTGTTGGCGTACAGATATGCCTCCGCTAAGCTATCAAAGAGGTTTGCCGAGTCTGGATATAAGTGGGTAGCCAGCAGAAATACTTTAATGCTTTGTTCCGTTTTCCCAGGATGAAACATAAGTTTCAGGCCAAGGTTGTTTAAACGAATTTCTCTAAAGGACAATGATGGATTTTCTTTTTGAAGGCTTTGGAATAATGGGATTAAATCTTCATAATCTTGTTTCGCCGCCATTTCATTAAAATCTTGAAACGAGAATGCTTTGGCCTCAGGCTCTTTTTGCATTTTTCCAATCACTCCTTCTGCTACACCATTGCCTTCGGGGGTATTTTCCAAGAATTTTGAAGCAGTTTCATCTTGTTTTAAGTAGGCATTGAAAAACTGCAAGGCATATTGCGATAGCCATTGATAAGACTTCATGATTTCAGTATCGGACTTATCTTTTCTGGTATCGCGTGTTTGAAACAAAACACCCAACGTACTGAAATAAGAATGGGAAAGATGATGCATTTTTAAGCGGTAGACTTTGCTTTTTGTGATGCTATCGTACAAGTCAAACTTGGTATTCAGTTCTGGGTCAATATTGTCTTCTTCCAAAACCTGTTTTGGAATTTCTTTTTGAGATAAATGAATGTAGGGAACGTTGATATTGTCCAAATTGAAATAAGGGGATTTTTCAAGGGTTTCGTAGACATATCGTTCTGTACCATCCAGACTTACCAAGGCTTTGATGTTGGCATTTCGCATTTTGGCGTTCATGGTTGACATACCTCCAAAACTGAAACCCATCGCTCCCATTTTATCAAAATCCACTGACTGGTGTTTTTTTGCTTGTATCATCAGAAATTCCACATCCCTAGCTTGGGTTTCGGCATCTTTAGCCGTACCGCCTTGAAAGTATCGATAATCATGTCCACGGCTGGGGCTGGAAAAAACAACATAACCGTGGCTGGCTAAAAGTTCACATAAAGCAAAATTTTCAATAGAAGAAGCTTGATAGCTGGGCGCATAAATCACAACGGGGTATTTTCCCGAAGCAGGTTTAACGTCCAAGAAGCTTCGCGTATTTCGGGTCAAATGCTCTTCGTTTTCTGGAGTGTTGGCGTAGTAAAACCAATTCAGGATTTGTTGGTCTGGAAGATGTTCCCATTCTTCTTCGTTCTTTAAGATTCGCATATAATCCAAAATCTTGATTGGGTTGGTCTCAGTGGTTTTTTCTGCGGGATACCAAACGCTTACTGGAATGGGTCTTGGAAGTTTCTCATTGGTCCAATCAGACAAACGGGAATAGGTCCTTGAACTATCGGTTGCCATATAATGCTGAAACCCTACGGCGTAGGAACCCGGAGTGGTATATATTTCTTTAAGTGAGGTTTGGCCGGTTACATTTAATACAAGTAAGAGGAGGGTTGCCTTTAAGAAAGATCTCATGGTTTTCTGGTTGTTTGTAGAAAGAGAAAACCAAAGTTGAATTGTTACAAAAAAGTTCTTTTAACCTTTAAAATAGAGTAGAAGGGAATTGCAGATTATTGGTCCAATCGGTACTTGTCGTATTTTCCGATAAGGTTTTTGGTAGCTTTTAACATCAACGTTTCTGCACTGGAGTTTATCGCAGGAATTCCTCTATTATCATCAAAATGGGAGTTCTCTGCCGTGGCTTTTCCGACGGCTTGTGATGCCGAAACTAGTGTTCCAGATTTAAGATTGTAGATAGCGATAGAAACAGAAGATTGATTGCTGGCGCTGTAGTATCCATTTCCCGTATCAAAGGAAATACTGCCTGCACCGTTTCCAACAATGTATCCTCGCGTATTGATAAGATATTGGCAATCGGTGTCCTTGCCTAGTTGCCGTAAAGCCTCTTTTGAGAGTTCGAATTCAATTTTTGGCGACACCATTTTTTTTGCGCGTAATGCGTTTAAATCCATTAAGGAATCTCCCAAAAGCTTTCTAAATTCGTTGTATGCCAACACGTTGAGTTCACTATCAAATACTTGGGAATTGGACTCAGTTCTGTTAAATATCCATTTACCTTTACTAAAGTCTAGCTGTTTTCCCGTGTCAAATGAATAGTTGAACTTGCCTCCTACACATGAGAAAAGCGAACCAATTACTAGTAAAATCCAAATTTTTCGATTCATAAGAACTATTTCCTTTTAAGCGAATGCAATGAAACGTGGTTATAGATTTACGAGGAATAGGGGTGTGTTGGTTTTTTACTTTAGGATATTGCGTGGGCACTTCACCTTTACTGAATAATGAAATGCTAATATCCTTTGTTAGCTCACCTATTTCTGATTTAGGTTTAATCCGATATTGATTTGCACCATCACGGGGAAGAAACCAGAATTCCCAATAGAATCAAAATAAAACTGCGGACCAAAATCAAGAAGGAAATGAATTTTCCCATAACTCCTTTGAAGTCCCCATGTTGGGCCAACGGCAAAATCCAAATTATCCGTTCGGGTTACATTTTCACTGATGGCAGCAAATCGGGTTATTCCCCGTATGGAGAAATAGTTTCCCGCATTGCCTTCAATGTTTTTACCCTTGGTCAAGCGTTTGTTTCGATTATAATACCATTTGTGCTGAAGGTCAACAAACGGACTAATAATATATACTAGTCCGTTTGCGCCTGATACCTCCAATTCTCGATAGCTTCCGCCATACCCTATTCCGGCAGCGCCACTCATGATGGAATTTTTTGAGGTTTTAAGCTCATATTCCAACGCTGGATTAACAAAGTTAATCCGGAGGATGTTTTCAACGGATTCAGCTTGATTTTCCTGCGCACACAGGTTAGCAAATAGAAATGCTGAAAACAATAGGGTAAAAATCAAATATCGGCGTACCATACTTAAAATTAATCAACTTTACCTATGATTCTTTTTCCTTTCCATTTTCCGTTTCGCAGTGCGGCACCGTACATATCAATCTCTATTTTGTCATACTTTTCAGCATTAAGCTGATTCACCACATTTTGGAATATATCGGAGTTCCCACTTTTAAACTTTAAAAGAAAATTGAAATCCAGGGTTCTTTTGGCTTGAGAACGATGCTTTAACAAAACATCTGCTTGAGTAATCCGGAAAGAAGTAGGTAGGAACTTCACAACTTGAATCCCCACTTTGTCGTTGTTCATGTCATTTGACAATCCTCGAATTGCACCTCTAGCCTGACTCAACAGTTGGTTGATGGTTTTGTTTGCGTCTTTTCCGGTCAAAGGCCAGTACCTGTCATCTCCAAAGATGTAAATTTCAATAGCACCCAAAGTTTCATTTTGTGGAAAAGGCCATGCTGACGAATTGATAGGGTAGCTTGTCACTACCTGTCCATTTTGGTTGTAGCTTACCCCTTTGTATTTAAATATTACGCGTTTTGGGTCGTGGGCGTTATAAGGACTCATTGGCGATTTATAGGTGTAGATAGCGTGATTCAAACCAAGTCTTACGCCATCAGAAGTACTGGACTCTGACCACCCAATGAAACGTTTCTTTTGATACTTGGCAGAAACCCCGACGGAAGACCACAAAAAGTAGTTCTCGTTCCAAACTTTGGTTTGGATTCTGTGTGTACTGTCATGGTAATCGTTACACTTTACTGTATTTCCAAAAATCTTTTGGAAGATACTATCCTCGCTATAGGTACATTGACCAAAACTTTGTGGAATTAAGATAGGGGGTGTGGATGAGGATGAACTACCTCCGCTAGAACCCCCAGTTCCACCACCAGTTCCACCACCAGTTCCACCACCAGTTCCACCGCCTCCGCCGCTGCAGGAAGAAACGAATTGGTTGATTTCGGAAGTAACTTGTTTGACTTCTCCTTCTATTGGCGCCAACTGGAGGACATCATCAGAAGAGCGAAGCATATTTTCATCACCGCAACTACGTCTTTCGTAAGGTTTGAAATTCTTGTCGGTTGATAAACTGACCAAGTAGTTTTGCAAAGTCTCTTTTTTACTCTTTTCACAGAAATACAATCCATTTGTGGTATATACATAGTAGTTGCCCCCAACGATAAGTTCTCTGTTTTCATTTAGCACTTTTGCAAATTTTCCGTCAGAAATGACCTCGTCATCCAAGTCCAATTCTGAATTGTCACCTCTCGTGGAATACAGAATTCCTTTGCTTTGAATCAAATCTGCTTTATGTGCCAAGAAAGACTCTACTTCTGGACCATCCAAATCGTTAAATATTGGTCGAAGGGCCGTAAAACCTTTATCTGCTAAAGATTGCATGGTCTGGTCCAAAATACCTTCATCATCATTTTCCAAAAGGGCAGTTAAGGTTTCTTTAGAGTCAAAGGATAGAATGTTTTCTTCCAAGGTAATCGTCTCTGGTACATTGGAGGCAGTTGTGTTTTCCTGGGAAATAACGGGTTCCTCTTTGGTACAAGAATAGGTCAACAAAAGACCTAGGGTCATTAGAAAAAATAAATATTTATTCGTTTTCATGTTAAGGGTGTTTAATTGCAGTCAATAGTTAATACTTTGGTAATCATTCCGTTGCTAGTGCCAGCGAAATTTTTGTCTTGCGCTCTGAATTCAACAGAGAAACGATACGCACGAAGTCTTCTGCTGGAGTAGTAAGGTCGATAGCTCTTGGTTTCAGCAACAAAAAAGGTGGTTTCGTAAGGACCGATGGTACCTGATTTCTTCTTGTTTCGCCAAAAGAGGTTGGAGCCATTGGTTTTTAGTCCAAGGTTGAAAATGTTGACCTTGTCTTGTTGGATTTTACTTTGGAGCGAGTTTAGAATCCCGGCTTTTTGATAAACGATTTTAGCGGATAAAAGATTAGCGGCAGTATTCCATGAAAGCTTGCGTTTGCTGCAGTATCTAGATCGTTCAGACTGGCTCATGGGTTGTTCCAATCCTTCAACGACGTCCAGCACGTTTTCGTGAATGCTTAAACTTCGTTGCTTTCCTGTGGTAAAGGAGTTTTTGTTCGCATAGGCCGATGACCCTAGTACAAGAACTTCCTCATTAGGAAGGTCTACTTTGTAAATGTGATTTCCAATTTTAATGATTCCATCTTGGTTCAACAAGGTGGCCAATAGGTCATCTTCAATACCTATGGAAGCCCGTTGTTCCGTGCTGGTCATACTTCGCATGGATGCGAAGCCTATTTTCGCCTCCCACTGTTCAAATTGGTCTGAATCCATGGTGCCTAACTCGGCAATGGCTCCGTCATAATCTGCCCTGGTTGGGAATACGAGCATGTTTTGTTCCACACTTACTTCAAACCCTGATTCAGCGCTTGTCGCTATGGTTTCAGATTCGGTGTAAGCTGAATTGTTTTCTTCTGATGTGCAGCTCAATACTAGAAACAATAGTATCAAACCGGATAGTTGTAGTATTTTCATTAATTGTTTTTTGGGATTAGTGTTTTGTTTTTGTCATTTTCGGTTTTTGTCATAGGCGTTAGGAAGAATTAGAGGTTGAACTTTTTTTACACAGTGTTTCAAATCTAATGGCGCCCACTGCATAAAACTTGCAGTCGAAACCAGCTCTAGGGAACGAAGTTTTTAATAGTGTAGTGAGCCGCTTAATGCCGGTTCAGCATTCGAGTAAGATTTCAGAAATATGATGTGGGTAAGGGAGACCCAATTAAAGTTGAAAGCTCGAAGTAATCACGCCCGCCCTTATGGTAGAAACTGAGATATGGATATCCAATTCAAAGTCGTCGCTGTAGAAGTAGGTTTTTCTTTTACGGTCGTATGCTATGTTGGCTTCATAGTCTTTAAGCTCATCAAGTAGGCAAAAAATCATACGCTCGCTCACCTGGAGTCTCCTAGCGAGTTCCTTGGGTGTACCGGTGGTTTCATTAACAATCAACCGGTGCAGTTTTTGTAAGCGTTCTAAGTTCTTTATAGATATCAAAGCGTGACTTTAGTGTTGATTTTGCGTTCAGCCACAATGAAATTCATAAGAACCCGGCGATATCACAAATGGTGTTTCCTCTGATTTATAAATACGGTCTTGGGATTTATAAATCTTGGGAAGTCTTAAATTTTTGCTATCTTAACATTAACAGATTTTCTCAGCGCACTAACCCACCATGATATCCAAAGTCCCCTTTCCCTTTTTTGGATGTGTTTCCTTTCGCCATTGTTTTTTGCGAACTGGTTTACTAGAGTTTTTCAATTGTACATCAGATTTTCTTGTTCGATTTAGGAACGACGGGTACAATGGTTTTCGCGGTAGGACGGTACCTTCATTTGTTGTATAGTTCCAATTTGGAGAACATCAACATGAACCAGCTGGTAAAAAGTTGAAACATGAGCACGGCATCTAGAATCATTTGCTACAGTTTGGCTATTGTTTGCAGTATCACGCTAGGTTTTTCACAGTCAAAACGTACCGAGGATATTGAGGGGAAATATGAGCAGCTGAAAGTGAACTTCCGGGTATTTCCTCTTGATTCCATTAGTGCTCTTTCCAAGACAGCTGCTTACATACTTCTCGCAAAACAACAGAAGGATACTGTTCGACTTATGGAGGGTTACCACGCCATGTCTAACATAACCCCAATAGACGAAGCTTTTCAATATGCTGACAGTTTGATTTTGATGGCGCATGGAAATAAAAATCACAATCCATTTTTAGCGCAAGGGAATTTACAGAAAGGCAGAATGTTTTATCGGATAGGTCAATATGCCGCCGCCCTGGATTACTATTTTGCCGCGTTAAAGGCGAGTGATGGTGAAAATTTGGATATGGAGGCGGGGATCAACTTCAATATTGGTCTGATAAAGACACTTGGGGGAAATCGCAAGGAAGCTATTGATTACTTCAATAAATATGAGGATTACCTAAAGAACGCTACCCTTGAAAACAAAGGTTTTTATGAAACAAGATTGTTTTACGCAAAATCAGATGCATTTCTGTTTTCGAATGAAACGGACTCTGCTCAACATTATTCTCTTTTAGGAGAAAGGAAGGCTTTAAGCGAAGGTGACTCGATTTTCGTCAACCGATTTAAAATGAATCAAGCGATAGCCCTCTTCAAGAATGCTCAATACGAAGAGGCCTTGGAGAGTGCTGAGCGAATTAAGGAAAACATGCTGGTAGACCCGGATGCTACAGCGAGGTCCGTGT